>JANNKM010000033.1:0-1789 GCA_031396305.1 Rhizobacter sp.
AGGGCGAACACGCCGTCGTAATCGGATTCGCCGATCAGGTGAACTTGCTGCGTGCCCCAGACCGACGTCGCCGCCAGTTCTTCGTTCACGCCGGGCTGGAATTTGACGTGATGCGCTTCGAGATGGGGCTGCGCCTTCCACAGCGCCTCGTCGAGTCCGCCAAGCGGCGAACCCCGGTATCCGGAAATATAGCCCGCGGTGTCGAGGCCGGCAGCGGCGTCGCGCTGCTGCTGGATCAGCGGCAGGCGCACCAGCGCCTGGATGCCCGTGAGATAGATGCGGCCGGATACAGCTTTGTATTTGTCTTCCAGTGTGACTTCCTGCATGTCTCGCTCCCGGTCGGATTGGACACAGGCAGGGAACCCATGGGTATGGGGGACCTGCCCGTCGCCGCGCTCGCAGGCCGGTGAGCCCGCGGCGCATGTCAAAGATTACGCTGAGTCGTGCGGCCGATAAACCCTGTTCTCGCTCAACATGACGTGCTGATGGCCGCAACCCTGGGCGATCATCGGAAAGCAGTTCTCCTGCTCCGCAACGGCCACATCCAGGAAGTACGGCCCTTCGCTGGCCAGGCACTCGGCGATCGCCGCATCGAGCTCGGCCGGATCGGTGACGCGACGCGCCTTCCAGCCGAAGCCCTTGGCGACCGCCACGAAATCCGGCAGCGCCTCGGTGTAGCTGTGGCTGTAACGGCCTTCGTGGATCAGTTCCTGCCACTGGCGCACCATGCCCATGTAGCCGTTGTTGCACAGGACCAGCTTCACCGGCGTGCGATGCTGCATGGCCGTGGAAAGTTCCTGGATGTTCATCAGCACCGATGCGTCGCCGCTGACGCACACCACCAGCTTGTCCGGATGCGCGATCTGCGCGCCAATGGCCGCCGGCAGGCCGTAACCCATGGTGCCGGCGCCGCCGGAAGTCAGCCAGCGCTGCGGCTGTTCGAACTTCAGGTGCTGGGCCGCCCACATCTGGTGCTGGCCGACGTCGGTGGAGACAATGGTGTCGCGGCCTGCGAGCTGGGTTTGCAGCGATTGCATCAGTTGCTGCGGGACGATGCAGTCCTCGCGCTTGTCGAAACCGAGGGAATTCTCGGCACGCCATTCGGCGATCATCGACCACCAGGCTTGCAGGCGCGCGACGTTCAGTACAAACGGCGCCAGTTCCTCGTTCAGGGCCTGCAGCAGTTGCGCGCCATCGCCGACGATGGGCACGTCGACGCGCACCAGCTTGTTGATGGACGCCGGATCGATGTCCAGGTGGATTTTCTTCGCGTTCGGACAGAAGTCGCTCAGCTTCCCGGTGACGCGGTCGTCGAAACGCGCACCGACGCAGACGACGAGGTCGGCGTCGTGCATGGCGAGATTGGCTTCGAGCGTGCCGTGCATGCCCAGCATGCCGAGGAACTGCGGATCGGAGGCCGGGTACGCGCCGAGGCCCATCAATGTGAGCGTGCAGGGGGCCCCTGTACGCCGCACGAGCTGCGTGAAGGCAGTGGTCGCGGCCAGTCCGGAATTAATGAGGCCGCCGCCGCCGTAAAAGACCGGACGCTTCGCCGCGCGGATCAGGGCCGCCGCCTCGCGCAGGGCCGTGCGCGGCAACGGCTTTTGCCTCGGTTTCGCGATTTCGTCGGCATCGCCATCGAGGACTGGCACGAACGAAGCGAGCTGCACGTCCTTGGGAAAATCCAGCAGCACCGGCCCCGGCCGCCCCTGTGTCGCCTCTCTGAAGGCCTTGCGCACAAGCGTCCGAACCTCGTCCGCGCTGCGGATCTGCGCATTCCATTTGGTGA
>JANNKM010000078.1:0-10199 GCA_031396305.1 Rhizobacter sp.
AAGGTCAGCGAATCAACTGATGGGAATCCTTTGACGAACGGCTCCTCCTGCATCTTTTCTTTCAAGGAGCTTGCATGGTTCCCAAATCTGTATTGCCTCCCTCGTGGGAGCTGCCTGCCCACGCGACTTCGGTGTTGCCGATCGCGAACGTGTTGCCCAGCGCCGTCATCATGGGCGGCAGGTTGGTCACGGTCTGCGATTCGGAGTAGAGCTGGGTGATCGCAAACGCAATATTCAGGGTGCCCAGCGTCACGATGAAAGGCGGCAACTTGACGCGCGTGACGAGCAGGCCATTGACCAGGCCGAACAGCGTCGTCGCGCCGATACCGCAGGCGATCGCCAGCGCCGGTGGCATGCCCAGATCGGTGGCGAACTTCGTCATCACGATGCCGCCGAGCGCCATCACCATGCCGCACGACAAGTCGATTCCGGCGGTCAGGATGATGAGCGTCTGGCCGATCGCGATGACGCCCACGACCATCACCTGCTGCAGCACCAGCGACAGGTTCGCGCCGCTGAGGAAGCGGTCCGTCTGCGACGCAAAGAATGCGCACGCCGCGAGCAGCGCGAGGAACGGGCCGAGGGTGCCGATCGGCGGCATCTTGTCTTTCCAGGTGTTCATGGTGCTCCCGCCGTTCTAGAAAGTTTCGTCATCCCGGTGAAACGTTGCCCCGTGCCGCGACACGGGGGCCGGGATCCATCGGGCCCAGTGCTCAACGTGCAATTGGGTGCACTGCGGCGCGGTGGATGCCGGCTTGCGCCGGCATGACGGTTCTTGTTGGGTGTGGCTATCTTCTATTTCTTGCCCCAGCACAGGTCGGTACCGGTCTTCACGTCCTTGCTGTCCACGCCGGCCATCGCTTTGGCGGCGATCAGCGTCACGCCGGTGTCGGTGTAGCCGCTCGGCTTCTTGCCCGTCTTCGCGTACTCGACACCCGCCTCGACGCCCATCGACGCCATTTTCAGCGGGTACTGCTGCGACGTCGCGGCGATCACGCCCGCGCCGACGTTGGCGATGCCGGCGCAGCCGCCGTCCACCGAGACGATGGTCACGCCCTTGTCCTTGCCGGCCTTCTTCAGCGCGTTGAACGCGCCCGCGGCGGCGGGCTCGTTGATCGTGTAGACGAGGTTGATGTCGGGGCTCTTTTGCAGGCAGTTTTCCATCGCCGTCTGGCCCTTCGCCTGGTCGCCGAAGCTGTCGGCCATGCACACCACTTCGGCGGCAGTGCCGAGCTCGTTGCTCTTCGCGTCGGGTGCTGCCAGGCCGAAGCCTTTCAGGAAGCCGTTGTGGCGCTGCGCGCCCACCGGGTGGCCGGGGAACAGGTCGAGCGTGGCGATCTTCGCCAGCTTGCCGCCGAGCGCCACCTTGGCGTACTGGCCGATCAGCACGCCGGCCTTGTAGTTGTCGGTGGCGAACAGCGCGTCGGTGGCGTCGGCCGGGTCGGCGGGGCTGTCCAGCGCGATCACGAGCACGCCCTTGGCGCGCGCCTTGGCGATCGACGGCACGATGGCCTTGCTGTCGCTGGGCGTGATCAGGATCGTCTTCGCGCCGGCCGCGATCATGTTCTCCATCGCCGTCACCTGGCCGGCGTTGTCGCCGTCGGCCTTGCCGGCGCCCGACATCAGCTTCGCGCCTTTCGCCTTCGCGGCAGCGGCGGCGCCTTCCTTCATCTTCACGAAGAAGGGATTCGTCTCGGTCTTCGTGATCAGACCGATCACGGGTTCGCCGGCGGCGTGTGCCAGGCCGGCGCTGAGCAGGGCCGCGGCAACGGCCGCAGAAATTCGTGTCGGGGTCTTCAGGTTCATTGAGCAGTCTCCGCGATGGTGGTGGGCTTCGTTGGCCGAGCCCGGGGGTGGGGTCATGGCCCCACAGCGGGGCGCGCCCGCATTGTGGTGCAGCCGAGTTAATAAATCAATCGGAGTTATTAATGGAAAACCCGTATGGCCGGCCCCGGCCGGGCGCGGCATGCTCGGTCGTCGCGCCGTGCCGATGCGTTGCATTGCGCGGCCGTCATCCGAAGAGGCAAGTCAACGATGCAGCAGGAAACCCCGGCGTTCATGGTGTGCGGAGAAGCGCTGATGGACGTGTTCGCGCAAGCCGACACGCCCACCGGCACGCAACTCGACGCCCGCATCGGCGGTTCGCCGCTCAACGTGGCGATCGCGCTGGCGCGGCTCGCGCAGCCGGTCGGGTTCTTCGGCGCGATCTCCAACGGCTTTCTCGGGCAGCGCCTGATGCGCGCGCTCATTGACGAAGGCGTGGACACGCGCGCCGTGGTGCGCACTGCCGCGCCGACCACGCTCAGCCTGGTCGGGCTCGACGCCGCCGGCGTGCCGTCCTACGCCTTCTATGGCACGGGCGGCGCGGACCGCCAGCTCGACGCCACCGCGCTGGCCCGGATGCAAGCCGAGGTGCGCGCAATCCACGTGGGCTCCTACGCGACAGTGGTGCAACCGATCGCGTCGACTCTGCGCGCGCTGGTCGAGCGCGAAAAGGGCCACGCCCTGATTGCCTACGACCCGAACATTCGCCTCAACGTCGAACCCGAACTGGGCGCCTGGCATGCGCAACTCGATTGGATGCTGCCGCGCTGCGATCTGCTGAAAATCAGTGACGAAGACTTGGCGCTGCTGTACCCGGGCCGCGCCGCCGCCGAATTCGCCGCGATGGCGTTGGCGCGCGGCACGACGGCGCTCGTGATCACGCGCGGCGCGTTGGGCGCCAGCGTCTGGACCGCGAATGCCGTGGCCAGCGTGCCGGGTGTGAACGTGACCGTGATCGACACTGTCGGCGCGGGTGACACGTTCCAGGCTGCCATGCTGGCGCGCCTGGCCGAAACCGCCGCGCTGAGTGGTGCGGCGCTGGCCCAGCTCAGCGCGGTGCAATGGCAAGAGGTGCTGGGTTTCGCTGCGCGGGCCGCGGCGATCACATGCTCGCGGCGCGGCGCCGACATGCCGCGTCGGCGCGAACTGGGTTGAACTGAACCAAGCAGTTGTCATCCCGGCGGACGCCGGGATCCACTCGCGCAAGGTCGTCAACGGTGGATCCCGGCCTTCGCCGGGATGACATACAAGGGGTCAAGGAAATTTCGGGCGGCCGCGCGTTTCCATGTGAGTCACGCAGGTCAGCGGCCGCGCCCGGAGCGCCAACGCGCACGCGCCGCAAACGCAAACACGAACGCATACGCATACGGCGCGAGCAACAGCGCAAGCGCCAGCGCGAACAGCAGCACGCGGGCGTCGCCGCGCACCGCCACCTCACGCGCCAGCGAGTCACCGCGCAGCGCGTCAGCGAGTACCTGGGTCGAAACCAGACGATGAAACGTGAAGCCGTTTTCGGCTGCGAGCAGGCGCAGATACGGTTCGCGCAGGCCAGACAGGTGCTCGCCGCCTGGTGTGGCGCCCAGGCCGGCGGCCAGCGCCGCAAGGGCAGCCGCCGCTCCCGGCGCATCGGCGTCGTCTTCCACCATCGCCTCGGCGCCCACGCTCGCGCCTCGCCCCATGCTGTGCGGGTCGACCTGCTGGACTTCGTCGGCGCTCCAGAACCCGAGCGGCTGGCCGGCAGGATCGGTCTTGGGTATCGGCGACGGTTTGGGTTGCCCGACGCCGACGATCAGGCCGGTTAGCGCGCTGGCCCGGTCCTCGTAGCGCGGGCGATGGCGGGCGCTTTGTGGCGGCGCTTCATGGCCATCGGTCACGAACACGAGTGACGGCATACCCGGCAGCGCTTTCACGATCCCCACACCGCTGTGCAAGGCCTTGGCCACCTCGCTGTTGCCGGACCAGGCCATGCGAGCGTCGATTCCCGCCAGCGAGGCGCGCAGCTCAGCGCGATTCGCGCACACCTCGACCGGCGTGAACAAGAGATAGCTGCGTGCTTCCGTGAACACCGCCCAGCCGACCTTGGAGCCGCAGGGCAACTGCTGCAGCGCGCCGTGCAGCGCGTGTTTCGCGAAGTGCAGGCGCGACGCCGGCCGGCCGTCGAGCCACTCGTCCTGCACGTTCATGCTCTGCGTCACGTCGAGCACGATCACGTGCTCGAAGAGTGTGCGGTGCCAGGGCAGCGTCGGATTGAAAAGCGCCGCCGCGAGCGCTACCGCGGCACCCCCCAGCGCCGCGCGCTCGCCGCGCCAGACCCACATCTCGCGCCAGCGCTTCATGGCGCGAATCCGCGCACGCCGCTCATGGCAAGCCCGGCGAATAGCCGCGCATCGTCGTCGCGGCGCGCTCGGCGCTGCGGTTCACGTCGGGGGCGGGGTCGTCAGTTTCATCCGGGTCGGGAACGAGGCGCTGCGCGCGTTCCAGGTTGTAGCGCGCCGGCCAGTCGCCGGGGTTGTCGCGCAGCACTTCGCGGTAACCTTCCTTGGCGAGTTCGATCATCGCCAGCGCCTGGCCTGCCTGCCCCCCGGCGCGAAGTTCCATGCCCTGGCGCAGCAGCAGATTCGCGCTGTTGTAGCGTGCCGCCTGGCCCAGCGGTGTGGCGCCTTGCAAGGCACCGTAGCGGTTCAGCGCCGCGTCAGTCGCACCGCTGGCGGCCAGCGCATGCGCCAGTGCAAAGCGCAGTTCGGCGGGGGCCGCGTCGTGCTCGGCCGGTGCCGAGCCGGAAGCGATCTGCGCATTGAGCTGCTCGGTCCGGGCGAGGTTGATCACCTCGAACGCTCCCCACGCCACGCTGAGCCCCAGGCCCAGCCATGCCAGGCGCAGCGCGCGCCTGCGCGACCAGGACAACGAGAACGACGATTTCACCTGGTCCATCGTCGAATTTCGGCGAAACGTGCGGCCAGCAGCATGAGCACGGCGAGCAGCGCGACGCCGTGCACGTAGGGCGTGAGGTCGCGCCGCGGCATCAGGTCGCGGTAGGTGATGGGCAACTTCTCGAGGCGGTCCACGTCGGCGATCGCGCGCTGCAGCGCCTGGCCGTCGCTGGCCTCATAGGCGCGATAAGAGGTGTCCAGGGATTCGAAGAAGCGGTGCAGCAGCAACTCGGGCACGCTGTCGGCGGCGCCGCTCGAATCGCGCGCCGTCAGCTTCAGCCCGGGGCTGTTCGCCGAACGCAGATACATCCAATAGATCGACACCCGCTGGCGTCGCGCCGCGCGGGCCAGGCGTTCTTGCATGTCGGGGTCCAGGCGGTCGCCGCCATCGGAGACGAGCATCACGATGCGCGAGCCGGTATAGGCCCGGCCTTCGAAGAACCCGAGCGCCGCTTCGAGCGCCAAGCCAATATTCGTTTCCGCGAGGCCGCGGCCGATGTTGCCGGCGTCGATTGCGGCGCGAATGACTTCGCTCTTCTGCGTGAATTCGAGTACCCGCATCGGCAACGTGCTGAACACAACGAGGGCGAACTGGTCCTCGGGACGCTGTGCGGTGAACTCGCTGAGCAGGCGCCGCGCCACCTTGCCCTTCGATTCGCGCAGGCGCGACCAGCCCTGGCTGAAGTAATAGTCAAGCGCCTCCGGCCCGGTGCCGCGCGCTGCCGCGGGTGGGCCGCCGCCCGGTGCGAAGCCCAGGTCCATGCTTCTACTGCGGTCGAGCACGAGCACGATCTCGGCACCACGACCAACACGTTCGACGCTGTACTCCGGCCAAAACGGCCCGGCCAGCGCGAGCACGAGTGCGGCAAGGGCCGTTGCTGCCGTGGCGCGCAGCGCCCAGCCCGCCCACGCGGAGGCTCGATCGCGTGGCGCGATCACGAGCCAGCCGTTGGCCAGCGGCTCGCCTGGGGTGGCGAGCAACGGCAGCGCGGCAAGCGGCAACAGCCACAGCACCCAGGCGGCGTCGAAATTCATGCGCTTCCAGCCACGCCGCGCTCGGCGTCGCGGCAGCGCCGGCACAGGTCGACGAGCCATGCGGAGTCGCCCGTGGCCCCAGTGTCCGCAGCGTCGGCAGTGGCACCTGCGTCACCAGCGGTGCCGACGTCGCTGCCGCTGCCCCCGGTTGCGCCGCCACCATGCATGCGCGCCGCGCCGCCAAAAAACTCATTGCGCGACAACTGCATGAAGCGCGCGAGCCCATCACGCACGCCGCGAAACCGCGGCTGCGCGGCGACAAAGCGCTCCAGGCCCGGCTCGAACAACACCTCGCCGGCGCAATCATTCATCGCCCGGTGCAGGGTTCGGCATGCAGCGCGCCATTGCGCTGCGTCGGGATGGCCCGGCAAGTGCCGCAATTCGCGCCAGGCACGGCCGAACGGGCGATTGCGCGCGGCGCGCCAGGGCGGGCCGAAGGTCAATATTCCCAGGGCGCACAACAGCAACAACACCAGGCCGGCGCAGATCCACAGCCGCAGGCGCGTCGCTGCGCTATCAATCAGCGCCGGCGGCCGGTCGGGCTGAAGCTCGCCCAGGCCGCGGCGTGGCGAAACCTCCAGCGGCGTCAGCGGTGCCACCGTGACGGGCCAGCCCTCGATGCGCACGTCTTCGCTGCGCGTCACATGCTCGAAGCGCAGCCGCAGCGGGGCGATTTCGAGGGTTCGCACGTGGACTGGCGAGAGCAGGACCTGGTACTCGAGCGCCACGTCATGGCGCTGCCCGCCGCGCACGGCGTGGTTCTGCGCGGCGACGCGCCGCAGCTCGATCGCCCCACCGCGCCCGCCGGGGCGAGGCAAGGAATCTTCGACCAGGCGCCAACCGTGCGGTGCATGAACCGTGATTTGGCGCTGCACCAGCTCGCCGACCTGATAACCATAGGCGCGCGGCTCGCTCGCTTCGACGCGCAGCGCATCTGGCGCGTCCTGCGCCGCGGCCACGTCGGCGACGCTGGCCGCTGCGAGCAAGCCTCCCCACAGGGCCCAGGCTCCTAGGTTCATGCGAGAAAGTGGCGCGTCACCGCAGCCGCGTCGAATTCGCCCTCGATGAACAGCGGTGCCAGGCGCCGCGCCCGAAATACGTCAAGCAACGCGGCGCGCCGCTCAGCCGCGGCGGCCTGCCAGCGTTCGCGCAGGGCCGGGCGCCACCAGAGCCACTGGCGCGCGCCGCCCTCGGGCTCGCGCACTTGCACCAGACCGCGCGTTGCGTCGGCGCCAAATTCGGCCGCCTGCCACAGCACGACCGGCACGACGTCGTGCGCGGCGAGGCTGGCCAGGGTCTGCCGAACGTCGGCCAACGCCACATGGAAGTCGGAGACGAGAAAGACGAGCGCGCGTTGGCGCGGCAAGTGGCGGTGCACCTCGCCCAGGCCACGCGCCGAGCGCCCGCGCGGCAGCAGCGCGCGGAGCGTTTTCGCCAGCGCGACTCCGGCACCGCGGCGGCGCGTCTGCGGCAGCGCAAGGTCGGCGCGCCACTGCTCGTCGCAACCATGGAAGCCGAAACTGTCGCCGCTGCGCCAGGCCGACCAGGCCAGGCTTTGCGCGAAGTCGGCCAGCACGTCGAGCTTGCGCTGCGCGCCGACAAACCCCATCGACGCGGACAGGTCGGCCACCAGCACCACGGGAATCGACTTGCGCTGGCTATAGCGGCGCACGATCCATTGGCCGAACGGGTCGCGCAGGCTGAGCGGCAGATCGAGGCGCCGCGCGTCGGGGGCGTCGTGCAGCAGGGCATGGTGGCGAAATTCAAAGCCGCCGTCGCCGCCGCGACTGCGGTGACTCCCGGGGAACGTGCCGCCTGCGGCGCCGCCGATGCGGTAGTGAAACTCGGCGATCACGGCGGGCCTGGGGTCGACGCTTGCGGGTTCGCGCTGCATGGTTGGCCGAGCCGCCGGCTGCGCGATCAAGGCGCGGCGACCGCCCCGACGATCGCGTGCATCAACTGCCCGCCGATCTCTTGCCGGTGCAGCTCATACACGGGCTGATAACACAGGCGATGCGCCAGCGTTTGCGTAAACACGGCCTGCAGGTCTTCCGGCGCGACAAAACCTCGCCCTTCAAGCCAGGCGGCGACGCGCGCCGCGCGCAGCAACTGGCTCATGCCGCGCGGGCTGGCGCCGGCGAGCATCAACTGGGCGGTGTCCACACCCGACACGCGCACCCCGTACTGTGCCGGCTGCGCTGTGGCGCGCCACAGCGCGAGGGCGTAGGAGGCCAGGGCGTCGGAAGTCTGGATGCTGCGCTGCACCAGCCCGGCGATGGCGTTGAGTTCGTGGTGCGGCACCATCGCGTTTTGCAAGGCGCCGACGAGCTGCTGCGTGTCGTGAAAGCGCGAATCGAAGATCAGCGTGCGCCGCTGCGTGTCGTCGGCAGGTGCCTCGATGTCGATTTCCATCATGAACCGATCGCGCGCCGCGGCCGAGATCTCGAAGGTCTCTTCGCGCTCGACGCGATTCCGGTCGGCGAACACCAGCAGGTGCGGCAGCTGGAACTCGCGGTTGAATGCTGCAACGCAGCGTTCGGCCATCGCCCGCAACAGCAGCGCGTGCACCTGCGGGCGGGCGCGATTGATCTCATTGAAGAAGAAGATCGCCAGGTCTTCGCCGTGGCGGATCAGCGGCCCGGGCTCGACGGCGGGGCGCCCGTTCTCGCCGATGTAGGTGTAATAGATCAGATCGCCCGGCATCAAGTCGACCGTGCCCTCGGTGCGCGCGAAGGCGCCACCCAGCACATGCGCAAAGGCGCGCAGCAGCGTTGTCTTGCCCACGCCGACGTCGCCTTGCAGCAGCACATGGCCGCGCGCGAAGACCGCGGTATTGACCAAGTGCACCGCGCGCGCCTGGCCGAGGACGCACTGGTTGACCTGGGCTTCCAGCGCGAGCGCACGCTCGCGCCAGTCAGTCAGCAGCGCATCGTTTCGGTCCATGCCACTCCTCGGTTCGCGGCGCGATGTTGCCATGGCTTCGCGAGGCTAGGCCAATAAATCCGCCAGTCCGCCCCGCCGCGGCGCATGTACGCCAGATGGAACACAGTGTTCCAAGGGCGATGCATCGTTATCGAGACTCTCGCGAATTCGGCCACCACTTTGCGTGGCGGGCGGGTCGAACTGCCAGCTTCGCCGATCGGTAGTTTCCCTAGCTCAATGGGGGCATCGAGGAGTGAAAGCGCGGCAGCGATGGGCTGATCGGGGCAGAAGAATCGGCGGGCCAACCGCGCTGCCTCTAGGGCGGGCCGAACTCAGGGTAAATACTGAGTCGGCGTCGGCCGGCGGCGACCCCGGACCCGCGGGCTGCGCACCCGCAAAACAGGCGCGGATATTGCAGTTCACGTCACGCCGAGCCTTTTGCCGTTCGCAGGTACAGCCCGTCGGGTTGCGTTTTGCGTTGAGGCCCTCGGTCCAATGTAAACCTCTGAAGGAGACTTTCATGCGAATTGCGAGGCATTTCCACAGGCCCGCTTGGTTATGCGTAAGTTCCGCCCTGCTCGCGTTGCCTGGCTTGGCCCTGGCCAACGCCGACGTGGAGAAGAACATCGCAAATTCCAAGAACTGGGCGACGCAGGCTGGCGACATGTACAACCAGCGCTACAGCCAACTGAAGCAGATCAACACCGGCAACGTCGGCAAGATGCAGGTCGCGTGGACGTTCTCCACCGGCGTGCTGCGCGGCCATGAAGGCTCGCCGCTCGTAATCGACGGCAAGATGTACCTGCACTCACCGTTCCCGAACAAGGTTTTCGCGATCGACCTCGATACGCAGAAGATCCTTTGGAAATATGAGCCGAAGCAGGACCCGGCGGTGATTCCGCAGATGTGCTGCGACACCGTGAACCGCGGTTTGGCATACGCCGAAGGCAAGATCATCCTGCAGCAGGCCGACAGCATGCTGATCGCGCTGGACGCCAAGTCCGGCAAGGTGGTGTGGAGCACGAAGAACGGCGACCCGAAGCTCGGCGCGGTGAACACGAACGCGCCACACGTCTTCAAGGACAAGGTCATCACCGGCATCAGCGGTGGCGAATGGGGTGTGCGCGGTTTCATCGCGGCCTATAACCTGTCTGACGGCAAACTCGCCTGGAAGGGCTACAGCGTCGGCCCCGACGCCGAAATGCTGATCGACCCGGCCAAGACGATGACCTGGACCGACGGCAAGATGGCGCCCGTGGGCGCGGATTCTTCGCTGAAGACCTGGAAGGGCGACCAGTGGAAGATCGGCGGCGGCACGACCTGGGGCTGGTACAGCTACGACAAGGCGTTGAACCTGATGTACTACGGCACCGGCAACCCCTCCACCTGGAACCCGGCGCAGCGCCCTGGCGACAACAAGTGGTCGATGACGATCTTCGCGCGTGACGTCGACACCGGCATGACCAAGTGGGTCTACCAGATGACGCC
>JANNKM010000119.1:0-9782 GCA_031396305.1 Rhizobacter sp.
CGGGTCAACGTCGGCGACACGCTGCGGATCAAGATCATTAACCGCCTGCCGCCAAATCCCAAGGTGCCCAAGCCGCCGCCACCGACGCAGACGCGGCATCTCAACTATCCCAACAGCACCAACCTGCACGCGCGACGGCATTGGAATTTCGGCGGGCGTGGCCACGGACTGCAGATGGCCCAGTCCTAGCTGTCCGGCGGCATTGCAGCCCCAGGCATAGATCCGCTGGTCCCGGGTCAGCGCCAGCATGTAGCCTTTGCCCAGGGTGAGTGCACGGGTGGCGGGCAGGCCCGCCACCCGACCGGGCGACGCCTCGAACGGCGCGTCCGGCCGGCCGAGGGCGCCGTCCTGATTGAGTCCCCACGTGAAGAGGGCGCCGGCCTGATCGATCGCTGCCGATTGGAACTCACCGGCATCGATCGCACGAATGTCGGACAGGTCGCCAAGCAGATACGGTGTAGCAGGCGCGACCGCGCCGACCCGGCCGTCGACACCGGCACCGTTGGCACCCCAGATCGCCACGCTGCGCTGTGGCGTGATGCCAAGGCTCAAGCCATAGCCCGCAGCCACGGCGGTCAGCGGCTCGCGCAGCAATACCTCGACGGCGTGCGTCGGCGCGGGCGTCGTGCAGTATTCCGGCGTGCTCGACGGCACCCGGCCGCTGCCGTCGCCACCCCACCCGATCACCTTGCCCGAGGCAAGCAGCGCCAGCGTATGGTCACGACCGCAACTGATCGAAGTGACAGCGTAGCCTTTGGAGCGGGAGGTGGTCATGATGATCCGATCGAATTCGACTTCGAGTTAGCGTTGCATGCGATGCGCTGTTGCCACAACTACCGCACCTTGGACCGAAGCTGTTCCAGGAAGCGCCGATGCGTCAGCACCCACGCGGCGGCGGGCGCGACTGTGGGCAGGATCAGCGAACCGAACTGGAAGGCAAACACGATCATCTCGCGCTGGAAGGCGCTGAAATTCGTCTGCGAGGCGATCAGAGGCGACGAGGTGATGGCGATGTTCTTGAGGAAGTCGGCGAGCACGCCCCACGTGATGAACGGAACCAGCGCAACATACCCGATCAGCAGCGCTCTCACGCGACGTCCGCCCGCAGCCAGCGTCAGTGCCGCGAAGAGCGGCAGCCCGAACGCATAGAGCAGCATGTTGACGTCGACACTGACGATACCCACGGCATCCGCGCGACCCGGTCGCAGCGATGTGATGAACGTCAGGGTCGCCCCATCCGCGGTGACGCTGCGCACCAGATCGCCAAAGGCCGCGCTGGCGATGCCGGCCGACAGCATGCGCACCGGCCACATGAGAACCGGCGCCGCAAAATACCAGACAGCAAAGGTGACCGGCAGCCACAGCAACGCGATGGTTACGAAGCGCGAAAGCGAGGTCATGCTCGATCACCGCCTGGCGATGGCCTCAACGGACCGCCAACGCGGGTGGCGGCGGCAACCCGTCGTCTTCCGTTGCGGGCACCCGCCGGACCCAGATCAGCCAGACGATCAGCACGTCGAGCATGATGAGCGCCTGCCAGACGTAGAGATGGGCCCATTCGAAGACCGTGAAATTCCACTGCCCGAGGTAGAAGAGGCTGATCACGCGAACGACATTCAGCCCCTGCACGGCGACCACGCCGATGGCGAGTCCGATGAACCGGTAGCGCCACGGCGCGGGGTAAGCGAGCATCGCCGCCAGCAGCACCAGTGTGGCTTCCACGCCATTGCAGCCGGCCTCGATGGAGACTGCAAAGCCGTTACTGGCGCTGCGGATCACCTTGCCGGAGGCCACGACATCCTGATCGAACACCGTGACGATGGCCGTCGAAATCGCCGCCAGCGCATTGGTCCAGGGAATGACCAGCCAGGTTTGTACCCAGGGCGTGAGCTCGAGCCCGAACAGCACGGCGAGCAGCACGATGAAGACGATGAAGAAGCGAACCATGGCGCATTCTACCGTCGGTGCTGACCTGGCCGAAAGACGCGTGCGCCGCAGCGCCGGAACCTAAGCACGGGCAAGGGGTGGATTCCTGGAGAAATACCGCGCGATGCCTTCGTGCATCGACTCGGCGAACTTCTGCTGATGCCGGTCGCTGCGCAATTTCTGTTCTTCCTCCGGATTGGAGATAAATGCTGTCTCGACCAGGATCGACGGAATGTCGGGTGCCTTCAGCACAGCGAAGCCGGCCTGTTCGACGTGGTCTTTGTGCAGGTGCCCGATTCTGCCGATGTGGCCCAGCACCTCGTGGCCGATCCTCAGGCTGTCCTTGATCTGCGCTGCAGTGCTCATTTCGACCATCGCGCGCACGACCGAAACGTCCTTGTTCTGCGTGTTCACGCCGCCGACGAGATCGGAGCCGTTTTCGCGTTCGGCCATCCAGCGCGCGGTGGCGCTGCTCGCGCCGCGGGTGCTCAACGCAAACACCGATGCACCTCGCGCTTTCGGTGTCTTGACTGCGTCGGCGTGAAGGGAGACGAACAGGTCGGCCTGGACCCGGCGTGCCTTGCGCACCCGATCGTGCAGAGGCACGTAGTAGTCGCCGTCGCGCGTGAGCATCGCGCGCATGCCGCTGACCGCATTGATGCGGTCGCGCAACTGCAAGGCGATTGCCAGCACCACGTCTTTCTCGCGCAGGCCGCGCCGGCCGATCGCGCCCGGGTCCTCGCCGCCATGCCCGGGATCGATGGCAACGACGACGAGCCGGTCGATGCGACCCTTGGACTGGCCAGCCAGCGACGGGGGCCTGGCAACGGCCGGCGGGGTGAGGGGAGGTGCCGCCACAGACGACGCGGCCGCGGCGCCAGGGGTCTCGCCACGCGCCATTTCACCCACCGCCTCCTGCACCGACCTGGCCGCGCGCTGTTCGGCGAGTTCCTTGTCGCGAATCAGCGCCAGCAACGGGTCGAGTTCCTGCGCCGGGTACAGGTCAAAGACGAGCCGATGTTTGTAGGCGGCGATCGGTGGCAGGGTGAAGAGCTGCGGCGCGATCGCCTGTTTCAGGTCGATCACCAGGCGCACCACCCGGGGCTGGAACTGGCCCACGCGCAAGCCGGCGATGTACGGGTCGTCCGGAGCGATCTTGCCGACGAGTTCGCGCAGGCCCGGGCTGAGCTCGAGGCCGTCGACGTTGATCACCAGGCGCGGCGGGTCCTGGAGCAGGAAGTGCTTCTCCGTCAAAGCCTCGTCAGACTCGATCGTGATGCGCGAGTAGTCCTGCGCGGGCCAGACGCGTACCGCGACGATGCTCGCGCCCCAGGCGATCTCGCGTGCGCCCAGGCCGAGTGCAAGGCCACCCAGGCCACCCACGGCCTTCAGCGCGGTGCGGCGGCTCGGCCCATTCATGCGAGCAACTCCATGCCGCGTGGCGTGAACGCTGTCAGGCGCACCTGGCGCGCCTCGGCTTCGAGCGGTTCGATGTCGATGCGCAGGTCGGCGCTCGGCAGCAGGGCTTGCGCCTTTTCCGGCCACTCGGCGAGCTTCAGGCCCGGCGCTGCGAACAGGTCGCGAAATCCGGCGTCTTCCCACTCGCGCGGGTCGTTGAAGCGATAGAAGTCGAAGTGCCAGCAATTGAAGTCCGGCAGTTCGTACGACTCGACGATCGCGTAGCTCGGGCTCTTGACGCGGCCGGTCACTCCCAACTCGCGCAACAGGTGGCGCGCAAAAGTCGTCTTGCCTGCGCCGAGAGGCCCGCGCAGCTCAATGAAGGCGTCACGCAGGCCCGCGTGCCGCGCCAGTGCGCACGCGCAGGCGGCGCAATCGGCTTCATCCGCCCACCGCACATCGCGTGTTCCTAGAATCGACGGATGAGACTTGCTCGAAGAAACGAAAGCGTGCTGGACGGTGATCACCTGCTGAGCGAGATGCGCGGCTGGGCCGCGGCGCTGGGATTCTCCCAGATTGGCGTGGCCGATGTCGATCTGGCCGACGCCGAGCCCGGCCTGCTGCAATGGCTGGCGCAGGGCTGCCACGGCGGCATGGCGTACATGCAGCGCCACGGTCTGAAGCGCGCCCGGCCCGCGCAACTCATTGCGGGAACGCTGCGCGTGATCACGGCGCGCATGGATTACCTGCCGCGCGAGGCCGTGGCGAACTGGCGCGAAGCGGAGTGGCGGCGCATCGGCGCGCCCACCCAGGCGGTGGTCTCGGTGTACGCCCGCGGCCGCGACTACCACAAGGTCATGCGCGCGCGCCTGGCCCTGCTGGCGCAGCAACTGGGCGATGCGGTAGGCCCTTACGGTCATCGGGTCTTCACCGACTCAGCGCCCGTGCTCGAAGTTGAACTCGCCACGCGCAGCGGCCTGGGCTGGCGCGGCAAACACACGCTGGCGCTGCAGCGCGAGGCAGGCTCGATGTTCTTCCTCGGCGAGATCTTCGTCGACCTGGAGTTGCCGTTGACGCCGCCGACCCCGGCGCACTGCGGAACGTGCAGCGCGTGCATCGATGTCTGTCCGACCCAGGCGATCCTGGGCCCGTACCGGCTCGACGCGCGACGCTGCATCTCCTACCTGACGATCGAGCACGATGGGCCGATTCCGCTCGAGCTGCGCGCCATGATGGGCAACCGCATCTACGGTTGTGACGATTGCCAGCTCGTCTGCCCGTGGAACCGCTACGCGCAGCGCAGCGCATTGCCGGATTTCGACGCCCGCGAACCCGTGGCCGACGCCTCGCTGCTCGGGCTGTGGGCGTGGAGCGAAGCCGAGTTTCTGCACCACACCGAGGGCAGCGCGATACGGCGTATCGGATTCGAGCGTTGGCAGCGCAATCTCGCGGTGGCGCTGGGCAACGCCTATCGTGCCGCAGCCGATGCGCAGACGCAGCGCGACATCGGCAACGCCTTGTCGATGCGCCGTGAAGCGGCCACGCCGATGGTGCGCGAGCACATCGACTGGGCGCTCGAGCAGCACTGAGGCATGGCAACACCCAATTCACCCTCCGGTTCCGCCGAGATCGACGCCTTCATCGCCGCACTGTGGATCGAGGATGGCCTGGCGGCGAACACGCTCGCGGCCTATCGGCGCGACTTGACCTTGTACAACACCTGGCGCCGGCACACCAAAGGCGGCGGCCTGAACGACACGAGCGAGGGGGATCTGCTTGAATACGGCGTGACTCGGCACGCCCAAAGCAAGGCGAGCAGCGTGAACCGGCGCCTGACAGTGTTCAAACGCTACTTCCGCTGGGCCTTGCGCGAGCGCCACGTGCAGGTCGACCCCACGCTCAAACTGCTCGGAGCAAAGCAGGCGCTGCGGATTCCGAAAGTCCTGAGCGAAGCGCAGGTTGAGGCGTTGCTTGGCGCCCCCGATGCGGACACGCCCCTCGGGCTGCGCGACCGCACCATGCTGGAGCTGATGTACGCGAGCGGCCTGCGCGTGAGCGAACTCGTCACGCTCAAGAGCGTGCACCTGGGCCTGAACGAAGGCGCCCTGCGCGTCACCGGCAAGGGTTCGCGCGAGCGCCTGGTGCCGTTCGGCGAAGAGGCCCACGCCTGGTTGCGCCGCTACCTGGCGCAAGGCCGGCCGGCGGTGCTCAAGGGCCGCGCGAGCGACGCGCTGTTCGTCACGGCGCGTGGTGCGGCGATGTCGCGCCAGATGTTCTGGAAGCTGGTGAAGGGCCATGCGCAGCGTGCCGGGATCAGCGCGCCGTTGTCGCCGCACACGCTGCGCCACGCGTTCGCCACGCATCTGCTGAACCACGGCGCCGACCTGCGTGCGGTGCAACTGCTGCTCGGGCACGCCGACATTTCGACGACGACGATCTACACCCATGTCGCGCGCGAGCGCCTGAAGGCGCTGCACGCCACGCACCACCCGCGCGGCTGAGACGCCGGAAAAGCGTCCTGCCGCAGCCTCTTGTATGTCATCCCGGTGAAGGCCGGGATCCACCCTCAGCTCGCTGTCCTGGATCCCGCCGTTCGCCGGGATGACAGTTGCTCGGCACCACAAGCTCAACGCCACAAGTTCAACGTGACACCCAGTGGCCATTGACGTTGATCAGCTCGCAGGGGCGCGTGTAGCTGTCGCGCTTGGCATCGCAGCTGTCCAGCGCCGCTGCAGCGGCCGAGTCGGGCGAGGCAGCGCCTGTTTTCCAGGCCCAGCTTCCGGTGGGCGACGCCGCAAACGCCTTGTTGCCCGGACCGGCCATGTATTCGTCGCGAAACACCGTCACGGCGGCGGGCCACGGCAGGCGCGCCACGATGTCGGCTTCTTTCGCAATCTCGACCGGTGCGCCGCCGTGGGGCAGCACGTCTTCGACCATCGAGGCGATCCATCGGTAAGTGGCGACCAGGGTGAGCGACATCAGCACGACGGCCAGCCCCGTCACCAGCGCATTGCCGGCGCGCGGGCGCCCGCCTTGCTCATTGTCTTCGGGCGTGCCGGGCAGCATCGCCAGGGCCAGCGCGGCAGCGCCGCCGAGGTACGGAATCCACAGGAGGATGGCCCACAGGCCGCTGCCGTTGAAGTCGTGCGCACGCAGAACCGACAGGCGCGTCGCGAAAACAGCGAGCAGCAGCGTGCCCATGATGAGCGTGTACAGCTTGAACACGCCCGGGTTCGGAATCGCGAAGACGAGCAGCAGGTTGACTGCCAGCACCACCCAGCACATCGCCGCGATATAGGGCAGGCGTGCCAGGCGGCCCGAAAAGCCCAGTCCCCACGCCGATGGAGCGTCAGGCGCGGCGTGATCTTCGATTGGCGCCAGGCCATGGCGCGCGCGCGCCGCGGCCAGTCGTTGCAGGCGCTGCGCGGTCTCGGTCTCCCGCTTGTGCGCGATCGCCACGGCGATGTCGGACCCGCAGGACCGGCAGATGGCGCGCTGCGGTTGCCGTTCGCCGCAATTCGGGCAGGTGACGTCAACGACCTGCGCTGCCAACATGATCGGCACCGCGGCCGGGGCGGCAGGCACGGCGGCAGCGGCAACGGCGGGTGAGACGCTCGCAGCGGCAACCGCGCCGGGTGGGGATTCGGCTGCCGTTGTCGCGGCGTCGGGCGTGAGGGCAGTGGCGGCGGCGCCGCTGCTTGGTTCAGCGTCATCGTCAGGCTCGATGTGCACATGCGCGCCCACCTCGCGCAGCCGTTCCTCGTAACCCTGCGCTTCGAAGAAGTCCATCGAGCTCTTGAGCACGATGCGCGCACCGCTGAAAAGTGCGCCGCGGTTCGCCTCGTCGATTTCGAGCAGATCGCCGAGGTCGTCGCGCACGTCGGAGCGCTTGAAGCCGCGGATGACTTCACCGTAGTAGACGAGTTGTACTCGAGAATCCATGTTTTCGGGTTCGGCGCAGGGGAAGCGCGTTCCGCGCAGGTTCGGACGCGCCGGCAGCATACACGCCCTGAGGCGGCGGATGCGAGATTCGCCCGACGCGGCATGATGCGCACCTTGCCCAATTCGCCGCACACCCATGCACTTCGACGCCCCCTCCATCTTGCAGCAGCTCGACGCCGTCCGGATAGAGCGGCAGCAGCGGCTGGACAATCCGCAACTGCGGGTGCGCGTCGACGCCGTGAAACGCTTCCAGCAGCGGCGATTCGAATTCACCTACGCCGATCTGCTGGCCAGCACCCGCTACCGCGCCGCGGCGCGCTTTTTTCTCGATGAACTGTACGGGCCGCAAGACTTCACGCGGCGCGACGCGCAACTCGCCCGCGTGACTCCGGCGCTGGTGCGGCTGTTTCCTGCACAGGTCGTGGACGTGGTGGGCACCGTCGTCAGCCTGCATGCATTGTCAGAACGGCTCGACAGTGCGATGGGGCAGCAGCTTCAAGGTGGCGAAGTCGACGCCCCGGCGTATGTGGCCGCCTGGCGCTCGGCAGGGCAGCCCGCGCAGCGCGATCTGCAGATTTCGTTCACGACCGAAGTGGGCGCGTCGCTGGACCGTCTCGTGAGCACCACTCTGCTGCGCCAGAGCCTGCGGCTGATGCGCGGCCCGGCGCGGGCGGCGGGGCTGGGCGATCTGCAGGACTTTCTGGAACGCGGCTTCGACGCATTCCGGGCCATGCGCGGCGCCGGAGAATTTCTCGCGCTCGTCGAGCAGCGCGAACGACGCATCGCCACCACGCTGTTCGGTGCCGGCGACGCGGCGTCGCTGCGCGCCGCCTGCGCGCTGCTGCCGGCGTCCATGCCCGTTTAGGCAGTCGTGATCGGGATCTCGCCGATGCGCGTGCGCCATTCCCGCGGGCCGGTCTCGTGCACCGAGGTGCCGTCGGAACTGACGGCCACGGTGACCGGCATGTCGCGCACGTCGAACTCGTAGATCGCCTCCATGCCGAGGTCGGCAAAACCCAGCACGGTGGACTTCTTGATCGCCTTGGCGACGAGGTAGGCCGCGCCGCCCACCGCCATCAGGTAGGCGCTCTTGTGTTTTTTGATTGCCTCGATGCCCGCCGGCCCGCGCTCGGCCTTGCCGATCATGCCGATGAGCCCGGTTTGCGAGAGCATCATCTCGGTGAACTTGTCCATGCGAGTTGCTGTGGTCGGGCCGGCCGGGCCGACCACCTCGTCGCGCACTGGGTCCACCGGGCCGACGTAGTAGATGACGCGGTTCGTGAAGTCGACTGGCAGTTTTTCGCCCCCGCCCTTCGCCTGAGCCTCGAGAATGTCCTGAATACGCTGGTGCGCGGCGTCGCGCCCGGTGAGCATCTTCCCCGACAGGAGCAGCGTCTCGCCGGGTTTCCAGGCGGCGACTTCGGCTTTGGTGAGCGTGTCGAGGTTGACCTTGCGGCTCTTGTTGTAGTCGGGCTGCCAACGCACGTCGGGCCACAGGTCCAGGCTCGGCGGGTCGATGTACGCCGGGCCCGAGCCGTCGAGCACGAAGTGCGCGTGGCGTGTCGCCGCACAATTCGGAATCATCGCCACCGGCTTGCCCGCGGCGTGCGTGGGGTACAGCGCGATCTTCACGTCGAGCACGGTCGTCAAGCCGCCCAGCCCCTGTGCGCCGATTCCCAGCGCGTTCACCTTCTCGAACAGCTCGATGCGCATTTCCTCGAGCTTGCTCTTCGGCCCGCGTTTCAACAGATCGAACATGTCGAGCGGCTCCATCAGCGACTCTTTGGCGAGCAGCATCGCCTTTTCCGCCGTGCCGCCGATGCCGATGCCCAGCATGCCGGGAGGGCACCATCCCGCGCCCATCGTCGGCACGGTCTTGAGCACCCAATCGACGATCGAGTCGCTCGGGTTGAGCATCACGAACTTGCTCTTGTTCTCGCTGCCGCCGCCCTTGGCGGCGACCTGCACGTCAAGCGTGTTGCCGGGCACCAAGGTCACGTTCGTCACGGCCGGCGAGTTGTCACCCGTGTTCTTGCGCTCGAACTGCGGGTCCGCGACGACGGAGCCGCGCAGTTTGTTTTCGGGGTCGAGGTAGGCCTTGCGCACGCCTGCGTTGACGGCGTCTTCAACGCTGCCGGGGAAATCGACAAAGCGCACGTTCATGCCGACTTTCAGAAACACGTTGACGATGCCCGTGTCCTGGCAGATCGGGCGCTTGCCTTCGGCGCACATCTTCGAGTTGGTGAGAATCTGCGCGATCGCGTCTTTCGCCGCCGGGCTTTGCTCGCTGGCGTAGGCGCGAGCCAGGTGTTCGATGTAGTCGGCCGGGTGGTAGTAAGAGATGTACTGCAGCGCTGCAGCGACGCTCTCCACGAAGTCGGCGTATCGGATGGCGGTCATGCGACGCTCCTAGGAGTCTGTCGGGCTTTGGGTCGGGCCCGCGTTGTGGGGGGGGAAGGGGGGGGGGGGAGGGCCCAAAGCCCGGTATAACGGGGGGGGGGGGCGGAGATTTGAAC
>JANNKM010000129.1:0-5185 GCA_031396305.1 Rhizobacter sp.
TGCCGACGATCTTGCGCTGCGCGCGCAGCAGTTCGAGCGCGGCCTTGTACTGCGCTTCGGTGAGCTCGTAGGGGTCCTTGATCCCGAGCGCCGGGTTCTTGGTCTTCAGGTACAGCGCCGCGTCGGCGATGTAGATCGGGCCGTCGAAGGCCTGCACGCGGCCCTTGTTGCTCTTGCCGTCGGGCAGGTTCTGCTCCTCGAAGACCACGTTCCACGAAGTCGGCGGCTTGTCCTTGAAGACCGTCGTGTTGTACATCAGCACGTTCCAGCCCCATTGGTAGGGCACGCCGTAGTGGGTATTGCCCTCGTAGTGCCAGGGTGCCTTTTGCAGGCGCGGATCGACGTTTTTGTAGCTCGGGATCAGGCCCACATTGATCGGCTGCACCTTCTTGCCGCGGATCAGCCGCGTGCTCGCGTCGCCGGATGCGGTGACGAGGTCAAAACCGCCTTCGTTCATCAGCGCCACCATCTCGTCCGACGTGCCCGCCGTCTTGACGTTGACCTTGCACGAGGTCTTCTTCTCGAAGTCGCTGACCCAGTCGAAGTTCTTGTCGGTCGCGCCGCGCTCGATGTAGCCGGCCCACGCGACGATGTCGACCTGGCCTTCGCCTTTGCCGACTTTTTGCAGTGCGCCTTTTTGCGCGAGCGCAGGCGTTGCCGCGACGAGTGCGGCGGCAGCGGCGCCGACGATGAAGGGGGTTCGGTGCAACATGTTTGAGCTCCTGGCTTGTTGGGCGACGTCCGCTCGCAGGGGCGAACGGTTCGAACTGCGCACGATAGGCCCACACCTTGGCAAGGTGAAGTTCAATCGATCGCAGACTGGCTATCTTCAGAAGAGATAGTTCGGGTTAACGCGAAGCCCGCCGCCCGACGATGGTCCGGTCGGCGCCCGTCGAACGCGCCGGCGTTGAGGTCTCATCCGGGCTCCCGTTGCGGGACAATGCGCACCGAAGTGATGAAACCAGAACCGAAGTCCGATTGGCCGCGTCTGGCGCTGTGCGTCGCGCTCGCGCTGGGCAGCACAACGCTGCGCGCCCAGGTGCCGCCCAGCGCTGGCGAGATCGCGCAACTCGGCGCCTTGCATGCCGCGGCGCACCACGGCGACCCGAAGCGCATGGCTGCGGCGTTGGCCAGCGGTATCGCGCCCAACAGCCGCGACCGCCATGGGCGCACGCCGCTGCACGTGGCGACCTTTGCGCGCCAGCGCGAAGCGATCCGCCAACTCGTCAAAGCTGGCGCCGACCTGGGCGCACTCGAGAACGACCGCTACGACGCCGTCACGATCGCGGCCGTGGCGGACGACGAAGAAACGCTCGCCCTGCTGTTGTCGCTCGGCGCGAGCGCGAAGCTCACCACCAGCCGCTACGACGGCACGGCGTTGATCGCCGCGGCACACCTCGGCCACGACGGCGTGGTGGGCCAGCTCATCGCGGCAGGGGCGCCGCTCGACCATGTGAACAACCTGCACTGGACCGCCGTGATCGAAGCGATCGTGCTCGGCGACGGCGGGGCGCGCCATCAAGCCTGCCTGCGCGCGCTCGTCGACGCGGGAGCGAACCTTGCGCTGGCCGACCGCTCGGGCCGGACGCCGCTGCAACTGGCTCGTTCGCGCGGCTATGAAGCGATGGTTCGAATCCTGCAGGGCGCGCCGACCCAAAGCCCGACAGGCTCCTAGTCTGCGGTGAACCCGGACGTCTTGATCGGAACCTCCCAGCGCTTGTAGTGACTCGCCTGCGTGGCGGCCAGTTCTTCCGGGCCGCCGTGGCTGGGGACCAGGCCGAGCGAAAAGATCTTGTCCTGCACGTCACCTTGGCGCAGCGCATCGCCGATCGCGCGGCTGATGCGCGCTGTGAGCTCGGCGCTCATTCCCGGTGGGCCGTAGACGCCGAAGTAGGCGTCGGCCGACATGTTGATGCCCTGTTCCTTCAGTGTGGGCACGTCGGGCAGTGCCTTGATGCGCGCCTCGCCTGTCACGGCGACGATGCGCAACTTGCCGGCCCGGTGGTGCTCGATGGTCTCGAGCGGCGTGTCCACCATCAACGGGATCTGGCCGCCCAGCAGATCGTTCAGCGCCGGTGCGCCGCCCTTGTAGGCCACTTGCGTGATGTCCATGGCCACGCTCTGCCCGAGCATCACGCCCGTGAAGTGCGGCACCGTGCCGGCCCCGGGGTTGCCGATATTCGCCTTGCCCGGATTGGCCTTCATCCACGCCAGGATCGTCTTCAGGTCACCCGCTGGCGCGGCCGGGCCGGCGGTGATGGCGAAGTCGAACGTCGCGGCGCGCGCCACGGGAGTGAAGTCGCGCACCGGGTCGTAGCCGACGCTTCTGTAGACCCACGGCAGGATCACGAAGGCGCCGCTCGGCGCCAGCACCAGCGTTTGCCCGTCGGGCGCGGCGCGCTTGAGTTCGCCCAGTGCCACACGCCCCGCCGCGCCGGGCTTGTTGTCGACGACCGCCTGCTGGCCAAGCGTGGTGCGCAGCTTGTCGGCAATCAGGCGGGCCACGGTGTCGGCCGAACCGCCCGGCGGAAAACCCACCAGGATCCTGATCGGCGGCTTGTCCTGCGCCACTGCCGGCCAGGGCGCGGCGGCGAATAGGCCGGCAAGTGCGGCAGCCAGGGTGAGTGTGCGGCGTTGCATTGAAGTCTCCTGGGGTCTTGCTGAGTGTGTTTCAGAACTTGAAGATGCGTTGGGCATTGCCGCCGCGCACCTTCTCGCGGCGCGCGCCGAGCAGCGAATTCACTCTCGCCAGGCAGCCCAGCGGGTCGCCGATCGTGTGCGGATAGTCCGAACCGAACAGCACCTGGTCGTCGCCAAACGTTTCGAGACACAGATCGAGCGACGGCTGCGTGAATACCACGGAGTCGGCGAACAGTCGCCCCATGTAGCTCGACGGTGCATCCTGGGTCTTGGTGCGGCACGCCGGAATGTTGCGAAAGCACTGGTCCAGTCGACCGATCAGGTAGGGCAGCGCCCCGGCGCCGTGCGAGGCGATGATCTTGAGCTGGGTGTAGCGGTCGAAGAAGCCGTCGAACAGCAAACGCGCCACCGCCAGCGTGGTGTCGAACGTGAAGCCGATCGACGCCGTGAGCTGGAACTCGTTCATCTGCATCGCCTGCACCCCCGGCGGCGCGGTCGGGTGGATCAGCACCGGCAGCGCCAGCGCATCGATCGCCCGCCACACCGGCGCGAACTGCGGCGCGGTGAGTGCCTCGCCGTCGATGTTGGCCAGCACCATCACACCCGCCGCGCCCTTGGCCCTTGCGCGCTTCAGTTCGGCGATTGCCAGGTCCGCATGCTGCCACGGCAGCGAACAGAAGTACTCGATGCGCCCGTGGTGGCGCTCGCGCGCCGCCGCCGCCATGTCGTCGTTCATGATGCGCGCCGCTTGCAGGCTGACCTCGCGCCCGCCCCAGTAGACATTCGGGCAGGTCAGCGAAATCACGGA
This sequence comes from Rhizobacter sp., assembly GCA_031396305.1. Classification (GTDB taxonomy): domain Bacteria; phylum Pseudomonadota; class Gammaproteobacteria; order Burkholderiales; family Burkholderiaceae_C; genus JAEMQF01. The sequence goes on from JANNKM010000129.1 coordinate 3,449, forward strand.
CACGTCGATCCCGACCGCCTCCATCATCCTGATGCGCGCCGGGTAGTCGAACATCTCGGGCACCGGTGTCATGAACGGCGCGTCGTCGAGGTGAATCGAGCGCAGGCCGCCGACCACCGTCTTGAGCGTGATCTTCGGCCCGGCGTGCGCCTCCAGCAGCGCCAGGTAGTCGTCATTCAGCATGTGCGTATGCACGTCGATCACGGCGGCCATCGCGGATTCTCGTCGGGTGGATGAAGCGGTGCTGGCGCAGGGCGAAGCGTATTTTTGACGCCGGGGCCAGCGCGTGCTACGGTCGCTTTCCCTAGGAGCCTGTCGGGCTCCTGGGAACGCAGCACAACCTCGCCATGACCAACCTCGACCTGCGCTCCTTGCGCAATCTCAACGCCGCCGTGTTTTCCGACGTGCTCGACAGCCTGGGCCTGATGAACCAGGCGATGCGGCCCTTCATGCGCCCGCTCGACGACAACTCCCAGCTCATCGGCCGGGCCCGCACCGGCCTGTACATGCCGGTGTACCAGCATGTTGCCGGCGAGAACCCTTACGAAGTGGAAATCGCGCTCGTCGATGACCTGAAGCCGAACGACGTCGTCGTGCTCGCCTGCAACGGGCCGACGCAGCGCATCGCGCCCTGGGGCGAACTGCTGTCCACCGCGTCGCAAGTGCGCGGCGCGGCGGGCTGTGTGACCGACGGCCTGGTGCGCGACGTGAAGCAGATCCGCGCCATGAAGTTTCCCGTCTTCCACGGCGGCATCGGCCCACTGGACACGAAAGGCCGGGCGCGCATGGTCGAGCGCGACGTGCCGGTGGAGTGTGCCGGCGCCGCGGTGCGCCGCGGCGACATCGTGTTCGGCGATGTCGACGGCGTGGTCGTGATTCCGCGCGAACGTGAAGACGAGGTGATCCGGCTCGCGCTGGAAAAGGTGGCGGGCGAGAACCAGTCGCGCGACGCGTTGCGCGGTGGCGAGCTGTTGGGCGACGTGTTCAAGCGGCTCGGCATACTTTGACTGGGCGCTCCCCGACCGGCGTTGCGCCAGCCTCACCAGCAAACGCCGGGCCGCCCCAAGTTTGCTGGCCCCCTCGGGGGGGCGGCCGACGTATGTCGTCGGCCTGGGGGCGATCACACTGCGGACTATCACGCCTTGACGGGGCATCCGTGCCCCCACAGAATGGTTCGGCGCGCTGGCGTGCGCAGTTCGCAAGTCCCCAAACAACCAGCCGGAGACATTGGAAACATCATGAAAGAGCTTTCGTCCACTCTTCGACCCACAGGCCTGTTGTGGGCCGCGGTCGTCGCCGCTTCGCTCACGTTGGCCGGGTGCGGCAAGAAGGAAGAACCCGCCAAGCCTGCCGCGGCGCCCGCCGCAGCCCCCACCGCCGGCAAGAGCGCCGCGCAGGTTGCCGTCGATGCGGCCAAGCCCTTGTGTCAGGGTGGCAAGACGATCACGATCGTCTGGGAAGCGGGCCTGCAATCGCTCGATCCGAAGAATTTTTCCGGTCCGAAGTGGGAGAAAGAAACCGGCTGCAAGGTGAGCGTCGTCGAGGTTCCCACGGCCGAGATGTTCACCAAGATCATGCAGGAGTTTCGTGCCGGCACGGGTGCCTACGATGCACTGAACGTGATTCCGGCGTGGATGCCGGATCTGGCAGTGTGACGGTCACGCTGGCGCTCTTGACAAGCGATACGTTTCCTGCCGCGTCCTTGGCCCAGGCGTAGAAGGTGTTGCTGCCAACTAC
>JANNKM010000151.1:0-1674 GCA_031396305.1 Rhizobacter sp.
AGATTTCTTCATGTCGCCAAAACGCGTTATTAGAACTCACCTGGTGCGACACACTCACCTGCGTGAAACCCACGTCAATCGCCAGGCGCTGCGCGGCGCGTTCGTGTTCGGTGTAGCGGTAGCCGTGCATGAAGACGATGGCGCAGGCGCGCACACCCGCGTCGAACGCGCCCTGCAACTGCGCGCGCAGTGCCGCCGCGTCGAGCGGCTGGACGAGCTCGCCATGCGCGCCGATGCGCTCGTCGGCCTCGACCACGCGCTCGTAAAGCATTTCCGGCAAGACGATGTGGCGCTCGAAGAGCTTCGGCCGCGCCTGGTAAGCGATGCGCAGCGCGTCGCGAAAGCCCTTCGTGATGACCAGCACGGTGCGGTCGCCCTTGCGCTCGAGCAGCGCGTTGGTCGCGACCGTCGTTCCCATCTTCACGCAGTCCACACGGTCCGGCGTGATCGGCTCTTGCGGCTGCAAGCGCAGCAGGCGCCGCACGCCTTCGACCGCGGCGTCGGCGTAGTGCTCGGGGTTGTCCGACAGGAGCTTGAGCGTGTGCAGCGTGCCGTCGCCGGCACGGCCGATCACGTCGGTGAAGGTGCCGCCGCGGTCGATCCAGAACTGCCAGCGGGTGTCAGGCTGTGGGCTCATCGCGCCGATCATCGCAGAGCCTGGCGCGGCCGCAGGGACCGGCCAGCGCCGCGCGGGCCCGCTACTTTTGAATCGCCCCGAGAAACCCGACGATCTGGTTCAACTCATCGGGTTTCAGGATCTCCTTCCACACCGGCATGCCTGCATCGGTGCGGCCGTTGAGAATGGTTGCGGTAGCGGTGTCATGCCACTTGTCGCTGTAGCGTGCCTTGAGGAAGCGCACATCGCGCTCGCGCACCGGGCTGTAGCCGTCGGTGCCGTGGCAGTGCGAGCACTTGTCGTTGAACAAGATGCGTCCGCTCGCGGCCTCTGGCGTCAGAGCCAGCGCGGGTCCGGTGGCGATCGACGTGATGCCCTTCGGTGCGGCGGGTGCGGCAGCTCTGGGCCTCGGCTTGGATGAACCGCTTGACGCGGCCTTGGCTGGCGCCTTGGCGGCGGCGGGTGGCTTGGGCGCGGCAGGTTCATTCACCGCATGCACCAGCCCCGCCACGACGGCGACGCCGGCGCCCGCGGCCGATCCGGCGCGCGCCAGGTTCACCGGGGCCTCGAGCGGAAAACCATACTTGTCGGCCAGCGCGGCGATCTGCGGCGCCAGTTCAAGCAAGGCGCGGTCGATCGCGGCGGCGAGTGCGTCCTTGTCGCGCCGTACCGCCACCGCCACCGCGCCTGCCAGGTCGTGGCCGGACACCGGCGTCACGCGCCAGCGGCTGTCCCAGCGCATCTTGTTTTCATAGCCTGCCACAGGCCCCCACAGGAAGGCAGCGTCGACGTCGCCCTTCGCCAGGGCCGCGAGGGCCTCTTCGGCACTGCGATAGGTGGAGGAACGGAAGCCTTCGTACTGCGACAGCAGAATGTGCGGCGTCGAGCTGAACTGCACGGCCAGGCGCACGCGCTTCAAGTCGTCCAGGCTCTTGAACGTGAACGCGGGCGCCGCGACGATGGCATAGCTCACGTTCAGAAAGGGTTGGGTGCGCTGCAAGCCGCGCGCCTTGTAGTCGGTACCGGCCGGCAGCGCGAACACCGCGTCGCAGCCGTCC
>JANNKM010000238.1:0-11793 GCA_031396305.1 Rhizobacter sp.
GCCCAGCGTGATCGCGCCGCTCAGGCGGTGCATATCGTAGTGACAGACGATGGTGACGAGCGGGTAGCGCAGCAGCAAGTCGTTCAGGCGCGCTTCATAGTCGATCATCTCTTCGACGCCGGGCGCGCCTGACAGGCACCAGGTCATCTCGCCGGAGATCAGCATCGTCTCGTGGCCGGCGGCGCGCCTGTCGAGGATGGCCGCTTCCATGAAGTCGATCATGCGCTGCGCGGCGAAGCTGCCGCTGCGCAAGTACGCTTCCGCGGGAACGAGCAGGCGCAGCAGCCCGACGGCCATCATGCGATCCGGGTCCATGCCTTCGGCGCGCAGGCGCGTCAGCACGTCGGCGCGAGACTGCTCCTCATGCACGTACAGAATCGGCTGATCGCGCTGTGCATGCTGCAGCACGTAGGGGCGAAACAGGCGCCAGAGTTCGTCGCGGTCGTGAAAGTGCAGTGACACGTGGCGTGGCACGCCGCGCTGCGCGGCTTGTTCCAGCGTCTCCAGGGCAGCGACGGCGGGGCCGGTCGCGCCCGGCACTGCGGGCGTGTTCGGGTCGAGCAGGGCGTCGAGGTCTTCGCGGCGAAAGCGCCGCTCGCGCCGCGCGCCCACGCGCGTGCAAGGCAGTGTCCCCAGCTGCGTCCAGCGCCGCAGCGTCGTCTTGCTGACGCTCAGGTAGCGCGCAGCCTCGTCAATCGTGAGCAATCCCATCATTTCTATTCGGCGTGAATCCCGTCCCTGCGGTATGTATACAAACCCACCCTGACGCTTCGGTGCCATTGGGGTGGGGCCGCTCATTCTCGTTGATGCACTGCACCATCGCCTTGAGCGGCATCGGTGTTTACCCACAATACCCGATCAATCCCTTGACGTCGAGTAGAGCTTGGCCTAACACTGCACAAGTTAGCTCAACATACAACGCATGTGGGCTGGCGCTCTCCTGATGCAGTTTGGCTAATTTCGGTTAACTCGCGCCTGCGCAGAAAGACGCAGTGCGCCAACGAGGAGTTCATGCATGAAGATCGGCAACCAGGAAGTCACCATCCCGACCAGCATGGTCGGCAACTACCCCAATCCACGCTGGTGGGACGCCACGTTCGCGCGCCACTTCACCGGCGATCAGCAGCCGCCCGATTCGATGTGGCAAGAGGCGCTCGACGACGCGATGGCGGCGCTCGTCGCTGACCAGGAGGCCGCCGGCCTGGACATCATCACCGACGGCCGCTTGCACGGCGACAACTACGCTGACCAGGCGGTGTACTACTACCTGAAGCGCCTGGGCTACGACCTGAAAGGCGGGCACCTGGGCTTCCCGATCTACAGCCGCCTGCACGCCGGCACGATCACGCAGAAGATCAAGCGCCATGGCGCGATCATGGTCGAGCAGGCCAAGGCGCTGCGCCGCGCGACGAAAAAGCCGATCAAGGTGCAGTACACCGGCATCCAGGTGCTGGCGCAGTGCACGAACGACCTGTTCTACAAGACGAGCCGCGAGCGCGCGCTCGACATCGCGGCCGCGATCAACGAAGACCTCAAGGAGATCGAGTCGATCGGCGCCGAGTTCGTGCAGCTCGACGAATTCACCTGGCCATACTTCTTCGAAGACTATGCGATCGAGGCTTTCAACACCGCGGTCGCAGGCCTGACGAAGACGAAAGTCATCGTCCACGTGTGCTGGGGCAACTGGGGCGGCACGCCGGCTTACTTTCCTGACGAGACGGCGAAGTCGGGCGAGATTTTCGACCTGACCAAGCGCAAGGGCGAAGCGCCCGCCGCCACCGCGACCATCATTCCCAAGGCGTATGAAGCGAAGTTCAGCGTGCTCAACCTCGAAAACTGCGGGCGCCGCTCCGACGACTTGTCGGGGCTGGAAGTGATCAAGAAGCACCCGCTGCCGGCGAACGTCGATTTCTGGGCCGGCGTGATCGACGTGAAGAGCACGATCACGGAAACCGCTGAGCAGGTGGCCGGGCGCATCCGCAAGCTGCTCGAATACATTCCGGCGAACCGCCTGGGTGTCACGACGGACTGCGGCTTGATCCTGCTGCAGCGCTATATCGCAAAAGACAAGCTGCACGCGATGGTGGAAGGCACCAAGCTGGTTCGTGCGTCGCTGAAGTAGTTCGATCCGCCGGCAGGCACCCCAGCGGTGTGCCTGCCGGCGATTCCTGCGCCATGCCCACTCTCGTTCTGCACTGCCCCGACTGCGGCCATCAATTCCGCAGTCTGGTCTTGGCTGGAACACGCCCCCCCGATCTCTGGGCGTGTTCGCAATGCGGTGGCGCCAACGCCGGGCCGAAGAGCGACACGCCGCCCGTCGAACACCCCTGGGAGCGCGTGCCGCAGAAAGGCCATGGCTATGGCTGCCTGTGCTGCGGGTGAACTTTCTTTCTATCCTGGAGCGACATGACCCTCGTCATCGAAGACATCCGCGACGAGCACCTGACGATCGGTGCCTGGTCCGCCCGCATCGATGAACTGCTGGAGATGCCCCCCGGCGGCCCGGCGCTGTTCAACATCGACCCCAACGATACGCGCGAATACGACGCGATCTTTCTCGGCGGCGGCGCCAGCGGGCGCTTCGGTTCGGCTTACCTGCGCGCGATGGGCGGGCGCCAGTTGATCATCGAGGCCTGGCCATTCCTCGGCGGCTCGTGTCCGCACAACGCCTGCGTGCCGCACCATGTGTTCTCGGAATGTGCGGCGCAACTGATGCTCGAGCGCACCTTCTCCGGTCGCCTGTGGTTCCAGAACATGACGGGCAAGGTGACGTCGATCAAGGACGTCGTCGACATGTTCCGCAAGGGCCGCGTCGGGCCGCACGCGATCATGAATTTCCAGAGCAAGGAGCAGCTCGACCTGGAATACGTGCTCAACGCACCGGGAACGATCATCGACTCACACACGGTGGAAGTGGCGGGCCGGCGCTTCCGCGCGAAGAACCTGGTGTTGGGCCTGGGCGCGCGGCCGCAAAAACTCACCTGCCCCGGTGCGAACCTGAAAGGCGTGTACGACTACGTGAATCTGGTCGAGGAGCTCGACTTTGAGCCCGGCAACACCGTGCTCGTGGTCGGCGGCTCAAAGACCGCGGTCGAGTACGGCTGCTTCTTCAACGCGACGGGCCGGCGTACCGTGATGGCGGTGCGCAGCGAGCTGCTGAAGATCATCAACGACAGCGAGACGCGCGGCTACACGATCGACCGCATGAAAGACCAGGGCATGGAGATCTGGGAAGGCTCGACTGTCGAGCGCCTGGAAGGCGATGAGAACGGCAAGGTCTGCGCCGCGTATGTGCGCACGCCCGGCGGGCTGGAGCGCATCGAAACCAATTTCGTGTTCTGCGGCCTGGGCGAAACGCCGAACTCGGAAATGCCGCAGAAAGTGCTCGACGTGAAAGTGGGGTCGAAGAACGAAGTCATCGTCAACGCGCAGTTGCAGACCTCGGTGCCCAACGTTTACGCGGTGGGCGACCTGATCGGCGCACCAATGGAAATGTTCAAGGCGCGCAAGGCCGGCTGCTACGCGGCGCGCCACATCATGGGCGAGAAGATCGAATACTCGCCCAAGGATTGGCCCGATTTTCTGCACACCCACTACGAGGTGAGCTGGCTCGGCCTGAGCGAAGAAGAGGCGCGCGCGAAATACAGCGACGTGATCATCATCAAGATGCCTCCCGACACTCCCGACGGCCTGAACGTCGGCCTGCCGGCGAGCGACCGCACGATGCTCTATGCCTTCATGGAGCCCAAGATGTCGGGCTTCCAGAAGCTTATCATCGACGCGGCGTCGCGTCGTGTCGTCGGCGCGCACCACGTGGGCTACGGCGCGAAGGACTCGTTCCAGTATCTGTTCCAGTTGGTGAAGCAGGGGTTGACGATCGACCAGCTCGGCGACTTTGACGAGTTGTTTCTCAACCCCACGCACTTCATCCAGCTCTCGAGGTTGCGCGCCGGGAACCGCACGCTGCGCGATCTATGAAACCTGCCTCACGGCCTGGGGTGCCGGGGACCGGCCGATGAGCCGCTGCGTGATCATCACCGGCGCAGCCTCAGGCATCGGCCGGGCGACCGCCGCGCGCTTTCTGCGCGAAGGCGACCGCGTCGCGGCGCTCGACCTCGACCCCGCCGCATTGGAAGCCGCGCGGCGCGAAGCCTGGCCGAGTGCCGGCGAGCGCTTCCTGCCGATCGCCGGCGACGTGTCGCTCGCTGTCGATGCGGCGCGCGCCGTGGCCACCACGCGCGAACGCTTCGGCCGCATCGACGTACTCGTCAACAACGCCGGCATCACCGGTGGCCCGAAGGCGACGAAGCTGCATGAAACGCCGATCGAAGACTTCGACCGTGTCTGGGGCGTGAATGCACGCGGCATGTTTTTGATGTGCCATGCGGCGATCCCGCACTTCCTTGCGCAGGGCGCGGGCATCATCGTCAACATCGCGTCGGTCGCCGGCCACGTGGCGTTCCCGGGGCGCGCCGCGTACACCGTCACCAAAGGCGCGGCGGTGATGCTGACGCGCTCGGTCGCGGTCGACTACGCGGCGCAGGGCATTCGCTGCAATGCCGTGTGCCCAGGAATGATCGACACGCCGATGACGCATTGGCGGCTCGAGCAGCCCGAGCTGCGTGCCCAGATCAACGCGCGAATTCCGCAGGGCGATGTGGGCGGCGTCGACGATGTGGCGAACGCCGTATGGTTCCTCAGCAGCACCGAGGCGGGCTACATGAACGGCGCGTCGCTGGTCGTCGACGGCGCCTACTCGTCGATCTGAAGCGATCTGAACGGCGAACCAAATTTCCATCCAACCCCGGGAGACTCTGAACATGCCACGCCAACTCGAAGGTCGCAAAGTCATCATCACCGGCGGCGCCGCCGGCATCGGACTCTCCACAGCGCGCGCGCTGGTGCGCGAAGGCGCAGCGGTGGCGCTGCTCGACCTCGACGGCAACGCCGCGCAGGCCTCGGCAAAAGCGCTCGCCAGCGGCGGCGCCAAGGCCTTCGGCGTCGCCTGCGATGTCACCGACGTGGGAAGCGTCGAGCACGCCGTAAAGGCCGCGCGCGAGGCGTTGGGCAGCATCGACGGACTGTTCAACAACGCCGGCATCGCCGACTTCGGGAGCGTGCACAACAGCACGCCCGAGAGCTGGCAGCGCATCTGGGCGGTGAACGTGACGGGCACCTTTCTCGCTTCGCGCGCGGTGTTGCCCGAAATGATGGCGGCCAAGCGCGGCGCCATCGTCAACGTCGGCTCCGTCGCCGGAATGGTGGGCATTCCCACCATGGCGGCCTACTGCGCGGCCAAGGGCGCAATCGTCAATCTGACGCGGCAAATGGGCGCCGAGTACGCGAAGTTCGGCATTCGCGTCAACTGCGTTTGCCCCGGCACGGTGGGCGACACGGCGATGGGCCGGCAACTGCTGGGCAGCGACACTAGCGAAGAGGCGATGGCGAAACGCCTGGCCAAATACCCGATCGGGCGCTTCGGCAAACCCGAAGAATTGGCTGAGGCCGTGACGTTTCTGATGTCCGACACCGCGAGTTTTTGCGTGGGGTCGATCTTTGCCGTCGATGGCGGCATGACGGCGATATGAGTCGGGCCGCCGCGCCGGGCCACCTGCGACCAGAGGCCGCAGGCCTTCGGCAGGCGACAGCCAGTCCGCAGGGACTGGCTGTGTCCAGCCTCAGCCCGAAGCAAGGCCCGACCCCAGGGCCCGGAACGGGCCCCTTCGTGGCCCTTGAGGGTCGCGCGCCGTACTCGGCGAGCGGGGTGCTGTCATGAGTGTGTTCGCGGCTGCGGACAAGCGAGTCGCGCTGGAGTCGCTGGCCGAGCACGTGAAAGACGGCGACCTGCTCGCCGTGGGCGGCGGCCTGTCGTCGCGCGAACCGATGGCGATTCTGCGCGCGCTGGTGCGGGCCGGGCGCAAGAACTTGAGTGTCGTCGGCTCGGCGCACGGCATCGACATCGATCTGCTGTGCGGCGCGGGCATGGTGGCGAAGTCGCTGGAAAGTTATGTCGGCTTCGAACAAGACTTCGGCATGGCGCCGAACTACCGGCGCGCCTGCGAGTCGGGCGCGGTCGAGGTGGCCGATACCTGCTGCTACACGGTCGTACAGCAGTTGCGCGCCGCGGTCTACGGCGTGCCGTTTCTGCCGGTGCGCTCGATCCGCGGCACCGATTTCGCGAAGCTCCACCCCGAATACAAGCTGATGACCTGCCCGTTCACCGGCGACGAGTTGCTGCTCGTGCCCGCCCTGAAGCCCGACGTCGCGATCATCCACGCGCAATATGGAGACGCCCACGGCAACCTGCGCATCGAGGGCCCGCCGGTGGCGGACATCTTGTCGGCGCGCGCGTCCAGCAAAGTCATCGCCAGTGTCGAGCGCATCGTCTCGAACGACGAGTTGCAATCGCTGGGCGGCGCGAACATTCCTTACTTCTACGTTGCCGCGATGGCTGAAGTGCCGATGGGCGCGCACCCCACGGCGTGCTATCCGTTCTACGCGTATGACCGTGCCCACACCGCGGCTTACTACGCGGCGGCGAGTGCCGGTGCGCAGGCGTTTCGCACCGAGTACCTCGAACCCTTTGTGCACGGTTGCACGAGCCACGAACAGTACCTCGAACGCGTCGGCGGCGCGGCGGCGCGCGCGCGCATCGAAAGCTGGAGCGCAGGCGACGCGGCGTGGATGAAGCTGTATGAAGGAGTGGCGGCATGATCGCGAGCTGCACGCTGGGCGAAGCCATGATCTACCAGCTGGCGCGCAGCGTCAGCAACGCCACGCTCGCGTTTCACGGCTACGGCTCGCCGCTCGTGCAACTCGCGCTGCACCTGGCCAAGCGCACGCACGCGCCGCAGCTCGTATTCGTCGCCGGCGCCACCTACGGCCTGAACCCCAGCCCACCGTTTCTGACACCCACGTCGAACGACTGGGCGCTGGACCGCGGCGCCGAATGTTCGCTCGACATCGAAGAGCTGTTCGACCTTGCCGCCTCGGGCCGCATGGACCGCATGTTCCTGTCGGGGCTGCAGATCGACGCTTACGGCAGCGCCAACGTCACGCGTCTGGGCAGCGAAGAAAAGATGGCGGTCAAGTTGCCGGGCGGCGGCGGCGGGTGCAATTTGTCGTGCGATGTCGGCAACTTCACGCTCTGGACGACAGCGCACCGCAGCCCGCCGGGCAAGGGCGGCCGGCGCCTGCTGCGGCTGGTCGAGAAGTGCGATTTCGTCACGAGCCTGGGGCACCGCGCCCCGGACGGACGCACGCGCAAGCAACTCGGGCACCGCGGCGGCGGGCCGGACTGCCTGGTCACGGAACTCGGCGTGTTCGACTTCGACGCGGAAGGTCACCTGCGGCTGGTGAGCGTCTATCCCGATGTTGAAGTGGACGAAGTCGCCGCGAACACGGGCTTTGCGCTGCGCCTGTCCGACACGCTGGGCGTTGCGCCGCTTCCCGATGCAGAATCGATCGCGCTGATCCGCAAGCTCGACCCGATGGGCGTGCACCTCAAAGAGTTGCGCCCGGCCGACCATGAGCGGCGGTTTTCGCTCACGCGCCATTGATGCCACGACGCAAGCCACGATGAACGCTCCCGGCCGAACCGCCCCGCCCCTGGCCTACCGCGGGCAGCGCAACGTTGTTCCGCTGCCCTACCGCCAGGTCAGCGTGCAACCCTATGACGGGCCGATGAGCGAGGCTGCAATCAAAGCGCACCTGCTCGGCCGGGAGGCGTATCGCCGAACCAACTTCATCGTGCTACACCGCGGCGATGTCGAGAACAGCGAACTCGCCGTCGTGGCAATTCAGCGCGTCACCGATACGCCGCTGTTTTCCGCGATCACCGCTGTCGAAGTTCTGGCCCTGCCCGACACCTGCGTCTACGCAAAAGACGAAACCGTCGATTGCGCGAATCGCTCGGCGCTGGCCACGCTCGCGCACAAGGTCGGTGTCGGCGCGGACCGCACGCTCGTCGTCGGCGGTCTGTACGACCACATCAACATCATCCACCGCCCCGATCCGCTGGTGCTGCGCATCGTCGAAGTCGCGCCGCCCGAGCCGCCGAAACTGTTCGACCTGGTGCGGCATGTGCTCACGTATGCGGACCTGCCGGCGATCCGCATCGAGCTGGAGCGCATCGAGATCGCCGACCTCGCGCGCCAGCACCCCTCGGCTGAATACCTCGTGCCGTGTCGCTCCGGTGGGCTCGACAAGCTGGGCGGGCATGTGTCATTTCTCGACGAACGGCCGGCGCAGCGCCGCGACTGGGTGTTGGTGGGCTGCGAGCGCAGCCTGCAGTTCCACCGCCACTATTACGGCGACGAGCCGCCGCGCGTCGAGATGTGCCCGCGGCGCATCGCTGGCGCGCGCGCCGCGCCGACGATGGTGAAGTGCTGTTTGCTCGAATTCGACATCGAACAGGAAGGCAACGTCATGACGGTGCCGTGGGGAACGGATCTCGCGATGGTCGAACGAGCGCTGAAACAACTCGTCGGCGCGGCCGCCTGAGCATGCTCGACAGCCACTGGCGCGACATCGCCGTCATCAAGGAATTGCGCGGCCAGCGCACCGCGGCGCCGCGCAGCGCCGGCATGACGATGATCATCGATACCGGCCTGGGCGTGGCCGGCACGGCAGACGTGCTGGAAGCCGCGGGCGACTACATCGATCTGTGGAAGCTCAGCTTCGGCACCTCGATCTTCGTGCGCCCGGCGGTGCTGGAGCGCAAGCTCGAACTCATCAAGTCGCGCGGCATCCTCGTCTGCCCGGGCGGCACGTTGTTCGAGGCGTCGATCCTGCAGCAGCACGCGCGCGTCTACACCAGCCGCGCCGTGGAGGTGGGATTCACGGCGGTGGAAATTTCCGACGGCACGATCGAGCTGCCGGCGTTTCGGCGCAAGCGCGTCATCGACGCGGCGCTCGAGGCCGGCCTCGTCGTCGTCACCGAAGTCGGCAAGAAGGATCCGAACGCGCAGCCGCCGCTGGCCAAACTCTCCGAGCAGGCGCTGCGCGACATGGAATGGGGCGCGCGCTGGGTCGTCGTGGAGGGGCGTGAATCCGGCACCGGCGTCGGTGTGTTCGACGACGAAGGCGGCGTGGACGCCGCCGGCCTGGAGACCTTTGCACGCATCCTCGGCGACAAGGCGGATCGATTGATCTGGGAAGCGCCGCTCAAGCACCAGCAAACCGCGTTGATCGAACGCTTCGGCGTCAACGTCGGCCTGGGCAATATCGACCCCGAACGCGTACTCGCGCTCGAGGCGTTGCGCATGGGCCTGCGCTTTGAGACGCTCAAGCCCTTGGCGGACAAGTTGCGCCGCACCGGGCAATGGGCATCAGACCAGATCGAGGCTGTCGTCATCGGCGACGCCATCGACGGCCGGCGCAGCCTGTCGCGGCCGCCGCACGCGGCCGATGCGGCGACGCTGAAGGCGCGCGATGGAGGCCACTGAGCCGCCACGCGGCGCCGCGCACGAAGGCCAGACCGCGCGCGCGCTTGAAATCGGCGGGCGCCTGGCGCAGTCGCCCGCGGCGCAACTCGTGGCCCAGGCATTTGCCGAAGAGTTGCGCCACCAGGCAGTGCTGGCGCCGGCGATCGGTCTGGTGGACCTGGCCTATGTGCTCGCGCTCATCGAAGCGCAGATCGTGCCGCGCGAACCCGGCCGCGCCTTGCTCGCCGCGCTGCTCGAATTGCACGACCAGCCCGAGGCCTTGACGCTGGCCCCGGCGCAGGGCGACCTGTACACGAACCGCGAAGCCTGGCTCGCGAAACGCACGCCGGCAGCGGATTGGCTGGGCACCGGCCGCGCTCGGCGCGAGGCGATCACGACCGCGTTTCACCTCGTCGTGTGCGAGCGCGTGCGCGCGTTTGCGCGCTCGTTCAGCGCGCTCGCCGACGAGCTGGTGACGCTGGCGCAAACCCACCGCGACGCGCTGATCGCCGACTACACGTATTTGCAAGCCGGCCAGCCCACGACCTTCGGCCACTACCTGCTCGGTTTCGTCGATCCGATGTTGCGCGACCTGGAGCGCGCGCGTGCGTTTCACGAACGCTTCGATCGCTGCCCTGCCGGCTGCGGCAGCACAAATGGATCGCGCCTGGCGCCGAGCCGCGAGCGCCTGGCGGGGCTGCTGGGCTTCAACGGCCTCGTCGCGCATGCGCGCGACGCGATGTGGCAGGCCGATGGCCCGATCGAAGGCATGGCGCTCGTCGTCGCGGCGCTCGTGAATCTGGACCGCCTTGCCGAAGACCTGATGGTGTTCAACAGCGTCGAGTTCGGCGTCGTGGAACTCGGCGACGCGCAGGCGCGCGCCAGCAAGATCATGCCGCAGAAGAAGAACCCGTATGCGCTGGCTTATGTGCGCTCGGCGGCGAACCAGGCCATCGGCGTGCAAGCCGCGCTCGCCGCGTCGGGGCGCACACCCACCGGGCAGATGGACAACCGCCTGCTCGCCTACGGCGAACTGCCGCGCGCGCTGAATCTCGCCGCGGGCGCGGCCGAGCTGATGCGCGCCACACTCGCGGGCCTGACGCTGCGCGAAGCGAACGCGGCGCGCACGCTGCAGCGCAGCTTCGTGCTTGCCACTGATCTCGCCGACGCCCTGGTGCTCGATGCCGGGCTGGAGCATCGCGCCGCGCACCGCGTCGTCGGGCGCCTGTCGCGCGACCTGCATGACGCCCAGCGCGCTGCCGCGTCGGTGACGCCGCACGACGTGACGCAGGCCGCGCACGCGGTGCTGGGTCACGGCCTGAACATTGATGAAGCGGCCTTGGCGCGCGCGCTCGACCCGCGCGCCGCAGTGGCCTCACGGCGCGGCGCGGGCGGCGCCGCGCAAGAACCGATGAACGTGATGTTCGCCGCGATGCGCGAGCAGATCGGCGCTGCACGCCACTGGCACGACGCCGCCGACGAGCACGCGGTGGATGCGCGCAGCCAGTTGCTCGCCCAGGCGCGGCGCGTCAGTGAACCGAGCTGGCTCGCAGGGCAGGCCTGATGTCGGGCGCTTCAATGATCGACTCGGCGGTGTTCGGCGGCTTGTGGAGCCACGCCGAGATCAAGGCGCTGTTCGACGACACCGCGCGCACCCGGGCGTGGCTGGAAATCATTGCCGTGCTCGCCGAAGTTCAGGCGGAGTTCGACTTGATTCCGCAGCCCGCCGCAGCCGCCATCGCAGTGTGTTGCCGCGGCCTCGAAGTCGACGCCGCGCTGCTCGACGAATTTCGCCGCGGCCGCGAACAAAGCGGCCACTCGACGCAAGGGCTGATCCGCGCGATCCAGCAACGCCTGCAGCCCGAGCACGCGCAATGGGTCTACACCGGAGCGACGGTGCAAGACGTGACCGACACCTGGCTCATGCTCGTGCTGCGCCAGGCGCGGCAGCTCGTGCAGCGCGATCTTGAAGCCACCGATGCCGCGCTGGCGCTGCTCGCGCAAAAGCATCGCGGCACCGTGATGGCCGGGCGCACGCATGGCCAGCAAGGCCTGCCGATCACGTTCGGCTTCAAGGTCGCGGGGTGGTTGGCCGAGCTGCGCCGGCATCGTCGCCGTCTTGCCGACATCGCGCCGCGCATGGACACGGTGCAGCTGTGCGGCGGCGTCGGCAGCGTGGCGTCGCTGGGCTCGCGTGGCCTCGCCGTGCAGTGCCGGTTTGCGGAGCGGCTTGGATTGCGCTCGCCGTTGATCTCATGGACCGCGAGCCGCGACGTATTGGCCGAATGGTGCGCGCTGCTGACGCTGATCACCGGCACCGCGGACCGCATCGGCCATGAAGTGCTGAACCTGCAACGCGGCGAAATCG
>JANNKM010000247.1:0-5017 GCA_031396305.1 Rhizobacter sp.
GCCCGCGTCGGCGCCGACTGGGGTGCCGCGGAGGACGCGGGGCAGGACAAGCTTGCCAAGACCGCAGGTCACACCATCGTCAAACTCACGCCAGCGCAGCACGACGCGTGGCACAAGGCGGTCGAGCCGGTGACGGCGCAATGGATCGCCGCCGCTGACAAGGCCGGCATCCCCGGCAAGGCGGCGCTGGAAGATCTGAAACGCGAGCTCGCGGCGCGCGGCGCCAGCAAATGACACTGCGTCGATGAAACGAATGCTGGCGGCCACCGAGACGGTGGCGGCCGTGTTTCTGCTGGTCATTGCGCTGGTGACTGCGGGCAATGTCCTGCTGCGTGGCCTGTTCGCGGTGCAAATCCCCGACTGGTTCGACGGTTCCAAGCTGGTGATGGGAATCGCCTTGTTCTGGGGCATGGCGATAGCGACCTACCGCGCCGGCCACATCTGCGTCGATGTGCTGTGGGAGCACCTCGGCAGCGCGAATCGGCGCCGCCTGGACCTGCTTGCCGGCGCGCTCACTTTCCTGTTTTTCGTGCCGCTGGCATGGATGGTGTGGGCCAAGGTGCTGAGCACCGGCACCCAGACGACGATGGACTTGCGCCTGCCGATGGTCTGGTTCTACGGCGTCGCGGCGTGCGGCGCGGTGGCGGCAGCGCTGCTGGCGCTGCGCCGCGTGTGGGATGTCTGGCATGGCCACGAACCGCGTCGGGACGACGTGTCGTTGAACGAGCAAACGCTGTGAGTCGCGACGCGGTGGCGCTCAGCGGCTTCGTGCTGATGTTCCTGTTGATGGCGCTGCGCGTGCCGATCGGCGTGGCCATGGGGATCGTCGGCGTTGGCGGCTTCGCCGTGCTCGGGGGCGTGAAGCCGGCGCTGAACCTGCTCGGCAACGTGCCGCTGTCGGTGTTGACCGACTACAACCTTGCCGTCATTCCCATGTTCATCCTGATGGGCGCGTTCGCTTCGCACTCGGGCATGAGCCGCGAGCTGTTCGCCGCGGGGCGCGCCTGGATGGGCCACCGGCGCGGCGGCCTGGCGTATGCGTCGATCGCGGCGTGCGCCGGCTTCGCCGCGATCAACGGCTCCTCCGTCGCGACCGCGGCGACGATGACGCAGGTGGCGCTGCCGGAGATGCGCAAGTCCGGCTATGACGCCGGCTTTTCGGCCGGGCTCATCGCCGCTGGCGGAACCCTGGGCATCATGATTCCGCCGTCCGTGATCTTCGTGCTCTACGGCATCATGACGGAGACCGACATCAGCAAGCTGTTCGCTGCCGGCGTCGTGCCGGGGTTGCTCGCCGTTGTCCTGTACTTTGCGGTGGTGCAAGTGCTGGGCTGGCGTTACCCCACCAGCATGCCGCTCGGCGAGCCGCACACGTGGAGCGAACGCTGGTCCAGCCTGAAGGCGTTGTGGGCGGTGCTGGTGCTGTTCCTGTTCGTGCTCGGCGGCATCTATGGCGGCTGGTTCACGGTGCAGGAAGCGGCGGGCATCGGTGCGGCGGGCACGCTCATCATCGGCATGCTGCGCGGCCGCCTGCGCTGGCCGCAGATTCGCGCGGCGCTGATCGACGCGCTGCGCGTCTCGTCGGCGATCATGCTCATCGTCGTCGGCGCCTACCTGTTCGGCTATTTCCTGACGATTACGCAGTTCACGCAAAAGGCGGTGGCCCTGCTCACCGCGCTGCCGATCGGCGCGTATGGCGTGCTCGCTCTCGTCATGCTGGGCTACCTGATCCTCGGCGCGGTCATGGATGAACTCGCGATGATCCTGCTCACCGTGCCGATCGTGTTCCCGGCGATGATGCAGCTCGGCTTCGACCCGGTGTGGTTCGGTGTCATCGTCGTGATGGCGGTGACGTTCGGCATGATCTGCCCGCCGGTGGGCATGAACGTCTTCGTCATCAACTCGATCGCGCGCGACATCACCCTGGCGCGCATCTACCGCGGCACGATGCCCTTCATCGCGGTAGACGTGCTGCGCTTGGCGCTACTGTGCGCGTTTCCGGCGCTGTCACTGTGGCTGCCTGGGCTGATCGTCAAATAGTCCCTGCCGTACCCGGGGCTCGGCGCTACTTCTTGGCCTTCCACGCCTCGTAGCGCGCCTTGGTTTTCGCGTCGGGAGGGTACAGGCCAGGCAGCACCGCGCCGTTGTTGACCTCGTCCATGATCCAGCCTTCAAACCGCTCCTGCTCTGGCGCAAGCGCGAGCATGTCGTCGAGCAGCGCGGCAGGAATCAGCACCGCGCCATCGGCATCGACCACCACCACGTCACCGGGAAACACGGCGACGCCGCCGCAGCCGATGGGCTGTTGCCATGCGACGAACGTCAGGCCCGCCACCGACGGCGGCGCCGCCGCGCCGTTGCACCACACCGGCAGGCCGGTGCCGAGCACGCCGGCAACGTCGCGCACCACGCCATCCGTGATCAGCGCCGCGACGCCGCGTTTGACCATGCGCGCGCACAGGATGTCGCCAAAGATGCCAGCATCGCGCACCCCCATGGCATCGGCGACGGCGATGCAACCGGCCGGCATGGCCTCGATCGCGGCGCGCGTCGAAATCGGCGAGGCCCAGCTTTCCGGCGTCGCCAGGTCTTCACGCGCCGGCACGAAGCGCAGCGTGAAGGCGCGGCCCACCGTGCGCGGCAGGCCCGGGCGCAGCGGCTTCGTTCCGCGCAGCCAGACGTTGCGCAGACCTTTCTTCAGCAATATCGTCGTCAGTGTTGCCGTCGTGACCCGGGACAGGATGGCGATCGCTTCAGGAGCGAGTGACAGGTTGACGTCGTTGTTCATGTCAGTGGGTCAGTGCGAAGGGGGAAAGCGGATCAGCCGAGCTGCGCCAGGCGGCGCGTCTGGCGCGCGACAAGGCGCTCGATGTCGGCCACATCGGCCGCGCTCAAGCTCGGCCCGGGCTTGCGCACCGCCGCCGAGGCGATGACACCGCGCTGCTTGAGCAGGTGCTTGCGCACCGCCAGGCCGATGCCCGGCTGCTGCTCATATCGGGCCAGGGGCAGGTAGGCGTCGAAAACGTCGTGTGCCGCCTCGACCCGACCCGCGCCGTGTGCGCGGCACACCTCGACCATCATTTCCGGATAGGCGAAGCCCGTCATCGCGCCATCGGCGCCGCGCGACAGCTCTTCGGGAAGAAACAGGCCTCCGCCGTTGCCGGTGAGGATCGACACACGTCGCACGTCGCCGCGATCACTCGCGGCGCGCAACGCCGAGAGCTTGGCCAGACCGGGGCAGTCTTCATGCTTGAGCATGACGCAATTCATTGCGCCTTTCAGGCTGCGCAGGATCACGCCGGGCGCCATCTGCACCCCGGTGGCCACCGGATGGTCTTGCAGCACCCACGGCACGTCGGGCCCGAGAGTCGCGCCGACCATCTCGAAGTAGGCGACGATCTGGTCATCGGTGCGCAGCGTCGGTGCGGGTGCCACCATCACTCCGGCCGCACCGAGCGCCATCACCGACTCGCTCAGTTCGCGCATCGCCGCGAAGCCGCTCGCCGACGCGCCCACCACCACCGGCACGCGGTTCGCCACCCGCGCCAGCACGCGCTTGACGAAGCTCACCGACTCCGCGGCGGTGAGCTTGCCTGCCTCGCCCATGATGCCCAGCACCGTCAGGCCGGTCACGCCGGCGTCCAGGCAGAAGTCGACCATGCGGTCGGTGCTGGGGAGGTCGAGTCGCCCGTCGTCGGTGAACGGCGTCACCGTGATGAGATAAACGCCGCGGGCGGACGCGTCCAGTGTGTTGCTCAATGCCGGCTCCCGGCGGGCCGGGTCGAGCATGGTGCTCGGCCGCTGTCAGCCCGCGATTGCCCAGGACTGTAGGGCAAACGGCCGTGCGCCGACGCGCGCGGCGGTCGCAACCGTTGGCGCGTGGCGCGAGGAGCCTGTCGGGCTTTGAGTCGGGCCTTACTTGCGCGAGTAGGTGATCTTCTTCGTGCCGCCGTCGCAACTGCCGACAACCTTGGCGTCACCGACCTTGTCGGTCTCGACGATCTCAAGGGTGTAGCTCGTCACCTTGTTGGCGTCGATCTTCGCCGCGATTTCCGTCTTCAGTTCGTCGCAAGGCTTGACTTGAGCCAGCGACACACCGCAAGCGGCCGACAACACGCACATCAGGGCAAGTTTCTTCATGGGGACTCCAAGCTGGAACAAGAGGGCGCGAGGCCCAGCTGACAGGCATCGCGGGCCGCCATTCTGGGCCCGCGCATCGGCACTGCCTGTGACAGAAGGTCGCTCAGCGTGACGTGCTGCACAGCGACCCGGCGCAACCTGCAGTCGCCATGCAATGGCGCGCCAGCGTCTCGGAATCGCGCCTCTCGCGGCAGAAATGCCTTGTTTCGTTTGCCCGATGTGCACTGTGTGTCGGAGTGTCTCGGCGCCAATGCGGGGCGGCGTGCCCAAAGTGGCGGGATTGCCATCGGGTGCCGCTGCTGCTGCCATTTGTGACCTTGAGCGTCAGCCAGGTCTTACCGACACAGACGTTACCGGCAGGCTGCGCATCTGCCCCGGTCGGGCGTTACGGTCGCTGCCATCGCGATGTCGCCAGCCACTGGCGCCGTCGAAACCGGCAAGGCTCCTGGAGTCCCCATGCAAGCGAAACTGGCTTACCTGCTCGCGCTGGCCGCGGCCGGCGTCGCCTCAGGCTGTGGAGGTGGTTCTGAAAGCGCGAACTCGGAGCCGGCGAGCCAGGCGCCGGCTCCCGCACCTGCGCCCGCCCCCATGCCAGGCCCAGCACCTGCGCCCGTGCCGTCGCCCGCGCCGCCGGCGCCGGGCGGCGCCTCGATTG
Organism: Rhizobacter sp.; assembly: GCA_031396305.1. Taxonomy (GTDB): domain Bacteria; phylum Pseudomonadota; class Gammaproteobacteria; order Burkholderiales; family Burkholderiaceae_C; genus JAEMQF01. The sequence goes on from JANNKM010000247.1 coordinate 4,796, forward strand.
CGGGCGTCGAATTCGCTCAGGCGATGTTGTTTCCGAGCGGCGACGCGAATCTCGTGCTGGTTGCGAATCGCCCGGTGTTGGCCAAGGTCAACGTGCTGGGCGGCAGCGACACGAATGCGAAGCCGAGCGGAGTGATTCGTGTCGAAGACGCCGCCGGTCGCCTGCTGCAGGAGCTGCCGCTGGATGCGCCAACCGGCGCACTGCCGACGAGCGCGCCGACGC
>JANNKM010000249.1:0-4346 GCA_031396305.1 Rhizobacter sp.
CGAAGAAGCCGTTCAGCTGCTCGAGCATCGCGGCTCGTTCGCCGACGCTGAGGTCCAGCCGCGCCAGGTGCGCGATGCGGGCAACGTCTTGCGGGGTCAATGCCATGGAATTAGGTCGGTTTGGCTGGGCTGCTCGGGTGAATTGGCAGCTGGGCTTGCGGTATTATCCCTGGTTATCCACAGGCCCCTGTTGCCCTTGCATGTCGTCGATGCGCAGAGGCAGCGCGGATTCACGCACTCACCATGGTGCGGCCCGCCCGACCCGGGCGGCCTCGACCAGTCGCCATATTGTCCGCACCATGTTTGCATCCTTTCGCCGTCACTTTTCGACAGACCTCGCGATCGACCTCGGGACCGCGAATACGCTGATCTACGTTCGCGGCAAAGGAATCGTGCTCGACGAGCCCTCCGTCGTGGCGATTCGGCACGAAGGCGGCCCGCACGGCAAGAAGACGATCCAAGCCGTCGGCACGGAAGCCAAGGCGATGCTTGGCAAGGTGCCGGGGAATATCGAGGCGATCCGTCCGATGAAGGATGGCGTGATCGCCGACTTCACCGTGACCGAGCAAATGCTCAAGCAGTTCATCAAGATGGTGCATCCGCGCTCGATTTTTCGGCCGAGCCCACGCATCATCATCTGCGTGCCTTGCGGCTCGACCCAGGTCGAGCGCCGGGCCATCCGCGAATCGGCGCTCGGTGCTGGGGCATCGGAGGTCTACCTGATCGAGGAGCCGATGGCCGCAGCCATCGGGGCCGGACTTCCTGTGAGCGAGGCCAATGGCTCGATGGTCGTTGATATCGGCGGTGGCACGACCGAGGTCGGCGTCATCAGTCTGGGCGGAATGGTCTACAAGGGCAGTGTTCGCGTCGGCGGCGACAAGTTCGACGAAGCCATCATCAACTACATCCGTCGCAACTACGGCATGCTGATCGGCGAGCCGACCGCCGAGAGCATCAAGAAAAGCATCGGCAGCGCATTCCCAGGCTCCGAGGTCAAGGAGATGGAGGTCAAGGGCCGCAACCTGAGCGAAGGGGTGCCGCGCAGCTTCACGATCAGCAGCAATGAAGTGCTCGAAGCCTTGACCGACCCGCTCAACCAAGTCGTCTCGAGCGTGAAGAACGCACTGGAGCAAACCCCTCCGGAGTTGGGCGCCGACATCGCCGAGCGCGGCATGATGCTCACCGGCGGCGGCGCCTTGTTGCGCGACCTGGACCGCCTGCTCGCCGAGGAAACGGGGTTGCCAGTGCTGGTCGCCGAAGATCCGTTGACCTGCGTGGTGCGCGGCTGCGGCATGGCGCTCGAGCGCATGGAGCGGCTCGGCGGAATATTCACGTCGGAGTGACCCGGTCGCACACTGGTCCGGGCATGCGTGCTCGCAACGCTGTAATCTGCCGCGCCACCGACGTTACCGACAAACGACGCTTTCACATGCCCGACCGGAGGGCTCGCCCCGATGTCCCAGGGTACTCTTGACAATGCGCCGCCGCCCTTCTTTCGGCAAGGGCCGTCGGCGTTTTCCAAGTTGAGTTTCTTTGCGGCACTGGCCCTGTTTTTGATGATTGCCGACACCCGACTGCAGATCACGCAGCCGCTGCGTGCCGCGCTGGCGGTCGTGTTGCACCCGATCCAGCGCGTGCTTTTGTCGCCGGTGCAGATTTGGCGCGATGGCAGCGACTACTTCATCGGCCTGGACCGGGCGCTGGAGAGCGAAAGGGCAGCACGCCTGGAACTCGCACGCCAGGCTGAGCGTTCCTTGCGCGTTGAACAACTCGAGGTCGAGAATTCCAGATTGCGCGGGCTGATCGATTTGCGGCCGGGGTTGAACGTGCGCTCCCATCCGGCGCAAGTCCTTTACGAAGCGAGCGACCCCTATTCCCGCAAAGTCATCATCGATCGTGGCTCGGCGCACGGCGTCGTCTTGGCCTCGCCGGTCATCAATGAACACGGCGTGCTGGGTCAGGTAACGCGCGCCTATACGCTCTCCAGCGAAGTGACGTTGTTGACCGACAAGGACGCCGCGATTCCGGTCCTCAACGAACGCAGCCAGGCGCGCAGCGCTGCGTTCGGCGGGCTGGGCGGCCTGGAGCTTCGCTTCGTGGCGAGCAACGCCGATGTCCAGGTTGGCGACCGACTGCTCACTTCGGGAGTCGACGGCGTCTACCCCCCGGGGTTGCCGGTGGCGGTGGTCGCGCTGGTCGATCGCAAGGCGGAGTCCGGCTTCGCGCGCATCGCACTCACACCTGCTGTCGCGCCCGATGGTGTGCGCCATGTCCTGGTGCTCGAACCCCTGGGCATGCAGCTGCCCCCAAGACCCGACTCAACGCTCACCGATCCAGCCGCCGCCAAAGGCCGAAGGGGCACGCGAAAATGATGCCGCTGCGTCACGCGTCCAGCCCGGGAGTGCCGGTGTGATTCTGCCCCGCAGTGACGACCAACTGCTGTTGCCGGCCAACCCCTGGTTCATCTGGCTGTCGCTGCTGTTTGCGCTCGCGCTCAATCTGATCCCGCTCGGCCGCATGGACGCGATGCCGGACTTCCTCGCGCTCGTGCTGGTGTTCTGGAATGTGAACCAGCCGCGTCGCGTGGGTGTGGGCGCCGCCTTCGTTTTCGGGCTCCTGATGGATGTGCACGACGCGGCGTTGCTGGGTCAGCATGCCTTGGCGTACACCTTGTTGAGCTATTTTGCAGTGTCTATCCATCGCCGCCTCAGCGCGTTTTCGCCCGCGGCCCAAGCGGTTCAGATACTGCCTCTGTGGTATGCCGCGTACGCCGTGACCGTGCTCGTGCGCATGGTGGCGGGCCACGCCTTCCCGGGCTGGCAAATTCTGCTTGCTCCTGTGTTTGCGTCAATGCTGTGGCCGCTGGCCAGCTGGATCTTGCTCGCGCCGCAACGGCGTGCACCAGACCCCGATCTGAACCGCCCGCTATGACCCGACTGCGCTGCGGCGCCCAGCTTCGATCCACGCATGAAGAAGGGGCATCAATCCGATGGAAATGAAGAACGTCGAGCTGGATCTGTCGCTGTTTCGCATGCGCGTAGGAGCGGCGGCGGGCTTCGTTTTGCTTGCATTCGGCCTGCTGGGCGCGCGCCTGTTTTACCTGCAGGTCTTCAAATACGAAGAGCTCGCGGCACAGGCCGAGAGCAACCGCATCGCGATCGCCCCGCTTGTGCCCAATCGCGGCATGATCGTCGATCGCCATGGCGTGGTCCTGGCGAACAACTTCTCCGCGTATACGCTGGAGATCACACCCTCGCGCGTTGTCAATCTGGACGCCACGATCGACGAGTTGGCGCAAGTGATCGACATCCAGAGCCGAGACCGCAAGCGCTTTCGGCGCATGCTTGAGGAGACCAAGAATTTTGACTCACTGCCGATCCGCACCAAGCTCGGCGATGAAGAAGTCGCCCGCTTCATGGCACAGCGCTTCCGCTTCCCCGGCGTCGACGTCAAGGCACGGCTGTTTCGCAACTACCCGTTCGGCGAGGTCGGCAGTCACTTGCTGGGCTACATCGGCCGCATCAACCCCGGTGAGAAGGAAACCCTCGACGAGTCGGAGCATGCCGCCAACTACCGCGGGACCGAGTACATCGGCAAACTCGGAATCGAGCAGAGTTATGAAGGCGAGCTGCACGGCTTGACGGGGTTCGAGGAGGTTGAAACCAGCGCTGGCGGGCGTGCCGTGCGCAGGCTGAAGAGTCGCGCGCCGACGCCGGGGAACATGTTGATGTTGTCGGTCGACATTCGCCTGCAGGCCCTCGTGGAAGACATGTTCGGCGAGCGGCGCGGCGCCCTGGTCGCCCTGGATCCGCGCAACGGCGAGGTACTGGCGCTGGTCAGCAAGCCCACGTTCGACCCGAACCTGTTCGTCGACGGCATCGATGCCGACTCCTGGCGTGAGCTCAACGAATCGCTCGACAAACCGTTGCTGAATCGCGCGCTGCGCGGCACCTATCCGCCGGGCTCGACCTTCAAGCCGTTCATGGCAATGGCCGCGCTGAACACGGGCAAGCGCGGGCCGAATCAGGTGATCTTCGACGGTGGCACATACCAATTCGGCAACCATACGTTCCGCAGCCACGACGACAAAGGCCTGGGGCAGGTGGACATGGCGCGCAGCATCATCAAGTCGAGCAATGTGTATTACTACTCGCTGGCCAATGAGCTGGGCGTGGACGTGATGCACGAGCAGCTCGATCCGCTGAGCTTCGGGCGCAAGACCGGCATCGACATCGAAGGTGAAGTCACCGGTGTGCTGCCCTCCACCGACTGGAAACGTCGCTACTTCAAAACACCTGAGCAGCAGCGCTGGTACGCCGGCGAAACGATTTCATTGGGCATCGGCC
>JANNKM010000280.1:0-5481 GCA_031396305.1 Rhizobacter sp.
GGCCGATGATCACCTGATTCGGCGGTGCGGCCTGCGTGCCGAGCGCCTGGCGCAGCAGCGACAGAACGATGACGATGCGCGTGAATCCCGTCATCAGCAGCAGCACCGCCGGCAGGAAACTGAGCGCGGTGAAGAACAGCAGCGTCTGGATCGGCACCGAGTAACTCGTGCCACCCGCGCCCTGGCCGATCACGAGTGGCAGCGTCGCCGTGCCCGTGGCCTGCGCCCAGGCGCCCAGCGGCAGCAGCGCCATGGCCAGCAGTGCGGTGCACTGCATCGCGGTGGATCCCGGCGTGCGCCGGGCTGACCGACGGAACGTGCGAAGTGCGGTCGTCACGGCGTGCCACCGGGCTTGCGCAACCGCGCGAACAGTTGCGCGAAGTTCGGCGTTCCGGCTTCGGGCGTCAGCGGTTCCGCTTGCGGCGCCAGGCTGTGCAGGGGGGTGATGCTTTGCGGCGTCACGCCCAGCACGAGCCAGCGTCGGTCTTCGCCGCTGCCGACTTCGACGGTCACGATTCTCTGGCTCGGCGACAGCGGCAGCGCCGCCACCTGACGCAGCAGCCCCGACGCGGCCGCGCCGCCGGTTCCCAAGGGCGTGCGCTTGAGCAACCAGAGCAGCAGCGGGATCAGCGCCAGGACGGCGATGAACCACAGCACCGACGTGAACAGGGTGGACGTCATCCGGCCAGCGCACTCACTGGTGCACCCTCGGGCGGGACTGAGGGCCCCAAGGCCCCGAAGGGGCCACTGCGCGGCTCCTGGAACGGCCGGGCGGGGGCACTCATGCGCGACTCAGGCGCCGCATGCGCTCCGACGGCGTCACGATGTCGGTCAGGCGGATGCCGAACTTGTCGTTCACGACGACCACCTCGCCCTGCGCGATGAGGTAGCCGTTCACCAACACGTCCATCGGCTCGCCCGCCAGCGTTTCGAGTTCGACCACCGAGCCTTGCGCGAGCTGCAGGATGTGCTTGATCGGGATGCGGGTGCGCCCGAGTTCCACCGTGAGCTGCACGGGGATGTCCAGGATCATGTTGATGTCGTTCACCGCGGGCGGCGCACCGCTACCCGCGAGGTTGGCAAACGACACCGGCGCCACTTGCTCCACCGCGGTCTGGGTGGCCACCGATGCGGCCGGCTTCGATTCGGCCAGCGCCGCGGCCCATTCGTCGGCCATCGCGTCTGGTTCGGAGGGCGCGGCAGCGCCGTTTTCAGACGTCATGGTGTGCTCCTTGCCGACATGTCGTGTGCATCGTGAACCGCGTCGAGGTGAGACTCATTGAATGATGAAGTTCGAGAAGTGCACTTGCGTGATCGGGTTGTGCGGAGAGTTCTTCGCCTTCTTGCCCGACTTGCCGGTCTTGGCGGTGTTCGCGTCGGCCTCGTCATCGTCTCCGTCCTGCGGCGCCGCGACGTCGGCTTTGGCGCTCGATGCATCGGCTTTGGCGTCGACGATCGGGATCCCCAGTGCGCGTGCCGTGGCCACCAGAATCTCGCCGGCGAGTTGCTCCTTGCCGCTGCGCTCCAGCAGTTCGTCGGAACTCTTGTGCGCGAGGATCATCAGGATGCCGTTGCGGATCGCCGGCATGTAGGTCTTCATCTGGTCGGCGACCTTGGAGTCTTCCACCTGCAACGTGATGCCGATCTGTGCAAAGCGGTCGGCCTCCTTGTCGGCGAGGTTGACGACGAACGCATCGAGCGGCACGTAGGTCGGCGGGCCAGTCGGCGTGGCCGCTGCGAGCGGCGCTTCGTCGCCTTCACCTTCGGCCGCTGCAGCCGCTTCGGCAGCGGCCTTCTGCTTCATGTAGAAGAATGCGCCGCCACCCGCGCCGCACAACAGAAACGCGGCGGCGAGGATGATGATGAGCTTCTTCTTGCCCTTCTTCGGCGGTGCTTGGACGACTTCAGGCTCGGCGGCAGGGGCGGACATTCGGGCTCCTCGGGGGCGGATGGTTCGGCGCGCTGCGGCATGTTGGTGCAGCGGCGGTTCTCGTCATTATCGAAACCACCCCCGGTGCGCAATGACCGATAAGCGCGGCTTTTGCCGGCTTTCCGCGCCGACCGGCGCAGCCGATCTTCAGCCCGCGTGGGCCCTTGCAAGGGCCAGCTCCCTGAGAAGCCAAACCCCAGCACTGTCATCCCGGCGAAAGTGGCACCCCGTGCTCGACACGAGGCCGGGATCCAGCGTTGACTGGCCACCGCAGTTGGATCCCGGCTTTCGCCGGGATGACAACTGTTCCGGTGGACGCGCTCAGCTCCCGTTGCTCGGCGAACGCCGGGCGCCGACAGGGGCCTGGGGGTGCTCTCAGGCGTAGGTGTCCAGGCGCCCGGTGACCACGCGGATCGAGCGCAGCACCGGTGCGTCGGCGCCGGCGTCTGGCTCGAGCGCCAACGCCGCCGCGCGCTCAGCCGCGCCCGGGTTCGACCCCTGGCGCTGTTCGGGTGCGTGCTGCGACACCCCGCCGCCACTGAGGGTGAAGCCGGCATCGCGCAGGTGCGCAGCGAGCGTTGGCAGGCCGGTCTCGACGAGTTGGCGCGTCTGCGCCGAGTCGCAGCCGAAGTGAATTTGCGCCTGTTGCCCGTCCAGCGCGATCTGCACCGAAATCGGCCCGAGTTCGGCCGGGTTCAGGTGCACCTGGGCATGCTGCACGCCGTCGCGCGCGAGCAGGCTCAACTGCAGCGCGAAGGCGTCGCGGAACTGGGGCGCGGTGACGGGCACGGCCAATTCGATGTGCACGGGCGGCACGTGCGAAATTTGCGGAGCGTTCGCTGACGCCGCTGCGGCTGCGGACAGGCCCAGAACGTCATTCGGCGCCGAAGGGGTTGACACTCGGTTCGGCAGGCGCGGCGCGCTTGGCGGTTCAGCCAGCGCCACGAGTGCCTGCGCCGAATGGGAAAGCGCGGCACCGCGCTCGAGCGCCGCTTCGCGCGGCGCAATCGGTTCGGTGCGGTCCGGGGTCGTAGAGAAATTGCGTTGCCCACGGCCTTCGCCGCTGGCAGTGGTGGGGCCCGCTCCAGTCTGTGCTTCAGGTGCGGGCGCCGTCATGTTCGTCGAACCCGCCGGATCGCGCGCGGGAACATGGTCGAATCGCGCCAGGCGCGAGTGCGGGCCGGCAGGTGCAGCACTGGCCGTCGCGGCGCCACGCTCAGCCTCGCGTGGCGGGGCCATCGCGGCGCTCGCAGCTGCGTCGGATGGCGCAGGCGCGGCAGCGCTGCCCGGCGCTGCATCGATCGGCACGGCCACGCCGGTGGGCAGTGCGGTCGCGGATGGTGCGTGACGCGCGTCGGTCTCGTCGGCGCGAGCCGGTTCGTTCGCGAGGTTCGATCGCGGCGTCGCCGCTTCGCTGCGCGTTGCGCCATCGGTGCTGTTGCGCGCCATTCCATGGCGTTGTGCCGTGCCGTGGCCGGCGGTGCGCTCCCTGGCGCGTGCGTTGCCGCGTGCTTCGGCTCTGGGCTCGCCCGGTTCGCTGCGCGTTGCGTCAGGAACGCCTGGCCCGGCCGGTGTCCGTTGCGCCTGCGTCGTGCCGCTGATGGGTGTTTGCGCAAGCGTTGTGCTGGCGCCAGGTTGCACCGGCGCAGCCAGGTCGCCGCGCACCACGCCCACGGGCCGCGCCGGCGCGGCCTGCGTCGCTTCGCTGCGTGACTCGGCGCCAGCGCCGGCGCCAGAAAGCGCGGCTGCGCCATGCGCTGTCGGTGTGGTGGCCGGCAGGAGCTGCGCAATGAAGGTCTGCAAGGCGGCCGGCTCGGCCGTGACAACAGTGTCGGCCGCATGCTCCGCATCGGCAGGCACCGCCGCGGCATCGGTGTCGGCGATCGGCCCTGCGGTAAGCGCCTCATTCAGGAGATCGAATACTGTTGCGCCGACCGCGCTGTGCCGGCCGAGCTGCTGCGCGAACGACGGACCCTCGGCCCGCGCGTCGGCGATCGATCGACGTCACATTGGCAGCCGCGCCGGCCGCGCAGGCGCCCAGCTTCGGCAGCAGGGCGCTGGCGCCAGGACTTGCAACGGTGGCGTGCATAGGTCGGCAGTCCCTCTTTTAGTAGGTTGAAGCCAGGCCGTGAAACGCGCTGTCGCGCACGACGCGCGACGCCATTTCATCGTTGAACTTTTGCTCGCGACGGTTGGCGTCGACGCGCACCTGCTGCTGGCGGCGCTCGATCAGCTTGCGCACCGAGGCGACGCGCATCTCGCGCTCGCGAAGCTGCGCCCGTGCGTGTTGCGCGCGCGTCGCCGCGCCTTGCACCGTGCCCTGCTGGTGCTCGACGGCTTGGGTGAGGCGCAGCATGAAGCCGTGGTAGCTGCGCACCAGTTCCATCTGGCCTTGCTCGCTGAACTGGTGGCTCCAGCGCTGCTCGTACTCGCGGCGGTACGCGAGCAGCTGTTCGTATTGCGCTTCGATCGCGCTGTGCGCGTTGGCCGCGGCAAGCCACGCCGCGGCGCAGCGGTCGCGCTCTTCTTCGGCTTGGCGCATCAGGGTGAGCAGGGTCTTCATGGGTTGGCGTGAGGCAGGGTTGATTGATGGTGGAGACGTTCGGGGGTCAGGCGCCGAGCACGGCGTGCAGCGCTTCGACGCTGCTCGCGAGCGACGCGCCGCGGTTCATGTCTTGTTGCAGCATCGTGGCGATGGCGCCGTGCAGGCGCACGGCCGCGTCGAGCTCGGCGTCGTGGCCGGGGCTGTAGGCGCCGAGTTGGATCAGGTCGCGTGCTTTTTCGTACTTCGCATGCAGCTGGCGCAGGCGCCGCGCCGCTTCAACGTGGCGCGGCGTGGCCACATTCACCATCACGCGCGAGATCGAGCGCTCGACGTCGATCGCCGGAAAGTGGCCGACCTCGGCGAGTTCGCGCGACAGCACGATGTGGCCGTCGAGGATGCCGCGTGCCGCGTCGGCGATCGGATCCTGCGGGTCGTCGCCTTCCGTCAGCACGGTGTAGAAGGCCGTGATCGAACCACCCCCCACGACCCCATTCCCGCTGCGCTCGACCAGCTGGGGCAGCTTGGCAAAACAGCTCGGCGGGTAGCCCTTGGTGGCCGGCGGCTCGCCGATCGCCAGCGCGATCTCGCGCTGCGCCATCGCATAACGCGTCAGCGAGTCCATCAGCAGCAGCACATGCTGGCCGCGGTCGCGGAAGTGTTCGGCCACCGCGGTGGCGTAGCTGGCGCCCTGCAGGCGCACCAGCGGCGGTGCGTCGGCCGGCGCGGCGACGACGATGCTGCGCGCGCGGCCTTCCAGGCCCAGGATGTCTTCGATGAATTCCTTCACCTCGCGCCCGCGTTCGCCGATCAGGCCGACCACGATCACGTCGGCCGCGGTGTAGCGCGCCATCATCCCGAGCAGCACGCTCTTGCCCACGCCAGTGCCGGCAAAGAGGCCGATGCGCTGGCCGCGGCCGACGGTGAGCATCGCGTTGATCGCGCACACGCCGGTGTCGAGCCAGGAATTTGTTCATTTTAGGGTCTCCAATGGTTGGTTTTGCTTCGA
>JANNKM010000285.1:0-4724 GCA_031396305.1 Rhizobacter sp.
GCCTCGGACTCGCTGCTCGAGTTCCTGAAGGGCCTGTGACTATGAGAAGTGCGCGAGTGCCAAGGACCACTCGTCTACGTAGTGATCCGGGTGCTCGTCTTCCGCGGTCTTGTCATAACCTGCGTCTTCTCATAATGGCCGTTATGGCAAGACTTGCATAACGGCCAGGAGCAGACCGTCGATGCGTCGACCCAAACCCGTCGTCCGCGTCAGTCCACCGCGAAACCGATGCGCTGGCTGCCCGTTCCCAGCACCTCCACGAGGCCATCCACCTTGGTGACGCGCCCGATTCGTGTGTAGCTGTAGCTCGATGGGAACGTCTTGTAGAACACCACCAAGGTGTCGCTGCCGTAAAGCATCACATCACCGGTTCGGATCGTTCCCGGTCGTACCGCATTGGTCGGCAAGCTCCGTGGCAACCGTACGTGCTTCTCGTTGTCGTTCAGGTCAGGCATGTCGAGCGTCATGGGGAGCATCTGCGCAAACGCCCGCGCGGTCGGGTTGTCCTCCAGTGCCACGGCAAAGCGGTGTGTGCCGCCGATGATCATCCACATCTGGGTCTGCTCCTGGGATGCCTTGGCACTTTGTGTGGGTCGGGGGCCGTCTGCGGCCAGGCCATCACCGATGCTGCCCATCGCGAGTGCCGACGCCAAGCTCAGCCAAGTGGCGTGGCGCCAACGCCGGCCAGTGTGATCGAACGATGAGCGCAAGGTGGACTCCGTCACTCCGTTCGTTCCGGTGCCCACGCCTTGCATGCCTCAAGCGAGGTTCTGCTTGAAGAACGCCTCCAGGCGGCCGAACGGGATCTTCTTCAAGTTGTCGTACAGATCGACGTGATCCGCATCCGGCACGATGACCAACTCCTTGGGGCCCGTGGCCGCCTTGTAGACATCTTCCGAGTAGTAGCGCGAGTGGGCATTGGCCCCGGCCACCAGCATGATCGGGCGCGGGGCGATCATGTCGATGTTCGCCGCCATCGGGAAGGCGAAGAACGCCATCGGCGTGGTTGCCGTCCACGCGGAGGCGGAGTTGATCGAGCGGGGGTGGAAGCCACGCGGAGTCCGGTAGTAGTTGTAGAAGGCGGTGAGCACCGGATTGGCATCGGCCGGCAAGCTCTCGGGCAGCGTGCGGTTGCCCTTGAGGAGGGCGCCCTTCTCGTCGAAGGGCACCTCGTGGTAGCCCAGCGCGTAGCGGCCCCTCTCGGCATCGACCCAGCGTTGCTGGCTCAGGTAGTCGATGACCTTGTGGCGCTGCTCACGGGTGTAGCCGTCCCGGTAGCTGCGGCTGATGCTGCGCGACATGTCGTACATGGAAGCAGTCGCCACCGCCTTGATGCGTGAATCGCAGGTCGCGGCGGTCAGTGCCATTCCACTCAAGCCGCAGATGGCCATGATGCCGATGCGATCGCGATCGACGAACGGCAGCAGGCCGATGTGGTCGATGGCGGCGCTGAAGTCTTCCGTGCAGATGTCGGGCGACGCCACATCGCGCACCTCGCCGCCGCTTTCGCCGGTGAACGACGGATCGAACGCCAGGGTCACGAAGCCGCGCTCGGCGAACTGCTGGGCATACAAGCCGGACGACTGCTCCTTGACCGCGCCAAACGGGCCGCTGAGCACGAGCGCCGGCAACTTCTGGCCGTCGCGCTGCTTCGGCTGGTACAGGTCGCCAGCCAAAGTGATGCCGTACCGGTTCTTGAACGTCACCTTCCGGTACGCCACTTGCGTGCTTTGCGGGAAAACCTTGTCCCACTTCCGTGTCAACGGCATGTGCTTCCCTCCCGACGAAGCGGTAGACGATTGAGCCAGGGCAACTGGCGCAGCGGCGAGTCCGGCTGCGGCGAGGGTCATTGCGCCCTGCAGAGCAAAGCGACGAGAAATCGGATGGTTCATGAGTCACTCCAGAAGATGCGGTCGGTGCAGGGCTGGCACTTGCCGGCGGCCTGCATCCCGGCCGTTGTCGACATTCTGGGCGACCGGTGAGGCGCGGACTAGCTCCCGACCCCTGATCCTTCTTATAAGATGAACTAATCAATTGTCGGGCGAGATCCTTGGCGCGGCGCAATCTGAACGATCTGCTGGCCTTCGTCACCGTCGCACGCGAAGGCAGCTTCACGCGCGCCGCCGCGGTGCTGGGTGTGACGCAATCGGCCCTCAGCCAGGCCGTCCGCGGGCTGGAAGAGCGGCTGCAGATCCGCCTGCTCGCACGCACGACGCGCAGCGTCGCGCCCACGGCTGCGGGTGAGCGCCTGGCGCGTGCCATCGGCCACAGGTTCGACGAGATCGAGGCCGAGCTGGACGCACTGACCGAGCTGCGCGACAAGCCCGCGGGCACGGTCCGCGTCACCTGCGGCGAGCACGTGCTGCAAAGCATCCTGATGCCCAGGCTGGCGCCGCTGTTGCGTGACTACCCGGAAGTCACGCTGGAATTCGACATCAGCTACGGGTTCCGGGACATCGTTACCGACCGTTTCGACGCTGGCGTGCGCATCGGCAGCACCATCGACAAGGACATGATCGCCATGCCGATCGGCCCGCCACTTCGCATGGCCGTGGTGGCCTCGCCTGCCTATTTCGCCACCCACGGCAAGCCCAGGACGCCCGGCGACTTGACGGCGCACCGTTGCATCAACCAGCGCATGCCGACTTCCGGCGGCTTGTACGTCTGGGACTTCGCGCGACGGGGGAAGGCGCTCAACGTGCGGGTCGACGGACCGCTCGTCTTCAACACATCGCCGCCGCAGGTCGACGCGGCCGTTGCCGGACTCGGCATCTCGCTGTTGCCTGAAGACGAAGTGTCGGCGTCTTTGGCCGATGGTCGGCTGATGCGCGTGCTCGAGGATTGGTGTCCGCCATTTGCGGGCTATCACCTCTACTACCCCAGCCGGCGTCAGCCGTCGCCCGCGTTCAGGTTGGTGGTCAAGGCTCTGCGCTACGACGCGTGACCAGCAGTCGCAGGCTGCGAGCACGCCGTAACAGGGTCAGCGTCCCTCTGCATGAAGGTCCGCTCACTCGCTTCGTGAGCGACCGCTCAGGGTCGAGAGCCACCAACCGGCTCTGCGCAGGGAGCGACTGTTCGCCACCAGACTGCCGACTTTCATCCAGCGGCGCTCGAATGGTTCTCGATGGCGGCGAACGGACTCGCCGTTCCTGATCGATCCAAAGCAGTTCGCGCAATGCGCCAACCCGTCAACGTTGCATCGTCGCAAGCACCCACGGCCCAGCCACGCCCGCCAGCACGGCGAAGAACAGCATGCCGAAAATCAACCCGAGCCCCCAGAACCTGCCGCGCCCGATGAAGCCGCTGCCGGCGTAGATCGGCGCGCAGCCGGTCGCGTAGGGCGAGATCACGCCCATCAGGCCCAGGCCGTAGATGCACAGCATCGCCAGCGGCACACCGGGCACGCCGGGGATCTCCTGGCCGATCGCCAGCACCACCGGCAGCACGGCCACCGCGTGCGAGGTGATGCTGGCGAACAGGTAATGCGACCAGTAGAAGATCGCGACCAGCGCAAACATCGCCAGCAGCGGGTCGACTCCCCCCAGCGGCGCGGCCGCCGAACGTGCAAGCCATGCGACGAAGCCGACACGGCGTAGCCCTTCGGCCAGCGTCAGCACGAACGTGAAGTAGATCAGCACGCCCCAGGCTTCGCGCTCGGCGAGCACGTCTTCCCAGGCGATCACGCGCAGCACCAGCATCAGCGAAATCACGACCCGCACGACGGTGGTGGGGTCGATGAAGCGCGAGCCCAGGCCCGGAACCGACACGTTCGGGTTCGCTCCGGCGATCAGCGCTGTCGATCTGCGCCAGCGCGCGGCCGTCGATCGCATCCGTCTTCATGATCAGTCCCTCGTTGATACCCGCAAGATTGCAATCACGCTGCACGTATAGCAGACCAAGGTGTGGCCGCGTTGCGTGGCGTCAAGTGCAGGCTGTGTCACCCCTGCAGGGCAGCAGGGACCGAAACGGATGTCCGGCGCCAGTGCGGCGCTTGACCGCGCTCGACGGCGGCCCGGGCCGGCAGCGGCCCACGCGGCCCAACGGGCGGGCAGGCCCGGCGCGCATCAATATCGAAGCCCCTCAGGCCAGCAAGCTCTGCGCCGCCGCGTACTCGTAACCCAACGCTTTCGCCACCGCCTCGTACGTGACCCGGCCCGCCGCCACGTTCAGCCCGGCGCGCAGGTGCGGGTTGTCGCGCATGGCCTGGCGCCAGCCCTTGTCGGCCAGAGCCAGCGCATGGCCGATCGTCGCGTTGTTCAGCGCGAACGTCGACGTTCTGGCCACCGCGCCGGGCATGCTGGCGACACAGTAGTGCACATCGACCACGACCGCGCCATTCTTCATGCCCGCCACCATCTGCCGTGTGACGAGTTTGGGCGCCGCCGCACCGGGGATCAACACGCCGCCGATCACCAGGTCCGCGTCGAGCACGCTCTCCTCCACGCTTTGCACAGTGGAGTACAGCGTCGAGATGCGGTTGCCGAAGACCAGATCGAGTTGTCGCAGGCGATCCACGCTCTTGTCGATCACCGTCACACGGGCGCCCATGCCCACCGCCATCTGCAAGGCGTGGGTGCCCACCACCCCGCCGCCGAGGATCACCACCTGCGCGGGCGCCACGCCGGGCACACCACCCAGCAACACACCCATGCCGCCCTTGGATTTTTCGAGGTGCGCGGCGCCGGCCTGGATCGACATCCGCCCCGCCACCTCGCTCATCGGCG
>JANNKM010000304.1:0-28317 GCA_031396305.1 Rhizobacter sp.
GGTGACGCAGGTGCAGGGCACGGTGGGCCGGGTGACAGAAACGACGGCACGCGTCGAGGCCACATCGACCGAACTGCTCGCGGCGTCGTCGGAGCAACTCCGGGAGATTCGCGACACGGGTGAGTCGGTGCTGCAAATGGCCGGGCGCATCAACGACGTGTCGTCGCAGGCGCAGGAAACAGCGCGTGTGGCGCGCCAGTCCTTGCAGGCGGCTGAGTCCGGTCTGCGCGCGGTGCAGAACACGATCGGCGGCATGAACATGATCCGCGATCAGATCCAGGACACGTCCAAGCGCATCAAGCGCTTGGGAGAATCGTCGCAGGAGATCGGCGAAATCACCGAACTGATCTCCGACATCACGGAGCAGACGAACGTGTTGGCGCTGAACGCCGCGATCCAGGCGGCTT
Source organism: Rhizobacter sp. (assembly GCA_031396305.1). Classification (GTDB taxonomy): domain Bacteria; phylum Pseudomonadota; class Gammaproteobacteria; order Burkholderiales; family Burkholderiaceae_C; genus JAEMQF01. Next base: position 408 of record JANNKM010000304.1, read on the forward strand.
CGGCCGGCGACGCGGGCCGTGGCTTCTCGGTCGTGGCCGAAGAAGTGCAGCGCCTCGCGGAACGCTCCGGCGACGCGACCCGGCAGATTGCCGCGCTCGTCAAGACGATTCAAAGCGATACCCAGGATGCGGTGGGCGCGATGGAACGATCGACGCAGGGCGTGGTCGAGGGGGCGAAGCTGTCCGACGCCGCGGGCAATGCGCTGGGCGAAATCGACCGCGTGTCGCGTCAGCTCGCTGACCTGATCGGCCAGATCTCGAATCAAGCACTCAGCGAGGCGCGCCTCGCGAACGTGGTGGCTGCGAACATCCAGCACATTTTTGCGGTGACCGAACAAACCGGTGAGGGCACACGCTCCACCGCGCAAATGGTGCGTGAACTATCCAAGACCGCCGAGGAGCTGAAGCAGTCGGTCGCACGCTTCAAGGTCTCGTGACGCGGCTCGGGCCGTTGCAGCGGGACGCCACCAATTGCGAAGAATGAATCGATGAGCGAGACAACCGACGACTTGAGCACCCTGGCCTGGGTGTATGAAGAGGTGCGACGCTCACTTGACACCGCGCATAAGGCATTGCGGCGCTACGCCAAGGAGCGAGAGGCATCGGCGAGTTCTGACGTCGGCGAAGTCGACCCCTCGGTGCTGCGCGGCGCACGAGTGCAGATTCATCAGTGCGTGGGTGCACTTGAACTGATCGGCTTGATCCCTCAGGCGGCCCTGCTGCATGCGAGCGAGGCGGCGGTGGTTCGCTTCATCGCCAAACCGCACAAATTGACGCCCAAGGCCATCGAAGACGTAGAGCGAGCTTCGTTCGCGCTGCTCGATTTCCTCGGTCGCGTGCTCGGCGGCAAAACGGTTTCCCCGCTGTCGCTGTTTCCGCAGTACCGCGAGATCGCGCAAGACGCAGCCGCGGACCGGGTACACCCGGCAGACCTGTGGAGCATGCCTTGGCGCTGGCTCGAGTTGCCTGCCGATATCACGGCGCAGGCACGCCCGCCCAATGCCGCGGCGCGCGCCGCGGTAGAGAGAGAGCTGCTGACGCTGGTGCGCACCGACGAGCCGCGCGAAGCCGCCGGGCGGTTGAGCGACACCTTTGCCGGATTCGCGCAGGCCGCCAAACACGCCCAGGTGGTGACGTGCTGGAAGCTTGCCGCCGCAGTATTCGAGGCTCAGGCACATGGGCTGTTGGGCTTCGACGTCTACAGCAAACGGCTCGGTTCGCGCCTGCTGGCCCAGTTTCGAAATCTGGCGCGCGGCGAGATCGACGTCTCGGAACGGCTCGCGTTGGACTTGCTGTTCTTCTGCGCTCAGTCGCGCCCGGCGACCTCTGCCACACCACGCCTTGCCGCGGTGCGCGAGACCTACGACCTGAAAGACGGCGAGCGCGTCGACTACACGACAAGTCGGCTGGGCCGCTATGACCCGGCCTGGCTGACGCAGGCGCGCAAGCGTGTCGCGGCTGCCAAGGACACCTGGTCGGCGGTGGCGGGCGGCGAAATGCACCGCCTCAGCGGGCTGGGCGAACAGTTCTCGTTGGTCGGAGACTCGCTCAAGCGGCTGTTTCCCAACGGGGACCTGCTCGCCGAGGGAGTGCAAGACGCGGCCGGCAGCACGCTCGACACGGGTGCAGCGCCACCGGCGCCACTCGCGATGGAAGTGGCGACCTGCCTGTTGTACGTCGACGCCGTGCTCGAAGACGCGGATTTCGACCATCCGGAGCAAGGTGAACGCGTCAAGCGCTTGGCGCAGCGGCTCACGCAGGTGCGACAGGGCAAGGCGCCCGATCCGCTCGAAGCGTGGATGGAGGAGCTGTACCGGCGCGTCTCCGACAAGCAGACGATGGGCAGCGTGGTCCAGGAACTGCGAAGCTCGTTGTTGGAAGCCGAAAAACTCATTGACCAGTTCTTCCGCGATACCAGCGATCCCAAGCCGTTGATCCAGGTGCCGGCCCACCTCTCAGCGATGCGCGGCGTGCTGTCGGTGCTCGGGATCGATCACGCCTCGGCGGCTTTGGCCAGGATGCGCGATGAGGTGGATGGCCTCGGGAGCGGGTCGACCGGCCTGTCGCAGGCCGCGCAGGCCGGCGTGTTCGACCGGCTGGCGGGCAACCTGGGCGCATTGGGATTCCTCATCGACATGCTCAGCGTGCAGCCGCAGATGGCCAAGTCGCTGTTTGTGTACGACAGCACCGCGGGCACGCTCAAGCCGATCATGGGTCGCGGCGCGGATCTCTCCGAACTGACTGTGCACGCTGCGTTGGCCGGCGACGCTATCGAGCAGCAGCTGATCGATCAGGCGAGCCAACTGGCTCGCGACGCGACGAAGAAGGACGTTTCGGCGGCAGACCTGGTGCTGGGCCTGGAGCGCTTGTCGTTGGGTGCCAGCGCCGCCGACCGAACCGGTTTGGCGCAGGCTACGCGCACCGCACAGACAATTCTGGCTCAGGCCGCCGACGGCCCCAGCGCATCCTTGGCGCGCGAGGGCGTATCCAAGGCGATGTTGGAATTCGTTGCACCGCAGTCCGACGTGGCAACGCTGGACCCGCAGGTTGTGCCGAAGGCTGCTGCCAAGGCCTTGGCGCCAATCCCGGCTCCAGCCTCCGGCCCCGTCGTCGAGATGGTGCAGGACGACGAGCTGCGCGAGGTGTTCCTGGAAGAGGCGCGCGAAGTGGTTGCCGACTCGGCGACGGCGTTGGCCGAATTGAACAGCAGGCCCGGCGAGCTGCCGATTCTGACGACGATCCGGCGCGCCTTCCATACGCTCAAGGGCAGTTCGAGAATGGTCGGGCTGAAAGACTTCGGCGAGGCGGCCTGGAGCTGCGAGAAGCTCTACAACACGCGCCTCGCGGAACAGCGTGCGGCAGAGCCGGATCTGCTCGAATTTACCGGATGGGTTCTGCAATACCTCGGGGGCTGGGTCGAGGAAATTTCGGCGCGGCGCTCCCACGAATACAGTTCCGCTGTGGTGTCGGCGCGGGCGCTGGGCCTGTCTGGCCCTGCTGAAGCGCGCGATTCACGCCTCGGTGCGCTGGCCAGCGCGTCGCCAGCCCAACCGCGCGCGACGTCTGCTGCGCCCGCCGCGCTGCGGGTGCCGGTCGTGCCTGCGTCAAGCCCGGCTGCATTGCCGGGCCTCGAGTTTTCGTTTGATCTCGACCTGCCGCTGGGCGATGAACCGGCACCAACTGTTGCGCCCGTCGCGCAAACCGAAGCCGCGGGCAAGGGTGAGCAGGCCCTGCTGGAGCCGTTCGACCTGAACCTGACAGAAGCGTCGACGCTGCCTCTGGCGATGGACGAGCCGGCGGCTGATATCGCGATCGACATGATCGACCTGGACCTGGGGCAAGGCGTCGCGCCTGTGCCTGCGGCGGTCCAGCCCCGGGAGCCGTCGCGCGTGATGGTGCAGGCCGAGCCTCATGCGCCGGATCTGGTGCTCGACCTGCCGGATGTGCGGGGCGAGGCCGTTGCCGACTCGAGCGGCATGCCGTCCTCACCGATTCCGCTGCCCGAAGTCGTAGAAGAGGACGCGCCTGGCGGTGACGACAATGGCGGCGCCGATGAGGAGTCGGTCAAGGTCATCGGGCCGCTGCGCATCAGCATCGCGCTGTTCAACATCTACCTGAACGAGGCCGACGAACTCTCGCGCCGCCTCACGACGGAACTGGCCGAATGGGCCATGGAGTTGCATCGGCCGATCGGGGAAATTCCCATCGCGCTCGCGCACTCGCTGGCCGGCAGTTCCGCCACGGTGGGGTTTGCGAATCTGTCCAACCTTGCCCGCACCCTTGAGCATGCATTGACGCGCTCGCAGGCCATCGGCAGGGGCACGCCTCAAGAGGCACGATTGTTCGTCGACGCCGCCGAGGAGATTCGGCGCTTGCTGCATCAGTTCGCGGCTGGCTTTCTGAAGGATCCCTCAGTCACGCTGCTGTCCAGGCTCGATGAACATGAATTGAGCTCGGCACGCTGGCTCGAGGCCGTGACTGCTGCCGCCGACCAGATGCCACAAACCCGCCCCGGCGCGCTGAGTGATCTCACTGTGGCCGACCAGCGTGCTGCCGCCGGGCTGCCCGCCAAGTTTTCGATCACGCCACCACCCGCGCCCATCGCACCTGCCACCTCTGCGCCGGGGATGCCAGTGGTTGCGCCGAACGCGCCACAACGCGTCAGTACCGCTGCGCCGGCACCTGCGATGGCGCCGACCGCCGTGAAGCCCGCAGATTTGCCCGCTGCACCACGTTCGGCACCGCCGACGGTGGCGCGCGACAAGCCCGGCGCTCGTTCCCCGACCGCACTGCAGGGCGAAGGCGGTGGAGAAGACGATGAACTGCGTTCCTGGTTTCAGCCGTCCGGCTTCATGGAGTGGAAGCCGCTGACGTATCCGCCCACCGGTGCGGCGGGCGCTCAACCGGCAGCGGCACCACGTTCCGATGCCCCGGTTCCTGCGTCTTCCTCTGCCGCCCCTGTTGCACCCAAGGCGGCCGCCGTCGAGAACCGGCGCCAGGCACCGCGCCAAAACCCTGCGGCGCCTTCCGCCTCGCAAGACAGCGAAGACGATATCGATGCGCTGGACGCGGTCGACGCCGAGCTGTTCCCGATCTTCGAGGAAGAAGCGCTCGAACTCTTGCCGCAGCTCGCTGGCAGCCTGCGCGAATGGATCGCGCGTCCGACCGACACTTCACACGCAGACGCGTGCATGCGAACGTTGCACACGCTCAAGGGCGGTGCCCGCCTGGCTGGCGCGATGCGGCTGGGAGAATTGGCGCACCGCCTGGAGTCGCGCATCGAGCGCATCTTGGCGCAGCCCGCCGCGACAGCCGCGGACATCGAGAATCTTCAATCCCACGGCGACGCCTTGTCCCAGGTGTTCGATGCATTGCGCAATCGCGATGCACAGGCTTACGCCGAGGCTGCCGCTGCGCTGGGCGAGCCGTCCAAACTTCTGGGCCTGGGCACCGAGCCGGCAGTGTTGGACGGCCCGAGCGTTGTGCGGGGAGCCGGCAGCGTTCCTGCCACGCGCACCCAGTCGCTTGAGCCGCTCGAGCCGATGGCCGAGATCGCCGTGCCGGTGATCAGGGCGCCGATCGTCGAGGCCAGGCCGCCGACTCCCGTGGCACCTGTGGAGCAGCCGGCGCGCGCGGCGTCGAGCGACGCGAATGCCGGCATCGACTGGTCTCGTTTCGACTCCGCCGCGGCAGCGCCCAAAGCGGCGGCCGACCGCGGTGCAAGCGCCACGCAATCCGCCGTTCGGGTGCGCACGCCGCTGCTCGACAAGCTCGTCAATCAGGCGGGCGAGGTCAGCATTGCCCGCACGCGCATCGAATCGCAGGTCAATGTCATCAAGGGTTCGGTGTCGGACCTGACGGAGAACCTTGAGCGCTTGCGTGCCCAACTGCGCGACATCGAGCTTCAGGCCGAAACCCAGATGAGCTCGCGCATCGAAGCGGCCAAGGGCGCGTCGAAGAACTTCGACCCGCTCGAATTCGACCGGTTCACGCGCTTCCAGGAAGTGACGCGCATGATGGCCGAGTCGGTGAATGACGTGGCCACGGTGCAGCGCACGCTGCAGCGCTCGCTGGAGAACACGGAAGACGAACTCGTCGCGCAGGCGCGCATGACGCGCGAGCTGCAGGGCGATTTGCTGCGCACGCGCATGGTCGAGTTCGAAGGGCTGTCGGACCGTCTGTACCGCGTCGTGCGCCAGGCGGCGAAGGAGCTGGGCAAGCAGGTGCGTCTGGACATCGTCGGCGGTTCGATCGAAATCGACCGTGGTGTGCTGGATCGCATCACTGGCGCCTTCGAGCACGTGCTGCGCAATTGCGTGACACACGGCATCGAGATGCCGCAGGTGCGAAGTGCCGCCGGCAAGGACCCGACGGGTCTGATCGTCGTCACCGTGACGCACGAAGGCAACGAGGTCGCCGTCGAATTCCGCGACGACGGCGCCGGCTTGAACTTGCCGCGCATCCGCGAACGCGGCCTGGCGCTGGGTCTGCTCGAGGCGGCGAAGAACTACACCGACGCTGAACTTGCGAATCTGATCTTCGCCTCGGGCTTCTCGACGGCGACGAGCGTCACCGAACTCGCCGGCCGCGGCGTGGGCATGGACGTGGTGCGCTCTGAAGTGAACGCGATCGGCGGGCGCATCCGTACGGCGACGCGGGCAAATCAGGGCACCTCGTTCAAGTTGATCTTGCCGCTGACGACCGCGGTGACGCAGGTGCTGATGCTGCGCTGCGGCTCCACGGCGGTGGCGGTGCCGTCCACGCTGATCGAGATCGTTCGGCGCGCCACACCGGTCGAGATCGACCAGTCGCACACCAGCGGCGCCTACACGCTCGGCGAACGCCAGATGCCGTTTTTCTGGCTCGGCTCGCTGCTGCAGCTCAGCCCGCGATCCGTTGAATCTGTCGGGCGCACGCGCACCGTCGTCGTGATCCGCAGCGCGCAAAAGCGCATTGCGGTGCAGGTTGACGAAGTGCTGGGCAACCAGGAAGTCGTGGTGAAGAATCTGGGGCCGCAGTTGTCGCGCGTGCCGGGTCTGGCGGGCATCACGCTGCTGGCCTCGGGCGCGGTGGCGCTGATCTACAACCCGGTCGCGCTGGCCACGCTGTACGGCGAGCCGGCCCGACGTGCCACGCTCACGGCCTTGCAGGCGCCGGAGTCGCCCACCGGTGGGCCCGCGGCCGATGACGTGCCGCTGGCGCCGATGGTTCTGGTGGTTGACGACTCGCTGACTGTGCGGCGCGTCACGCAGCGCCTGCTCGTGCGCGAGGGCTACCGGGTCGTGCTCGCCAAGGACGGACTGGACGCGCTCGAAAAACTCGCCGAGGAGCGACCGCAGGTCGTGTTGTCCGACATCGAGATGCCGCGCATGGACGGCTTCGAGCTGGTGCGCACGATTCGCAACAGCGCGAACCTGCGCGACCTGCCAGTGATCATGATCACCTCCAGAATCGCCGAAAAACATCGCGAACTCGCAGCGGAACTCGGGGTGGACCACTACATGGGCAAACCGTACTCGGAAGAGGACCTGTTGTCGCTGATTGCCCATTACACCGCCACCCTGACCGACGCCTGAACGAGGGCAGCACCGTCACCGGCCTGCGCCAGAGGTGCGCCACGGCGGCGTGTCTGCCCGGCGACGCGGCCCGTAGAATTCGGCGCAGATGACCTTCAGCCCGGCACAACGTCAAAGCATCGCCTGGATCGGCCTGGGCCTGCTCGTGCTGGCGGGCGTGAAGCTGCTCGCACCGGTGTTGACGCCGTTCCTCGTCGCCGCGGTGCTTGCATACGCCCTGCACCCGGCGGTGGAATGGCTGGCGACGCGGCGCGTGCCGCGTGTGCTCGCCGTGGCGATCGTCGAGGTCGCCGCGATTGCCGCGTTGCTCGCTCTGGTACTGCTCATCGTGCCGATCATTTCCAAGGAGTTGCCTCTGCTGCGCGAGCAGATTCCGCGCTTGGCGGAACGCCTGAACGAGGCATTGGCGCCGTGGCTCGCCCAGTTGGGGTTTCCCGCCGGCCTTGACGTCGCCAGCATCAAGGCCTTCGTCCTCAAGTACCTCAACGCGAACGTGGAAGACTGGATGGGCGCCCTGCTCAGCTCTGCCCGCATTGGCGGCAGCATCCTGCTTGCGATCGTCGGCCTGGCGATCCTGGTGCCCGTGGGCCTGTTCTATTTGTTGATGGACTGGCCGAAGTTGGTGGCTCGCGCCAGAAACCTGATTCCGCCGCGCCTGCGCCCGCGCATCGAAGGCTTCATGGCGGAGTGCGACTCGATGCTCGGCCAGTACCTGCGAGGCCAGTTCCTGGTGATGTTGGTTCTCGCGGTCTACTACAGCGCCGCGTTGGGTGTGGCCGGCTTCGACCTTGCGTTGCCCGTGGGTGTTTTCACCGGGTTGGCAATTTTCATTCCCTACATCGGGTTCGGCATTGGCCTGATTCTGGCGCTGACCGCCGGCGCTTTGCAGTTCGGTGGTGCCTACGGCCTGATCGCGGTGGCGGTCGTTTACGGCATCGGCCAGATCGGTGAAGGTTTGTTCTTGACACCGCGCCTGGTCGGCGAACGCATCGGCATGAATCCATTGATGGTGATCTTTGCGTTGCTCGCCTTCGGCCATTTGTTCGGTTTCGTCGGCGTATTGATTGCGCTGCCGTTGAGTGCGTTGATCGTCGTTGCAGCGCGGCGCGCGCGCACGATGTACGTGGAAAGCCCGTTGTACCGCGGATGAAACAGATCCCGCTGCCGATCGGCACCGCTGCGGCTCGCACCTTCGACAATTTCGCGACCGGTGCCAACGCCGCGACGCTTGCCCACCTTCGATCGCTGGTGCCGGGGGCGGCGCCGGTCTACCTGTGGGGGCCCACGGGCAGTGGCAAGACGCACCTGACGCAAGCGGTGATCGGACGCATGCAGGCCGAGGGCGTGCGCTGCGCGCGCTTCGGTCCCGAGGTCCCGGTCCCCTGGGGCGGCAGCGAGCCTTGCGCCATCATCGTGATCGACGATTGCGAGCGCCTCACGCCAGATCAGCAGCATTGCGCCTTCACGCTGTTCGTCCAGGCCGCCGAAAGCGGTGCGACGGTCATTGCCGCAGGGCGCTTGCCGCCGGTGGACTTGCCGCTGCGTGAAGACCTGCGATCGCGCCTGGGCTGGGGTCACGTGATGGCGCTGCAGGTGCTCTCGGAGCAGGAGGCGCGCGCCGAATTGCGGCGCGAGGCTGACCGCCGCGGCATCCTCCTGACCGACGAGGTGATGGAGTACCTGTTGACGCGCTTTGACCGTGACCTGAAGAGCTTGTTCGACCTGCTCGATCGGCTGGACGAGTTCTCGATGGCGCAGCAGCGCAACGTCACCGTGGCCTTGCTCAGGAAGATGCTCGCCCAGGGGGCGCAAGCGTGAACGGAGCCACCGGCCCGGCGCTTTGCCTGTTCGATCTGGACGACACCCTCTTGCCCTTGGATTCGGACCACGCCTGGGGCGAGTTCATGGTCGGGCAAGGCTGGGTTGAAGCGGCGGCGTTTCGGCGGCGAAACGATGAGTTCTATGCGCAGTACAAGCAGGGGCGACTTGACATTCACGCCTATATCGAATTCGCCACCGCGCCTGTGCGTGCCCGAACCCGCGCCGAGGCGCAGACTGCCCACGACCGGTTCATGCGGGAAGTCATCACCCCGAACCTGCGCCAGAGCGCGCTGGACCTGGTGCGCCACCACCGGCGCCGCGGCGACTGCATCGCCCTGGTGACGGCTACGAACGACTTCATCACCGCGCCGATCGCGGCCGCTCTTGGAATTGATACTTTGATCGCGGTGCGCCTGGAGCGCGACGCCGGCGGTACCATCACGGGCCGAATCGCCGGTGAGCCGAGCTACCGTGAAGGCAAGGTGCGGCGTGTCGAGCAGTGGCTGCAGGCGACCGGCAGCGATTGGCAGGATTTCGCCACGATCAGCGTGTACAGCGACTCGCTGAACGATCTTCCCCTGCTGGAACGCGCGACAGACCCGGTCGCAACCAATCCCAGTGCGGCGTTGGAAACGCTCGCGCGCGAGCGTGGCTGGCGCATTTTGAAACTGTTTGAATGACGTCCGAATGATCAAGAAGCTGATCGACAAGCTGCTCGACAAGGCACGCACCGCGCGCGCACCGCGCACGGTGCACGGCCGGCGCGTCGAAGTGCCGAAGAGCCAACACGGCATTGACCCGGCGCTTGTGGACGAGCGCGCCGTGAAGGTGGTGCGCACCTTGGCCGACGGCGGTTATGAGGCCTACATCGTCGGTGGCGCGGTGCGAGATCTGCTGCTGGGTCTGCGCCCGAAAGACTTTGATGTCGCGACGAATGCCACGCCGGAGCAGGTGAAGGCGCTGTTTCGCCGGGCCTTCATCATCGGCCGCAGGTTTCGCATCGTGCACGTCGTGTTCGGCCGCGGCCGGCAGGACCATGGCCTGAGCGAAGTCATCGAAGTCTCGACGTTTCGGGCGCAGGTGGACGCGGGCGCGGCCGAGTCCGTGAGCGGCAACGAAACGACCGCGAAGACCGAGCTTGCCGGGAAGGCGCACGCACCTGCGCCTGGCCATGTGATCGACGCCGAGGGGCGCGTCTTGCGCGACAACGTCTGGGGCCCGCAGGTCGAAGACGCGGCGCGTCGCGACTTCACCGTGAACGCGATGTACTACGACCCATTGCGCGAAATCGTCGTCGACTACCACGGCGGCATCTCCGACGCGAAGAAGAAGCTCTTGCGCATGATTGGCGACCCGGCGTTGCGGTACCGCGAAGACCCGGTGCGCATCATTCGCGCGATACGCTTTGCCGCCAAGTTGGGCTTCGAGATCGAGCCGAAGACACGCGCACCGATCCAGAGCATGGCGGCCCTGCTCGACAACGTGCCGCCGTCGCGCACGTTCGACGAGATGATCAAGCTGCTGCAGACCGGGCACGCGCTGGCCAGCGTCGAAGAATTGCGCCGCCATGGCCTGCACCGCGGCGTGTTTCCGGTGCTCGACGTCGTGCTCGATGAAGCGCAGCGCCATGACGGCCGCGAGAAATTCGTGCGCCTGGCGCTGGCAGACACCGACCGGCGCATCGCCGAGGGCAAGCCCGTCGCGCCCAGCTTCATGCTCGCGTGCATGCTGTGGCACGACGTGTTCGAGCGTTGGAAACAGCTCGAGGCGAGCGGCGAGTCGTCGTTTGTCGCCCTGCAACAGGCGATCGACGCCGTGTTCGACGCCAAGATCGGCGACATCTCCGGCCGCGGCAGGCTGGCCGCCGACATGCGCGAGGTCTGGATAATGCAGCCGCGCTTTGCGCGCCGCAGCGGCCAAAGCGTCTACACGCTGATCGAGCAGCCGCGCTTTCGCGCGGGCTTTGACTTCCTGCGCTTGCGTGGGCAAGCCGGGGAGGTCGACGCCGAACTGCCGCTGTGGTGGGAGCGGTTCTCCATGGCAAATGCTGACGAGCGCGAACGCCTGATCGGCCAGGCCCGGGACGCTACGCCCACGCGCAGCCCAACCCACGCGCCGGGTGCGGACGCCGACCCAGCGCGCAAGCGCCGCCGGCGCCGCCGCCGCTCCGGCCCGGGGGCACCGGAACCTGCGCCTTTGGAGTCATGACGCTCGCCGCGCTGCCCCGGGTCAAGTCTGCCGCCGCAGTGGGCCTGAACTCCGCGCGCTTGAAAGTTCTGACGCAGGCGTTCGAACGTGACATCGAGAGCGGCCTGCTTCCGGGCATGGTGGCCCTGGTGTCCCGGCGCGGCAAGGTCGGCTACTTCGAGTGCCGCGGTCAGTTGAGCCCGCTCGGGCCCGCCTCGATGGCGCGCGACTCGATCTTCCGCATCTATTCGATGACCAAACCCGTCGTGTCTGTCGCCGCGCTGATGCTCGCCGAGGAGGGACGTCTATTGCTGCACGAGCCGGTGTCGACGTGGCTGCCCGAATTCGCGCAGATGCAAGTCGGCGTGGAGGTGGGCGGGCGCCTCGAATACGAACCCGCGTGTGCGCCGATCACGATTCAGGACCTGCTGCGCCACACGGCCGGGCTGACCTACGGCTTTCTCGGCACCAGCCCGGTTCAACAGCTGTACACCGACGAGCGCATGGGCGCACCCGACATCGGCAACGCCAGATTTTGCGAACAACTCGCCCGCCTGCCGCTGCTGGCCCAGCCGGGCAGCGCCTGGGCCTACAGCCACGCTACCGACGTGTTGGGGCGTGTCATCGAAGTCATCAGCGGCCAGGCGTTGGGTGAGTTCCTGAAGCAGCGCATCTTCGCGCCACTGGGCATGGTCGATACCGGGTTTCATGTGCCTCCCGCACAACAGCACCGCATCGCCGAACCGTTCGGCACCGACCCGCAAACGGGCGTGAAGATCGAACTGCTCGACGTGCGGCAGGTGCACGCTTTCCAGTCCGGGGGCGGTGGCCTGGTCGGAACCGCAGCCGACTACGCGCGTTTCCTGCACGCGCTGTGCCGCGGCGTTGGCGGCACACGCTTGCTGAGCCGCCACACCCTGGCGCTGATGACCGCCGATCACCTGGGCGATCGAGCGGTGCTGGGCGACGTGTTGCCCGCCGGGCATGGCTTCGGCCTGGGGTTCGCGGTGCGGCGCGAGACCGGGCTGGCAGCACTGCCGGGCTCCAAGGGTCTGTACTACTGGGGTGGCATCGCCGGTACGTCTTTCTTCGTCGACCCCGCCGAAGACTTGTTCGCGGTGTTGATGATTCAGGCGCCGGTTCAGCGGCATCGATATCGCGCGCTTTTTCGGCACCTCGTCTATGCCGCGCTCGACGATTGAGCCCACCAAGCCTGTGCCTGCCACAGGCGATCCGCAAGGCGCCACGGCCGTGACCGCGTACATCGGCCTGGGCGCGAACCTCGGCGATGCAGTCGCGACGGTCCAGGCCGCAACGGGTGCGATCGGGCGCTTGCCCCAGACTGCCGTGATGGCGCGTTCCCGGCTGTACCGCAGCGCCCCGATCGAATCAAGCGGCCCCGACTACATCAACGCCGTCATCGAGGTGACGACGCGGCTCGCCGCAGCGGAGTTGCTGTCGAATCTGCAATCCATCGAGCGCGAGCACGGCCGCGAAAGGCCCTACCGCAACGCCCCGCGCAACCTGGATCTGGACCTGCTGCTTTATGGCGAACGCGTGATCAATTCGCCCCAGCTGTGCGTGCCGCACCCGCGCATGCATGAGCGCGCGTTCGTGCTCAGGCCGCTGGCCGACATCGCGCCGAACCTGGTGATTCCCGGGCGTGGCCTGCTTGCACCGCTGCTGCTGCAGGTTGCGGATCAACGGATCACGCAGGCGTAACCCGGGCAGTACACTCGCCGCGGCCCGGGCGTCGAGCGTCGACGCCGATGGCCCGAACCGCTTCAACGCAATGCGGGGTCACAGGAGACCAGAATGCTGTTCGGCAAGCTGCTGCCGCGCGAAGGCAATTTCTTCGAGCTGTTCGACCAGCATGGGGCGTACATCGTCGATGCCGCGCGCGCCTTCATCGAGTTGATCCACAACTACGCCGATCCAGTGCTGCGCGAAAAGTACGCCGCAGAGGTGGTCACCGCGGAACGCGCCGCGGACCGCGTCACTGCCGAAGTGAACCGCCTGCTGCACAAGACCTTCATCACGCCGATCGACCGCGAGCAGATCCACAGCCTCATCAATGCGATGGACGACATCGTCGATCTGCTCCAAGACGCGACCGAGACGATGTCGCTGTACGACGTGCGCGCGATGACGGAAGAGGTGCTGCGCCTGGGGGAAATCAGCGCCAAGTGCTGCGAGCGTGTGCAGCACGCGGTGTCGTTGTTGCCCAAGATCAGCCGCACCGAAGTGGCCGAGGCGGCGATCAAGACCTGCGAAGAGATCGACAAGCTGGAGAGCGACGCCGATCGCGTGATGCGCACGGCGATGTCCAAACTGTTTCGCGAAGAAACCGACGTGCGCGAGCTGATCAAGCTCAAGACGATCTACGAATTGCTCGAATCGATCTCGGACCGCTGCGAAGACGTGGCGAACCTGATCGAGGGCGTGGTCCTCGAGAATTCCTGAACTGCATCGCCCATGGCAACGGTGCAGGCGGGGTTCTGGGTGATCGCGATGCTCGTGATGCTCGCGCTGGCGTTCGACTTCATGAATGGCTTTCACGATGCGGCGAATTCGATCGCCACCGTCGTGTCCACCGGCGTGCTCAAGCCGCAGCAGGCGATCTTGTTCGCGGCATTCTTCAATGTCGTGGCGATCTTCATCTTCGAGCTGAAGGTGGCGGCGACCGTCGGCAAGGGCATCGTCGTGCCGAACGTGGTGGACCAGCACGTCGTCTTCGGCGCGCTCATCGGCGCGATCTTCTGGAATATCGTGACTTGGTGGCACGGCATTCCGTCGAGCTCATCGCACGCCTTGATCGGAGGCATCGTTGGTGCCGTCATCGCCAAGGCCGGTGTCGACGCGCTGATTGGGGCGGGTGTGTGGAAGACTGTGGCCTTCATTCTGGTCTCCCCGCTGCTCGGGTTCGCACTCGCTTCGCTGCTGATGGTGGCGGTGGCGCAACTGTTCAGGCGCACGTCGCCGTTGTACGTCGACAACTGGTTTCGACGCCTGCAGCTGGTTTCGGCCGGCCTGTACAGCCTGGGCCATGGCGGCAACGATGCGCAAAAGACGATCGGCATCGTCTGGATGTTGTTGATCTCCGCCGGCCGCTTGTCGGCCGACGCGAAAGCGCCGCCGGGCTGGGTGATCTGGTCGTGCTATCTCGCGATTGGCTTGGGCACGATGTTCGGCGGCTGGCGCATCGTCAAGACCATGGGGCAGAAGATCACGAAGCTCAAGCCCGTCGGTGGTTTTTGCGCGGAAACGGGCGGCGCGATCACGTTGTTCCTGGCCACCGGGTTGGGCATTCCGGTGTCGACGACGCACACGATCACGGGTGCGATCGTCGGCGTGGGTTCGGTGCGGCGCGCCTCGGCGGTGCGCTGGGGCGTGGCCGGCAACATCGTCTGGGCCTGGGTGTTCACGATTCCCGCGTCGGCACTCGTCGCCGCAGTGAGCTACTGGCTGAGCCTTTACCTGTTCGAGTGATTCAGCGCGGCGTGGTCCGGGTGCGGTCAGCTTGGTATTCGAAATAGCGTTGCGCGCTGAACGACAGCGTCGCCATCAGCGCTGCAGCGCCAAACGCCAACGCGACGACGACACCGATCACCGTCAACCAACCACCCTTGTGCTCCCGCGCGCCGACATTGAAGCGGGCATTCCAGGCGGCGTCACTCGTCAGGCCGATGACGATGGCGTGCAGCATCGTTGCCGCCAACATCAGCCCCAGCACGGGAATCAACATCCAGGAAAGCTGGTCGTCCAGACCGAAGGCCCGGGCGCGCAGCACGCCGTAGACGCCCAGCAGTGTCGGCCAGGGAAACAGCCACGCCCAGGGATCTCGCGCGCCGTGCATGTACAGGCGCTGCAGGCCGAAGCTGCCGCCAAGCAGTGCGATCCAGGTCGCCAGCGTCTTGGATTTGTAACGCGCCGGCGCAGGGCGCGTCATGGCGGGGCGGGTGACGATGTCGAGCCCTGGCCCAGCGCCTTTTGCATCAACACGACATCGAGCCATCGATCGAACTTCCAACCCGCCGCGCGGAGCTGCCCCGCGGCTTCAAAGCCGAGCGCGCGGTGCAGGGCAATCGAGCTGGCGTTGGCCGAATCGCCGATCACCGCCAGCATCTGGCGCGCGCCCAAGGCTTCGCAGCGCGCAAGCAACTCCGCGAGCAGCGCTCGCCCGAGGCCCTGGCCCAAGGCGTCGCTTGCGACGTAAAGCGAATCCTCGAGACAGAAACGGTAGGCCGGGCGTGGCCGGAAGTGATTGGCGTAGGCGTAGGCCCTGACGTGCCCCGCGCGCTCGGCCACGAGCCAGGGCAGGCCCTTGGACGTCAGGTCGGAGCGGCGCCGGCGCATTTCGTCGGGCCCGGGGGCATCCACCTCGAACGTGCCCGAGCCAGTGCGCACGTGGAACTCGTAAATCTCGGTGATGGCGCCGATGTCGGCGTCCGTGCTCGGGCGGATCAGCGTGAGGCCTGTGGGTGCCATGTTCAGTTCGCAGGGGCAGTGGGTTCATCTGAGTCTACAATGCACGGTTTTTCCGCAGGCTCTCCCGCGAGCACTTCCGCCCGGGTGGCAGGCGGCTACTGCACCACAGGCTGCGCCGCGGTTGCACTTCTCAAGCTTAGGAATCTGTATGGTCGTGATCCGTCTTGCCCGTGGCGGCGCCAAAAAGCGCCCGTTCTTCAACATCGTCGTGGCTGACTCGCGCACGCGGCGCGATGGCCGATTCATCGAACGCGTGGGGTTCTACAACCCGGTCGCTGCCGGTGGTGAACAGCCGCTGCGCGTGGCGTTCGACCGCGTCGCCCACTGGACAGGCCACGGCGCCAGGGTTTCCGCGACGGTCGAGCGCCTGCTGAACCAGGCCAAGGCCAGCGCCTGAATCCGCGGCCGGGTGCCGGCGCTCCTGGTTCTTCCGTGAACCCGAGCGCCGTTGCATTCGCTTCGCCAGACGAGCCGGACTTTCCGGCCGACGCGATCGAAGTTGCGCGCATCGGCGATGCCTGGGGCGTGAAAGGCTGGTTCAAGGTCGTGCCGTTTTCTTCCGACCCCCAGGCGATTTTTTCCTCGCGTCGCTGGTTTATCAAAGCGCCCGTGCCCGCCGGGGTGGGCGCGCAGCTGGCCGTCAAACCGGCCTTGCCCGGTTGGCTGCGCATCAGCGGCATCAAGGAGCATGGCGACAGCGTCGTGGCGCAAGCCCAGGGTGTGGAGTCTCGTGCGGATGCGCAAGCGCTGCGCGGGGCGCGCGTGTTCGTCGGCCGCTCAAGTTTCCCGACGCAAGGCTCTGACGAGTTCTACTGGGTCGATCTGCTCGGCCTGCAAGTGGTGAATCGCCGAGACGAGGTTCTCGGCGTCGTGGTGGGCTTGATCGAAACCGGCCCGCAAAGCGTGCTGCGCGTCGCGGCGGCCGGCCCCGAGTCCGTCGAACGCCTGATTCCATTCGTGGCGACGTATGTCGACGAGGTGAGCCTGGAGCGCAAGCGCATCCAGGTCGACTGGGAACTTGACTATTGAGCGCCCCAAGGGGCCGGGCCAGCCCAGCCCGGCCCGCCATCGGGCACGCAATCCCGATGGCCCTCGCCAGGCGTAGAACAGTCCGCAGGGACTGTTCTACGTCCGGGCTCGACCCCCTGCGGGGGTTCAACTAAAGTGGCAAAGCCACATTTACTTGAGAGCGCACTGTGCGTTTCGACGTCATCACGCTGTTTCCCAGCCTCTTTGCGCCGCTCCTGAGCGAAGGCGTCACCCGACGCGCGTTCGAATCGGGTCAGGTCGACGTCAAGTTGTGGCAGCTGCGCGACCACGCCGATGACCCGCACGGCCGCGTTGACGACCGCCCGTATGGCGGCGGCCCGGGCATGGTGCTGCTCGTCGAGCCTCTGGAGCGCGCGCTTGCCGCGGTTCGAGCGTCGCGCGGCGACGCCGCGCCGCTCGTGCATTTCAGCCCGACAGGGCGGCGCATCGACCAGGCCGTGGTGCGCGAATACGCCGTTGGAGAAGGCGCGATTCTGTTGTGCGGGCGCTATGAGGGGATCGACCAGCGCTTCCTTGACCGGCACGTCGCCGCCGAATTGAGCCTGGGTGACTTTGTCCTGTCCGGCGGCGAATTGCCCGCGCTGGCCCTGCTCGACGCCGTGGCGAGGCTGCAAAGCGGCGTGCTCGGCGACAGCCGGTCGCACGAACAGGACAGTTTTTCGCAAGGCCTGCTGGACTGCCCGCACTACAGCCGGCCCGAGGTCTTGCCGGCGCAGCCGCGCGGCGAGGCGGTTCCGCCGGTGCTGATGTCGGGCGACCATGCTCGGATCGCACGTTGGCGCCGCGAGCGCTCGCTGGAGCTGACGCTGCGGCGGCGGCCAGACCTGATCGCCACGGCGCGCGCGGCGGGCCAATTGAGCGCAGTCGACGAAGCCTATCTGGCGACGCTCCAGCGCGATGCCGAATAGGTCGGCGCGGCGAACTTGTTCGGCATCGCCGGGCAACGCTGCCTTGCCCGGTACGCCGCCGAAATGATCCGCTGGCTATAATCACCGGCTTTTCGATCCTCTGCCGGCAATACAAGGCTTCGCGACCCTCGGGCCGCGACCCAGCCAACCCACAACGCCTTTGCACGATCGCCCGGAGAAACCCATGGACCTGATCCAAACCCTTGAGCGCGAAGAGATCGCGCGCCTGGCCAAAACGATTCCGCCCTTCGCGCCCGGTGACACTGTGATCGTCAGCGTCAACGTCGTTGAAGGCACGCGCAAGCGCCTTCAGGCGTTCGAAGGCGTGGTGATCGCAAAGCGCAATCGCAGCCTCAATTCGAGCTTCATCGTTCGCAAGATCTCGAGCGGTGAAGGCGTTGAGCGCACATTCCAGCTGTACAGCCCGTCGATCGCCTCGATCGAAGTGAAGCGCCGCGGCGATGTGCGCCGCGCCAAGCTTTACTACCTGCGCTCGCGTTCCGGCAAGTCGGCGCGCATCAAGGAAAAGCTCGCCTGAAATTCGACCCCGAAGCGATGCCGATCGTCGGTGTCGACCGCCATCTGCCGGCGGTCGGTGCCGCCGAATTGTCGGCCGCTGCGGTGCGCAGGCGCTTTGCGCAGCCCCCGATCTGGGTGCCCGAGAGCGTCGTCGAGAAGCGCTTCGGCGATCGCTTGCCGACCGCGGCCTCGGTGCTGGTGCCTCTGGTGTTGCGCGACACACTGACCGTGTTGCTGACCCAGCGCACCGAACACCTGAGCGACCACCCCGGCCAGATCAGCTTTCCCGGCGGCCGCGTCGAGCCCACCGACGCCGACGCCACCGCGACCGCGCTGCGTGAGGCGCAAGAAGAAATCGGACTGCTCCAGACCCATGTCGACGTGCTGGGCCGCCTGCCGGAATACACCACCGGCACGGGATTCGTCGTCACGCCGGTCGTGGCGCTGGTGCGCCCGGGCTTTGCCCTGCAACCCGACCCCAATGAAGTGGCTGAAGTATTCGAAGTGCCGCTCAGCCACTTGATGGACCCGGGCAATCACCGGCGCCATGTGGTGGAGATGGCCGGTGCCAGCCGTGAGTTCCTGTCGATGCCCTGGAGTGGTTTGGACGGCAACGGCCAGCCGCGGCGCTATTTCATTTGGGGGGCGACGGCGTCGATGCTGCGCAACCTCTACCGATTCTTCAGCGCCTGAAGCAGGAGACCTGGGAGCGCCCCCAGGCCGACGAGTACGTCGTCCGCCCCCCGAGGGGGTTGAGTAGCCCGGCAAAGCCGGATCTACTCAAGAGCCTGTCGAGCTTTGGGTTGGGCCCGCGCCGATATCATCGAGCGACATGAGTTTTCTTGCCGTTGCGCTGGCGCTGCTGATCGAGCAGCTCAAGCCCCTGCCGGGCCGCAATGCCGTGCATGGCGCGATGACGGCATGGATGCGCTGGGTCGGCCACAACTTCAACGCGGGGCGCGACCAACATGCCGTGGTCGTCTGGGTGATCACCGTGCCAGTGCCGGCGCTGCTCGCGTGGGCGATGCATGCGTTGCTTGGCGAACTCGGCTTCGTGTTCGCCCTTGCGTGGGACGTGGCGGTGCTCTACCTGACGCTTGGATTTCGCCAGTTCAGTCATTTTTTCACCGACATCCAGCAGGCGCTGGAGCGTGGCGAAGAATTGCGCGCGCGCAGTTTGCTCCAGGAATGGCGCGGTTTGGACGCGAGCGATTTGCCGCGTGACGAGTTGCTGCGCCACACGATCGAACACGCCTTGCTGGCCGCGCACCGTCACGTGTTCGGCGTGTTCTTCTGGTTCGTGCTGCTGTCCTCGCTGGGCTGCGGGCCCGCCGGCGCGGTGCTGTACCGACTCGCCGAATTCGCCAGCCGCCACTGGGCGGCGCGTGCAAAGCGCGTCGGGCTGGTGCAGGAAGATCGCCTGATGCAGCTCTCGGCACGGTGTTTCAGCGTCATCGATCATGTCCCGGCGCGCCTGACCGGCGGCGGCTTTGCCATCGTCGGCAATTTCGAGGAGGCGGTGAACGGCATGCGCCACCACGCCGCGCTTTGGGGCGCGACGAACGAGGGCGTCATTCTTGCCGCCGCGGCTGGGGCCGTGGGGGTACGGCTCGGCGGGGCGGCGCCGCCCGCGGCCGACCTGGGTGGCGCATCGCCCGTCGATGGTGACGCGGAGCTCGAGTCTCACGCTGCTGCGGGGTCGACGGCGGGCGCGCCACCGCAACTCGGGCACCTGCGCAGTCTCGTGGGCCTGGTGTGGCGTTCGGTCGTGCTTTGGATGCTGCTGCTCGCGCTGCTGTCGCTCGCCAAGCTCGTCGGTTAGTTGGTGCGGGGCCGGGCGGGCTTCAGCGGCGCACCAGCTCGCCAAGAATTTCGACATAGATGCGGTAGCGAGATTCATGGATCTCGCCGCGCTGCAAGGCCTCGCGCACCGCGCATCCCGGCTCGTGCAGGTGCGTGCAGTTGTAGAACTTGCAGCCGCCGGTGTGCGAACGCAGGTCCGGCATCAACGCGGCGAGCTGCTGCGCGTCGATTTGCCGCATGCCGAACTCCTGAAACCCCGGGGAGTCGATGAGCGCGGTGCGACGTTGTTCGGTGAGCCAGTACCAATGCGTGGCCGTCGTCGTGTGGCGCCCGGCATTCAGGGCGATTGAGACTTCTCCGACCTGCGCCTTCGCGTGTGGCGCGAGCAGGTTGATCAGGGTGCTCTTGCCGGCGCCGCTCGGGCCGATTGCCAGGCTTGCCTTGTCGGCCAGCAAGGGTTCGAGCAGCGCGCGTGCCTGCAGTGGATGCGCCTTGAGCGCAACTTCATGCACTTCGATGCCCATCGCCACATAGGGCGCGAGGCGCACACGCGCCGTGGCAACGCTGGCCAGGTCGGCCTTGTTGAGCAAGATGCGCGCGGGGATCGCCGCGTCCTCGGCGGCGATCAGTGCGCGCGCCAATTGCGATTCGCTGAACACCGGCTCGGCAGCGACGATCACCAGCAGTTGATCGAGGTTCGCCGCAAACGACTTCGTCTTCCATTCGTCCTGGCGCGTCAACACGTTGCGGCGCGGCTCGACGCCCTCGATCACACCGGTGTCACCACTGACTTGCCAGCGCACGCGGTCGCCGACAACGATGTCGCTCTTCTTGCCGCGTGTATGGCAGATCAGGCGCGAGCCTTCCGGGTCTTCGACGACGCAATGCCGGCCGTGCGCGGCCACGACCAGGCCGATGTCAAGCTCCTGCGCTTTGCTCAACGCGGGCTTGCGGCCAAAGCCGCGATGCGCTGCGCCGCTGGCGGATGCGAGTAAAAGAACCTCACGTACAGCGGATCGGGCGTGAGCGTCGCGGCATTGTCTTCATGCAGCTTGAGCAGTGCCTGCGCGAGGTCGGCGCCGCTGGCCTGCCGGCAGGCGTAGGCGTCGGCCTGAAACTCGTGGCGCCGCGACAGACTCGCCATCAGCGGCGACACGAAGAAAACGAACACCGGCACGACGAGCAGGAACAGCAGCAGGGCCAGCGCATCGTTCGCCGCACTCAGCGACGGCTGAACTCCGAGTGCGGTGTAGAACCAGGTCTGGTTCGACAGCAACCCCAGCACGGCGAACCCGACGGCGCTGAAGCCGAACAGCGCGATCATGCGTTGGATCACGTGTCGGTGTTTGAAGTGGCCGAGTTCGTGCGCCAGCACCGCCTCCACCTCACCCGGCGTCAGTTTGCTCAGCAGCGTGTCGAAGAAGACGACGCGTTTGGCCGCGCCGAACCCGGTGAAATAGGCGTTGGCGTGGGCCGAGCGCCGACTGCCGTCCATGACGAACAGGCCCTTCGCGGAAAACCCGCACTTTGCCATCAAGGCCTGGACGCGCGCCTTGAGCGCCTCGTCGGTGAGGGGCAGGAACTCGTTGAACAAAGGCGCAATCAGCGTCGGGTACAGCACGAGGATGAGCAGATTGAACGCCACCCACACTCCCCACGCCCACAGCCACCAGGTGCTGCCCGCCGCGCCCATCAGCCACAAAATGATGGCGGCGATCGGCAAGCCGATCACCGCGCCGAGCAGAATGCCCTTGGCCATGTCGAGCAAGTACAGGCGCAGCGTCATGCGGTTGAAGCCGAAAGACTGCTCCACCACAAACGTTCGGTACAGGTCGAAGGGCAGATCGATCAAGCCGCCGATGAGCGCGAAGGCACTGAGCAGCGCGAGTTGGTAGGCCATGTTGCCCCATTGCGGCTGCACCGTGCGCAGCAGTTGGACATTCAGCGCATCCAGGCCGCCCAGCAGCGTCCAACCCAACAGCACCGCGCTGCCGAGTGAAATTTCGAGCAGCGACAACCGGCCCTTGGCCAAGGTGTAGTCGGCGGCTCTCTGGTGGGCCTCGAGCGAGACCTGCGTGACGAACGCGCCGGGCACGGCACCGCGGTGCGTGGCGACATGGCGCATCTGGCGCGTCGCCAGATAAAAGCGTACCAGCAGCGAGCCCATCAAGGCCGCGGCAAAAGCAAACGTCAACACCGTGGATTCCATGCCCGAGAGTGTAGGTCGACACGCGCGCCTGCGAGAATCGCGCCCGGAGGATCTTCGATGAACGCAACCGCCTTGGCACACAGCGACCAGAACCTGGTCTGGATCGACCTGGAGATGACCGGCCTGCTGCCCGACAGCGACCGCATCATCGAGATCGCCGTCGTCGTCACCGATGCGCAGATGACGCAGCGCATCGAAGGCCCGGTGTTCGCGATCCATCAAAGTGACGCCGTACTCGACGCGATGGACGCATGGAACAAAAGCACGCATGGCCGCAGTGGCCTGATCGCGCGGGTCAAGGCCTCGACGACCGACGAAGCGCAGGCGCAAGCGCAAGTGATCGAGTTCCTGCGCGGCTACGTGCCGAAGAACGCCTCGCCGATGTGCGGCAACAGCATCTGCCAGGACCGGCGCTTCCTGGCGCGCACGATGCCGGCACTCGAGGCGTTCTTCCATTACCGCAACGTCGACGTGAGCACCTTGAAAGAGCTGGCACGGCGCTGGCAGCCGGAGATCCTGGCGGGTTTCAAGAAGGCCCAGGCGCACACCGCGCTGGCCGACATTCATGAGTCGATCGACGAGCTCGCCTACTATCGAGAGCACTTTCTCAGCGCGCCAACCTCGACCTGAGATAGAATGCTGCCTCGGCCGCACGTCAGTGCGGCTTTTCGTTCATCGCACCGACCCTTTTTCGACTCCTCCCGCGGCCCCGCCGCGCGGGCGTATCGATTTCCACAGTGGGACTGGTTGGCGTGATGCCGTCGCATCGACGGTTCCGTTGGCCTGGGCACAGCGCCCTGCAACGGGCCCCGTCCCTGGCGATTCACCAGTCATCCCTGAACAGGGTGGCGTGCCTGTGCGTTTGGCGTTTCGCCAGCGAAGCACAGGTGTTCCCTTGGAAAATCAAAATGAGTTTCGATCAAATGGGCCTGGAAAGCGCCCTCACGCAAGCCGTTGCGAACGCCGGCTATGACACTGCCACCGAAGTTCAACTGGCGGCAATCCCGCCCGCGCTGGCGGGTTCGGACCTGATGGTGTCATCTGCCACGGGCAGCGGCAAGACGGCGTCGTTCATCCTGCCCGCCTTGCAGCGGGTGCTGAAGGCGCGCGCCGAATTTCATGCACAACGCACGGCGGAGGGTGCAACCGCGCAGCCTGCGCGCCGCGATACGCCGCGGCGCGCCGCGCGCATCCTCGTTCTCGTGCCGACGCGCGAACTCGCGATGCAGGTCGCCAAAGCCGCAGACACCTACGGCCGCATGGTGAAGAACCTGAAGGTCGTCACCGTCGTCGGCGGCGTGCCCTATCCCGCGCAGCTCAGCGCGCTTCGCGCCGGGCCTGACATCATCATCGCCACGCCGGGGCGCCTGCTCGATCACCTGCAAAGCGGCCGCTGTGACCTGGCCAGCATCGAACTGCTCGTGCTCGACGAGGCCGATCGCATGCTCGATCTGGGCTTCATCGACGACATCAACACGATCGCTGCAGCCCTGCCGACGACGCGCCAGACCATGATGTACAGCGCCACCTTTGCCGGCAACGTCGGCAACCTCGCGCGGCATCTGTTGCGCGACCCGAAGCGCATCGCGGTGGCTTCGCACACCACGGCGCATGTCAACATCGAGCAGCGCCTGCACTGGGCCGACAACCACAACCACAAGAACGCGTTGCTGGACCACATCCTGACGCAGCGCGAGGTTGAGCAGGCGCTGGTGTTCACGAGCACGCAGCGCGACGCCGACTGGCTCGCCGATCGGCTTGCCGACCTGGGCCACAAAGTCGCTTCGCTGCACGGCGGCATGCCACAGGGGCGGCGCAACCGCGTGCTGCAGGGGCTGCGATCGCGCCACCTGCGCGTGCTCGTGGCCACCGACGTCGCGGCGCGCGGCATCGATGTGCCGAGCATCTCGCACGTCATCAACTACGGCATGCCGATGAAGGCCGAGGACTATGTGCACCGCATCGGCCGCACCGGCCGCGCCGGCCGCAACGGCCTGGCGGTGACGCTGGCCGAGCGCAACGACACCGACATGGTGCGCCGCATCCAGAGTTTCACGACGCAGCCGATTCCCGTGGCGCTGATCGGCGGCCTGGAGCCGAAAAATCCGCAGCCGCAGATCAAGACGTTCCGCGCAGTGGGTCGGCCTGGTGAAGGTGCCCCCGCGCCGCGGCCGTCGCGCCCGCGCGGCAACTCGTTCGTGCCGCGCAACGGCGACGCGTTCAATTCTCGCGAGCGGTCACGCCCGGCACCCCACGCACAGCCCGGCGGCCATGAAGTGCGGCGCCACCCCGACGTGCAGATCAAGACGGTGCGCAAGCCGTCGCGGCCATCGCCCTTCGCCAAAGGCGCTGGGCCTCGGGCCAAGGCCTTCGCAGCCGCATAGCGCCACAAAGCCCACGTCCCGTTCACTGTGACCCCGGCGCAAGCCGGGGTCCAGCGTGCTGGGCGAAGGTAGATCCCGGCCCCGTATCGAGTACGGGGTGGCACTTGCGCCGGGATGACGGCCGGCTCTCAATCCTCAGCCCATCTGCTTGTTTCGCGGCTGGGTCTTCGCCAGCCGCAAGGCCCCTTCCGGGCTCTTGGGCGCGGGCTCAGCCCAGCAGCTCGACTTCGAACATCAGCGTCGCGTTCGGCGGAATCACCCCGCCCGCGCCGCGCGCGCCGTAGCCGAGTTGCGGTGGGATGACGAGCAAACGCGTGCCGCCGACCTGCATGCCTTGCACGCCTTCGTCCCAGCCCTTGATGACCATGCCTTCGCCCAGGCCGAAGTTGAACGGGTCGCCACGGTCCTTGCTGCTATCGAACTTCGCGCCTTTGACGCCGGAGTTGTAGAGCCAGCCCGTGTAGTGCACGCTGACCTGTTGGCCGGCTTGGGCGGGCGTGCCGCTGCCGGTGACAAGGTCTTCGTACTGCAGGCCGGAGGCGGTGGTGATCATGGGCGATTCCCTTGTCGGCGTAGGTGGATAAGCCGCGATCATGCCATCCACTGCGCCTTCCAGCGCGCGGCGGCCTGCGCCAGCGTGTCGGGCAGGGATGTGGTGTCCAGAGTGCAGCCCATACACGCGGCCGCACTTCGCAGCGCGCGCGCCGGATCCGACACATCGACGGCGCGCGCGCCGTTGCGCTTGGACAGCTTCTCACCGTCCGCGCCGAGCAGCAGCGGCACGTGCAGGTACGACGGGGTGGCCAGCTCCAGCACGCGCTGCAAATGAATCTGGCGCGGTGTGTTGTCGGCCAGGTCTTCACCGCGCACGACGTGCGTGACGCCCTGCGCCGCGTCATCGACGACGACCGCGAGTTGATACGCCCACAAGCCATCGGCGCGGCGCAGCACGAAGTCGCCGACGTCGCGCGTCACGTCCTGGCGTTGTGCGCCCAGGCGCCGGTCTTGCCATTCGATGTGCAGCGAGTGCAGCGGTCGCTGCGTTGACGCGGCGGCGAGAAGGCGAATCGCGCACCTTGGGTCTTCGTGGCCGGCGTCGCGGCAAGTGCCGGGGTAGATCAGCTCGGCGTGGCGCGCGCGCGGTCTGCTTGCCGGGGCCAGAGCGAGCTCGATCTGGCGTCTCGTGCAGCAGCAGCGAAATGCCCAGCCGCGCGCCAGCAGGGCATCGAGCGCGCATCGATACGCCGAGTCGCGGTTCGATTGATACAGTGGCGGCGCGTCGGGTCGCAGGCCGCACGCCGCGAGCTGCGCCAGGATCTGCGCCGCCGCACCTGGCCGGCAGCGCGGTGTGTCGACATCTTCGATGCGCACCAGCCACGTTCCCGCGTGTGCCCGCGCATCGAGCCAGGACGCAAATGCGGTGACCAGCGAGCCCGCGTGCAAGGCGCCGGTGGGCGAGGGGGCAAAGCGGCCGACGTAGCCCGAACTCAATGGACACACTGCGCGCGACGCGCTGAGCTATCAGCCATTGGAACGGCGCGCCGGCTCATGGTCGAGGCTGCGCATGGCGCTCAAGCAGCGCCTTTCGCGTGGCCGGGCGCTTGAGCTGCTCAAGCCACCAGGTGAGCGCCAGACCCGTCGGCTTGCGCCGCCCCTTGGGGCCGGTCTCGATGCGCCACGCGTAGCCCAGGCGCACCGCCTGTTGCGGGCGGTGCACCCGGCGCACGACGAGCCGCCCGGCCTCGATGTGCGGGCGTGCCATCGGCTCCGCAATGAAGCCGCAGCCCAGGCAGCGCAGTTGCGCCTCGATCTTGGCCTGGATGGTGGCCACCGTCAGCACATCCTGGCCGGGCAGCAGATTCACCGTCAACGGCGAGAGGCGCTGCGCCGAATCGGCCACCGCGACGGCGCGGTGCTGCACGAGTTCCGCGTCGCTCAGTGCCTCGGTGTTTGCCGCCAGCGGATGATGCGGCGCGACCGCGAACACGAATTCCAGCTCGCCGAGCGTTTCGGTCGCCACACCTGCCGGCGCCGCGGCGTGCAGGCCCACGCCGATGGCCAGATCCGCCTGGCCGCTCACCAGCGACTCCCAGGTGCCCGCCAGGACTTCGCTGCGCAGGCGCAGGCGCGTTGCGCAGCCGGCACCTGTCTGCGACGCATAGAACGCTTCGCACAGCTCGAACATCGTCACCTGCGACAACACGCCGTCCACGGCGATGCTGAGCTGCGTTTCCCAGCCGGTGGCGACGCGCTTCACGCGCTGCGCAACGGCCCGGGTTTCGGCGAGCAGGCGCCGCCCTTCGCCCAGCAATTCGCTGCCCGCCGCGGTGAACTTCGCCTGGCGTGAGCTGCGGTCGAACAGCAGCACGTCGAGCGCATCTTCCAACTGCCGCACGTTGTAGGTCAGGGCCGAGGGCACCTTGCCGAGTTCGCGCGCCGCAGCGGCAAAACTTCCCGTGCGCGCGATCGCGTCGAGCATCGCCAGGGCCTCGGGGGTCAGCACCAGGTGCGCTTCGCTCATGGATGGGGTGGATGATGGATCGAGCTTCATCATATTTGAATGAGAACTTCAAGCCGAACCGGCGCCGCCGCGATCATGCTGTCTTACAGTGCATGCAACGAGCAGGAGCATGACGATGATCACGCTGAGAAGATCGAACGAACGCGGCTACGCCGACCACGGTTGGCTGAAGAGCTTTCACAGCTTCTCCTTCGCCGGCTACCATGACCCGGCGCACATGGGTTTCGGCAACCTGCGTGTCATCAACGAGGACCGCATCGCCCCGGGCAGCGGCTTCGGCACGCATGGCCACCGCGACATGGAAATCATCAGCTATGTGCTCAGCGGCGAACTCGCACACCGCGACAGCATGGGCAATGGCCAGGCCGGCGCGGCGAACAGTGGCGTCATCAAGCCCGGTGACGTGCAGCGCATGAGCGCCGGGCGAGGTGTACAACACAGCGAATTCAACAATGCGCCGGATCAGACCACGCATTTCCTGCAGATCTGGCTTCTGCCCAACCAGCAGGGCATTGACCCGGGCTATGAACAGAAGCACTTCAACGCGGCAGACAAGCGCGGCCGCCTGCGCCTCGTCGCCAGCGCGGACGCGCGCGATGGCGCGGTGCGCATTCACGCCGATGCCGCCGTCTATGCCGGCTTGTTCGATGGCGCGGAAGCGGCCGAACTGACGTTGGCGGCGGGCCGCTGCGCCTATGTGCATGTCGTGCGCGGCAACCTGAACGTGAACGGCCACGTCGTTTCGGCGGGTGACGCCGTGATGCTGCGTGACGAGCCCCAGGTGCGCATCGCCAACGGTGCCGACGCTGAAGTGCTGGTCTTCGACCTCAACAATGAACTGGAGTAAGTGAACACCATGCAAGCCCTTCGCGTGATGATTGTTGCCGGCAGCTCCAGGCCGGGTTCGTTCAATGGCAAGCTCGCCGCAGTGGCGCAGCTGCTGG
>JANNKM010000320.1:0-4369 GCA_031396305.1 Rhizobacter sp.
CGCCGATGAACGCGAGCACGAACACGACCATCAGGATCGGCACCGCCATCGGCAGCAGCACGTAGCGAAAGGCCTGCCAATGGGTGGCACCGTCGACCTTGGCGCATTCCTCGATCTCGGTGGGAATCGAGTCGAAGTAACCGCGGATCGTCCAGATGTGCATCGCCACGCCGCCGAGGTAGGCGAGGATCACGCCGGCATGCGTTTCTATTCCCAGCCACGGTACATAGGTTCCGATCGTCTCGAAGATCGCGTAGATCGCGACCAGCGCCAGCACCGCGGGGAACATCTGCAGCAGCAGCATGCTGTTCAGGATGCCGGTCTTGAAGCGGAACTTCAGGCGTGCGAAGGCGTATGCCGCGGTGGTCGAGATCGCGACGATCAGGAACGCCGAGATCGCGGCGATCTTGATCGAGTTCCACAGCCAGCGCAGCACCGGGAACGGCGGTTCGACCAGGCTGCCGTCGGCCGCCTGGTACGAAAAGCCGAGCGCGAGTTTCCAATGGTCGAAGCTGATTTGCTCGGGAATCAACGAACCCGTCGCGAAGTTTCCCGGCCGCAGTGAGATGGAGAGGATCGCGAGCAGCGGAAACACCGTCAGCGCGATCAAGGCCCAGAGAAAGGCATGCGCGGCGAAGACACGCCAGCGTTGCTTCTTGCCGGTCACGATAGCCATGCGTGTGTCACCTCTTTTCTTCGTTGACCTTGGCGAGCTTCAGGTTCGCCATCGACAACATCGCGACGAGGAAGAAGATCACCGTCGAGATCGCCGCGGCAAGACCGAAGTTCTGCCCCGAGTCCTGGAACGCGATTCGGTAGGTGTACGACACCAGGATGTCGGTCGTACCTGCCGGCACCTTGGTATTCAGGAAGTCAGGGCGCCCGTTGGTGAGCAAGGCGATCAGGACGAAGTTGTTGAAGTTGAACGCGAACGACGCGATCAACAGCGGTGTCAGAGGCTTGACGATGAGCGGCGCGGTGATGCTGAAAAAATTCGTCAGCGGTTTCGCTCCGGCGATCGCCGAGGCTTCGTACAAGTCGCCCGGAATCGCCTTGATCAACCCGGTGCACAACACCATGATGTACGGGTAGCCGAGCCAGGTGTTGACCAGCAGGATCATCACCTTGGCGAGTGTCGGGTCGGCAAACCACGCTGGTTTGATGCCGAACAGCGCGTTCAGGATGTAGTTGATCTCGCCGAAGTTCTGGTTGAACAGGCCCCTGAACACCAGGATCGAGATGAAGCCCGGTACCGCGTAGGGCAGGAACAACAGCGTGCGGTACACGGTCCGAAAGCGCAGCGACTCCCAGTTCAGCAGCACCGCGAGCGTGACGCCGACGACCAGCGTGAGCACGACGGTCAGGCCGGCGAATCCGACCGTCCACAGGAAGATCGCGAAGAACGGTCCGCGGAATTCAGGGTCATTGAACATGCGCGCGTAGTTGCCCAAGCCGATGCCGACCGTGAAGCCGGGCTGCACACGTTCGCCGCTGGCGCTCTCATAGAAGCCGGTGTCGCCGTTCGCCTTGTAGGCGACGCCGGTCTTGACCAGCGTCAGTGTGTCGTCGCCGCTGCGCTGCCACACCGGTTCGAGCGGCGCGAAGTCACGCAAGCCGGCGTAGCTCAGCAACGACTTGTCGGGAAGTTCGAGCTTGACCTGCGCCAGCACCTTGCGGTGCTTGAGCACGTCGGACATGGGCTGCGGCTCGTTGATCTGAAAACTTGCCTGCTTGAGTGGCGTCAGTCGCACCGTCGTCGGCGGTCTGGGCTCGAGCAGCGCAAGCGAAGGCGACACGAAGCTCTGCGCGCGCAACGCCTCGAGCTTGACCGGGTCCTGTTCGTCTTCTTCCTCGTGCTTGGGCGTCAGCACGATGCGGAATTCCGCACCCTCGGCGTGCAGTGTGAAGCTGTATCCGGCGCCCTCGCCGAGGGTGGCCTGCTCAAGCAGATAGGCGGTGGCGCGATCCAGTGGCAGCAGATTGCTCGACGAATAATTCGTGAAGCCGATCTGCACCGTGTACAGCAGCGGAAACGCGACGAACACCGCGATCCCGGCGAGGCCGGGAAACAGATAGCGATACGCGAAAGCGACGTTGCTGAGGTAGATGAAGAAGCCGAGCGAGAACAGGCCAAGCGCGGCGAGCGCCCAGATCGGCTGTCCGGTCGCGTAGATGCGCAGCACGATCCACAGCGCGCCGGCAGCGATCAGCGCGGCCAGCGGCCATTTCAACGCCCGGGTCCAAGGCTTTCCCATCCGAGTTCCCCAGCAACGCGCGGTAGGCCGCGATCAATCTGACCGCACGGTGTGGAGAGCGAGCCTCACTTGCCAAGCATGCGTGCCGCCGCCGCGTCGAGCGACTCTTTCGGCGATTGGCGGCCGTTCGTAATGTTCTCCAGCGCCGAACCCATCGACGACCAGAATTTGCCCATCTCGGGGATGTTGGGCATCGGCTCGCCGCGCCGCGCGTTCTCCATCGTCGCCTTGATGTTCGGATTCTCCGAGAGCTCCTTGAAGAATGCCTTGTTCGCCGGCGTCCCCAGCGGCACGTCGGCGTTGATCATCTTCAGGCCCTCGACCTTCATCATGTGGTTCTCGATGAACTCCTTGGCGACGTCCTTGCTCTTGCTGGGCGCGGAAATCATGCAGCCGAGCACGCCGACGAAGGGTTTGGACGGTTTGCCGGCGACGTCGGGAATCGGTGCGACACCGAAATCGATTGAGCTCTTCCTCACGTTGTCCCAGGCCCAGGGCCCGGAAATCATCATCGCGACGGTGCCCTTGTTGAAAGCCGCTTCCATCTCAGCGTAACCCGAGCCTTTGGGCATCTGACCGTTCTTGATCAAGCCCGCAAGCAACTCCGCGCCCTTGATCGCTCCCGGGGAGTTCACGCCGACCTTGTTCGGATCAAGCTCGCCCTTGGCGTCGCGGCCGAACACGTAGCCGCCGCCCGCGGCCAGGATCGGCCAGGTGAAATAGGTGTTGTTGTAGTCCCAAAGGATCGCCTTCTTGCCGCTCGCCGAGAGCTCCTTGTCGAGCTTGATGACGTCGTCGAACGTCTTCGGCGGCGTCTTCACGAGCGCCTTGTTGTAGATCA
Organism: Rhizobacter sp.; assembly: GCA_031396305.1. Lineage (GTDB taxonomy): Bacteria > Pseudomonadota > Gammaproteobacteria > Burkholderiales > Burkholderiaceae_C > JAEMQF01. The sequence continues at coordinate 3,097 of JANNKM010000320.1, forward strand.
GACCGATCGCCTCGACCGAAATCGGGTAGCCCCAGGTCTTGCCCTGGTAGCCGAAGGCCTTCCAGGCGGTCTCTTCGACTTCACCTCGAACCTTGGCCGACGGGTTGATCGGCACGATCAGGCCCGACTTGGCCCACTCCCCCATGCGGTCGTGAGGCCAGCACCACACGTCGGGGCCCTTGCCGGCCGCGGCTGCCTGCTGGAACTTGCCCGGTGCATCTTCCGGATGTTCCACCGTCACCTTGACCCCGGTCTTCTTGGTGAACTCGTCGCCAACCTTTTGCAGGCCGTTGTAGCCCTTGTCGCCATTGATCCAGACGAGCAGGCCGCCACTTTGCGCGTGCGCGGTGCCGGCCGCGGCGTATGCAGCGGCAACTGCGGATGCGCCAATCAGTGTGCGGAACGTGGAAATTTTCATGCAGACTCCTTTTGAATCGGGACAGGGACGGGGCGAAAAGAAGCAGGGAAGGGCGTTCGATGTTTGGCGTGCCCTGCGTGCGGTGTCTTGTGACGCAAGCGGCTTCATGCGGCGCGCTTTTCGGGAATCTTGTAGTGCCGCCTGAAAGCGATGCCCTGCGCGTCGAACAAGTGGCAGCAGTCGGCGGGAATGCCGATCTTGAGCACGTCCCCAGCCGCCAGCGTGGTGTGACCGCCGAGGTCGCAGGTCAGTGCCTCCTCCACGCCAGGGTAGGCGAAGTAAGCGTGCGTCGTGCTGCCCAGCGATTCGAGAAATGTCAACGTGGCGTCGATCGTGTTGCCGCTCGCGTTGGGAGAAAAGTGCTCGGGCCGGATGCCCAGCGTGACCGGATCCCCCGGCTTGGCCTGGGACGCGTCGACCTCGACCCGGATCGTGGTGCCCGACTTCAGGCGCACCTGGGCCGCAGCAGCGCCGGCCTCGACGATCTCGCCGGCAAGGAAGTTCATCTTGGGCGAACCCATGAAGCCGGCGACGAACAGGTTGACCGGGTATTCGTACAGGTCGAGCGGTGCGCCGACCTGCTCCACGCGACCGGCCGAGAGCACGACGATTCGATCGGCGAGCGTCATCGCTTCCACCTGGTCGTGCGTCACGTACACCATCGTCGTCTGCAGGTGTTCGTGCAGCTTCGCGAATTCGTAGCGCATACGAACGCGCAACGCCGCGTCGAGGTTGGACAGCGGCTCATCGAACAGGAACACCTTCGGCTTGCGCACGATTGCCCGCCCGATCGCCACGCGCTGGCGTTGGCCGCCCGACAGCGCCTTCGGCTTGCGGTCGAGCAGGTGTTCGATA
>JANNKM010000332.1:0-35579 GCA_031396305.1 Rhizobacter sp.
GCCCGCGGGCTTCGTCGTTTTCAGCCCCTCACCTCGTCGAGATCACACCATGACGCTCAAAGACCAGATCACCGAAGACATGAAGGTCGCCATGCGCGCCAAGGACGCGCCGCGCCTGCTGACCATCCGCGGCCTGCTCGCCGCGTGCAAGCAGCGCGAAGTCGATGAACGCATCGTGCTCGACGACGCCGCGGTCATCGCCATCGTCGACAAGCTGGTCAAGCAGCGCAAGGATTCGATCACGCAGTTCACGGCTGGCAACCGGCCCGATCTGGTGGACAAGGAGACGTTTGAGCTGCAGGTACTCGAAGGCTACCTGCCGCAACGCCTCGACGCGGCGCAGATTGATGCAGCGGTCGCCACCGTTGTTGCGGCTGTGGGCACCGAACTGGGGCGCGCGGTCGGCGCGGCCGACATGGGCAAGGTGATGGCTGCCGTGAAGACCAAGCTCTCTGGGCAGGCCGAAATGGCACTCGTGTCGGCAGCGGTGAAAAAAGCCCTCAGCAAGTAGCCCAGCCACGCTCGCCCTCAACGCACCGTTTCTCCCGACCAAGACCCCCATGGAAGCGCCCTCGATTCAGCAACTCAGCCGCGATGTGTGTGTGGCCGGTCAACTCGACCCGCCCGCGATGGCCTGGGCCGCGCAAGCCGGGTTCAAGAGCGTCGTCAATAACCGGCCCGACTTCGAGGGCGGCCCGGATCAACCGACGAACGCCGCCATCGAGGCCGCGGCGCGCGCTGCGGGGTTGAGCTACGTTTTTCTTCCGGTGCAGGGTGGCTATCAGTCCCCCGAAGAAATCGCGCGCTTCGGCGAACTTCTGAGCAGCCTGCCCAAGCCGATTTTGGCGTTTTGCCGCAGTGGCGCGCGCTCGGGCAGGCTGTTTCGCGCCGCCACGGGAGGCTGATGTCCCCCTGGAGCGACGCTCCTAGGGAAATGCCCTTGGGCCAGATGGCTCCGCGCCTTCTTACACTGCGACACTGCCCAACGACTGGTTGATCGGGCCGCAAGGACGCGGCAGCTCCCACAGGAAATCGACCCATGGATTCATTGCTTGCAATCTCCAAGCTGATCGACAAGGTCAATGACCGCTTTGGGGACCTCGCCAAGTGGGCCGTCATCGCGTCGTGTTTCATCAGTGCGACCAACGCCGTCGTACGCTACGGCTTCAACTACAGCTCCAACGCCTACCTCGAGATTCAGTGGTACCTGTTCGCCGGCGTCGTGATGCTCGGCGCTTCGCAGGTGCTGCGCGTCAACGAGCACATTCGTGTCGACGTGATCTACGGCCGCTACTCGGGACGTACGCAAGCGCTGATCGACCTGACGGGGCTGGTGCTGTTCATGCTGCCGTCGATGCTGGTAATGATCTATTTTTCGCTGCCGCTGTTCTGGAAGATGTACCTCACCGGTGAAGTCTCCAGCAACGCCGGTGGCCTGATTCGCTGGCCCGCGATGCTACTGCTGCCGCTCGGCTTCTCGCTGCTGTTCATGCAAGGCATCTCCGAAGCGATCAAACGAGTCGCCTGGTTGGCACACAAGTACGAAGGCGACTTCCATTACGAGAAGCCGCTGCAATGACACCTGTCTCCATGCAATTCGCCGAGGATTCCCAATGACGATGGACAGTTTCGCCCCGCTGATGTTCGCGGGGCTCATCATCGTGCTGGTGATCGGCTTTCCGGTGGCGTTCTCGCTCACCGCGCTGGGCCTGGGCTGCGGCTTCTACGCGGTGTACATGGGCTGGTTCCCGGCCGGCTTCATGGGGAATCTGCCGCTCAACGTGTTCGGCATCCTGTCGAATGATCTGCTGCTGGCGATTCCCTTCTTCACGCTGATGGGAACGATTCTCGAGCGCTGCGGCCTGGCCGAAGACATGCTCGACTCGATGGGCCAGCTGTTCGGCCCGATGCGTGGCGGCCTGGGTTACTCGGTGATCATCGTCGGCTTCATTCTCGGCGCCATCACCGGCACCGTGGCCGGCCAGGTGATTGCGATGGCGATGATCTCGCTGCCGGTGATGATGCGCTGGGGCTACAACATGCGCTATGCCACCGGCGTGCTGGCGGCTTCGGGAACCATCACTCAGCTCGTTCCACCCTCGCTGGTGCTGATCGTGCTGGCCGACCAGCTGGGCAAGCCAGTGGGCGACATGTACAAGGGCGCGTGGGGTCCGTCGATCCTTCAGGTGCTGCTGTTTGCGCTTTACACCTTCATGCTGTCGCGCATCAGGCCGGAGCATGTGCCTGGCGTCCCCAAGGAAGGGCGCACCCTCAATGGCTGGGCGTTGTGGAGCAAATGCCTGCGCGGAATCGTTCCGTCGGCGGTGTTGATCTTCACGGTGCTCGGCAGCATGGGTGGCCTGCCGGGGTTGAACGTGGCGATCGCCACACCCACCGAAGCCGGTGCGATGGGCGCGGTGGGCGCGTTCATCCTGGCCGCGATGCACAAGCGATTGACACTCGATCTGCTCAAGCAGGCGCTGCTGACGACGATGCGCCTGACCGCGATGGTGGTCTTCATCCTGATCGGCTCGCGCGTGTTCTCCCTTGTCTTTCAGGGCGTGGACGGCGGCATCTGGATCGAGCACATGCTGGCGGGCCTGCCGGGCGGGCAGCTCGGTTTCCTGATTGCCGTCAACATCTTCATCTTCTTCCTCGCGTTTTTCCTCGACTTTTTCGAGATCGCCTTCATCATCATCCCGTTCCTCGCCCCCGTGGCAGCCAAACTCGGCATCGACTTGGTGTGGTTCGGCGTGATGATTTGCGTGAACATGCAAACCAGCTTCATGCACCCTCCGTTCGGCTTTGCGCTGTTCTATCTGCGTGGCATCGCCGACACGCTGTTCAAGAACAAGTCACTGCCGCGCAAGGTGGAGTCGAGTGACATCTACATGGGCGCGATTCCGTTCATCGTGATCCAGCTGATCCTGGTCGCAATCGTCATCTTCTTCCCGCAGACGGTGACGGTGTTCCTCGACAAGGAAAAGGTGCTCGACCTGGACAAGGCGAGCCAGCAGATCGAGCAGATGGGCGGGGGGCGCACGCAGCCGGAACGCGCCGCGCCGGATCCGAACCTGGGCTTGCCCGCGGCCACGCCGCGCGCCGGCGACGCGGGTTCAGCCCCCGCAGTCGACGACCCGATGGAAGCTGTGCGGCGCGCGCTCGAACAGGACAAGGAAAAGAAATAGCATCGAGCTCGTCCAGGGCGGCGTGTCCGGCCATGGACGCCCATGAAAAAAAGGCTGCGGTATCCCCGCAGCCCTTGATCGATCTGGAGCATCGACGCGCGCGCGGCGTGCCGATTCCCGCGATTACAGCTTTGCGCTTTGCATGTAGTCGTCGAAGCCCGCTTCCGTGAAGCGGAACCACAGGTTCGCGTCGCGGCGGAACGTTGCGTAGTCTTCGTAGATCTTCTTCCACGCCGGGTTGCTGGCCGAGAGTTCGCTGTAGAGCGCCATCGACTCCTTGAAGGCCGCGTCGAGGAAGTCTTTCGGGAAACGGAACAGCTTCGTGCCACCAGCCACGAGGCGTTTCAGCGCGGCGGCATTGCGCCCGTCGTACTTGGCCTGCATATCGGTGTGCGCAAAAGCCGCCGCCGCCTCGACGATGGCCTTGTACTCGGAGGACAGCGCCTCATACGCCTTGATGTTGACGTGCAGGTCGAGCTGCGGGCCGCCTTCCCAGTAGCCGGGATAGCCGTAATGTTGGGCGACCTTCTGGAAGCCGAGTTTCTCGTCGTCGTACGGTCCAACCCACTCGGCGGCGTCGATCGTGCCCTTCTCCAGCGCCGCATAAATTTCACCGCCGGGAATGTTGGCCGCGACACCGCCGATGCGCTCGAACACCTTGCCGCTGAAGCCACCGGTGCGGAATTTGACGCCCTTGATGTCGGCCAGCGACTTGATTTCCTTGCGCCACCAGCCGCCCATCTGCGCGCCGGTGTTGCCCATCGGGAAACTGATGATGTTGAAGTTGCGATAGAACTCGCGCATCAGCTTCAGGCCATTGCCTTCGTACATCCACGCCGTCATCTGCCGGCTGTTCAGGCCGAAGGGAATCGCGCAACCCAGCGCAAACGTCGGGTCTTTGCCGAAGTAGTAGTACGGTGCCGTGTTGGCACATTCGACCGTTCCGTTCTGAATCGCGTCCACGGTGCCGAACGCAGGCACGATTTCGCCCGCGGCGTGCGTGGAGATGACGAACTTGCCGCCCGTCATGTCGCTCACGTGCTTGGCAAACACGTCGCACACGCCGAACAGCGTGTCGAGCGACTTCGGGAAGCTGGAGGTCAAGCGCCAGCGGATGTTGGCCTGCGCGTGCACGATTGCCGGCGCGGCGCCAGCAGCCAGCACGCCGGCAATGCCGGTCTGGCGAATAAAGGAACGACGTTCCATGCTCATGCTCAATCTCCTGTGAAGAATCGGTCAGAAAGGGGTTAAATCCAAAGGCGCGGCGCATTCTAGGGTAGGGGACAACCCGCATGACCGGTGTTTACCCGTGAGATTCATGTGCCGCCCCCTCGCGCCATTCACTCAACGCGCCAGCTGGCAATACGCCGACAGGGCGGCTACTGACCGGCGATCTTCATGCGCTCGATCAACACCGAGCCCACGCTCTTCGAGCCCTGGTTGTAGACGTCCGCACCCACCGCGACGATGTCCTTGAACATGTCGCGCAAGTTGCCGGCGATCGTGATCTCATGCACCGGGTAGGCAATCTGCCCGCCCTCGACCCAGAAGCCCGCCGCACCGCGCGAATAGTCGCCCGTCACGTAGTTCACGCCCTGCCCCATCAGCTCGATGACGAACAGGCCGCGGCCGAGTTTGCGCAGCATTGCGGGCAGGTCGTCACCGGGTGCCGTCAAGCGGCTCGTGAGCGTGAGGTTTTGCGAGCCCCCGGCGTGGCCCGTGGTGCGCAGGCCGAGCTTGCGCGCCGAATAGCTCGACAGAAAGTAGCCCTGCACGACGCCTTCGCGCGCCACGTCGCGCGCCTTCGTGACCACGCCTTCGTCGTCGAACGGCACGCTGCCTTTTGCACGCGGCAGGTGCGGTTCCTCGCGGATGTCCAGGTGCGTGCTCAGCACCTGCTGCCCCAGGCTGTCGAGCAGGAAGCTTGACTTGCGGTACAGCGCCCCGCCACTGGTGGCCTGCACGTACGCCCCCAGCAGCCCGGCAGCGAGTGTCGATTCAAACAGCACGGGAACGTCGCAGGTGGCGATGCGCCGTGCGTTGAGGCGCGACAGCGCGCGCTGCGCGGCGTAGCGTCCCACCGCTTCGGGTGCGGCAAGCTCCCGGTGCGAACGCATCGACGAGTACCAGGCGTCGCGCTGCATGTCGGCGCCTTTGCCCGGGTTGGACGCGATGGGCGCCACCGACAGAGAATGGCGCGAACTCGCATACCCGCCGCGGAAGCCGCGGCTGTTGCCGGCAAAGAAGTGCGATTGCTGCGCCGAGATTCCGGCGCCTTCGGAATTCGTGATGCGTTTGTCCGTCGTCAGCGCCGCGGATTCGCAGCGCAGCGCAATGTCGCGCGCTTCCTCGGCGTGAATGTCCCAGGGGTGAAACAGATCGAGGTCGCGCTGCGCCGCGCTGCCCATCGCCAGGTCTTCGGCTTCGGGCAGGCCAGCCGCCACGTCTTCGGCAGTGAAACGCGCGATGTCGTGCGCGGCGTGCACGGTCTGCTCGAGCGCCGCGCGCGAAAAGTCGGACGTGCTCGCGTTGCCGCGGCGCTGCCCCGAATACACCGTGACGCTCAGCGACTTGTCGCGATTGCGTTCAATGTTTTCGACCTCGCCCTTGCGCACCGAGACCGACAGGCCCACGCCTTCGGATACTTCGGCGGCGGCGTCGCTTGCGCCGAGCGAAGCGGCGAACGCCAGCGTGTCTTCGACGAGTTGCTGGAACTGCTCGCGCCGGAACGCGAATCCCTGGTTCCCTTGCTGATTCGTCTTGTCGGAGTCTGGCATGAAGAGGCCGCAGAGTTGCAGGTGGCGGGCGGCTGTTCGCCGGTTTGGCCCGGGTGAGCCGGCGGCTATCATAACGAGCAGCATGGACGACACGACCGAGCCCACCGAACTGCGCATCATGCGCCCCAGCAAGACGCGGCGCAAACAGGCTTCGCACGACTTGCAGGCGCTCGGCGTGGCGCTCGTTGAATTGTCGGAAGAGCGCCTGCGCAATCTGGAAATGCCCGAGTCATTGTTCGATGCACTGGTCACCTACAAGAGCACGCGCAGCCACGAGGGCCGGCGCCGCCAGATGCAATACATCGGCAAGTTGATGCGCAGCGTGGACACTGAACCCTTGCAGGAAGCCGTGGCGACCGAGCAGATCGGCCACACGCGCGAATCGCTCGCCCTGCACCAGGCGGAACGCTGGCGCGCCGAGTTGATCGCCGATGACGACGCGTTGACACGGTTTGCCCAGGAGCATGCGCATGCCGATGTGCAGCAACTGCGCACCGTGATTCGCAATGCGCGCAAGGATGCTGCGCTCGTTCCGGAAAAGCGCAGTGGCCGCTATTTTCGCGAGCTGTTCCAGATCATCAGGGAGCAGGCGACACTGGGCCGCCCGTGAGTGGCCGGAAGTCCTGAAGGTGCACCCCCATGAGTCCATTCGACCCCGTCAAGATCGGCCTCGTATCGGTCAGCGACCGCGCCTCCAGCGGTCTCTATGAAGACCAGGGCATTCCGGCGATGAAGGCCTGGCTCGCGCGCGCGCTGCGAAATCCGATCACCTGGGAGACGCGCCTCATCCCCGACGAGCAGGCGCAGATCGAAGAAGCGCTGCGCGAACTCGCCGACAAGGAGCAGTGCCGCCTCATCCTCACCACCGGTGGAACCGGCCCGGCGCTGCGCGACGTGACGCCGGAAGCCACGTTGAATGTGGCGACCAAGGTGATGCCGGGTTTTGGCGAGCAGATGCGGAGAATCAGCCTGAACTTCGTTGCGACGGCGATCCTGTCGCGCCAGGTCGCCGTGGTGCGCAACAAGGCCTTGATCATCAACTTGCCCGGTCAACCCAAGGCCATCGCACAGACGCTGGAAGGCTTGCCGGCGCACACCCCGCCGGTGGATGGCATCTTTGCGGCTGTGCCTTATTGCGTCGATCTGATCGGCGGCCCGTACATCGAGACCGACCCGGCCGTGTGCCAGGCGTTTCGGCCGAAGTCGGCGCTGCGGCAAGCTACCACCTGAGCGCCCCCGTCGTCATCCCGGCGCAAGTGCCACCCCGTACTCGATACGGGGCCGGGATCCACCCGTCGCGAACTTCCCTGGATCCCGGCTTGCGCCGGGATGACATATGCGACGGACGCAACGGATGCAACGGGTCAAGGCGCTGCAAGTGCCCGCGCGCACGCTGCGGCACTGGCCCAGGCCCACTGAAAGTTGTAGCCGCCGAGCCAGCCGGTCACGTCGACCACTTCGCCGATGAAGTACAAGCCTGGGCAACGCTGGCTCTGCATCGTCTGCGAACTCAGCTCGCGCGTATCCACCCCTCCCGCGGTGACTTCGGCCTTGCGATAGCCCTCGCTGCCACTGGGCGTCACTTGCCAGCGCTTCAGGCTGTCACCGATGCGTCGCAAGTCGCGATCGCGCTGCTGCGCCATCGGCGTCGTGGCGATGGCGCCCTCGCCTTGCAGCCAGGCCTGCGCCAGCCGCGCCGGAACAATGCTCGACAGCTCGTTGCCGAGCTGGCGCTGCGATGTCGCCTTGGCACGCCGCAGCGCCTCGCTCACATCCTGGCCCGGCGCCAGATCGATGCGCAGCGTCTCGCCCTCGTGCCAATAGCTGGAGATTTGCAGGATCGCCGGGCCGCTCAGGCCGCGGTGGGTGAACAACAAGTCTTCGACGAACGCCCCTCGCTGCTTGCCCTGGCCGACCTGCACGTCCACTTCGATGCTCAAGCCAGCGAGTGAAGCGAACACCGCCCAGGACTCGGCCTCGAATGTGAGCGGCACCAGCGCCGGCCGTGTGTCGACGATTCGGTGCCCGAACTGGCACGCGATGCGGTAGCCGAAATCGCTGGCGCCGATCTTCGGGATCGACAGGCCGCCGGTGGCGATGACGACGCAACGCGCGGCGATCGGCCCACAGTCGGTATCGAGTTCGAATGCGGGGTCGCAGCGGCGCAGCGTGCGCACGCTGCACGGCTGCAGACGAGTCACGTCAGCGGCCGCGCATGCGCCCAGCAGCATCGCGATGATCTGCTCGCTCGACCCATCGCAGAACAGCTGGCCTCGATGTTTCTCGTGCCACGCGATGCCATGGCGCTGCACGAGCGCAAGAAAGTCCTGCGGCGTGTAGCAGGCCAGCGCGGAGCGGCAGAAGTTCGGGTTTTCGGAGAGGAAGTTCGCCGGCCCGACGGCCAGGTTCGTGAAGTTGCAGCGCCCACCGCCCGAGATGCGGATCTTCTCGGCCACCTTGGCCGCATGGTCGATGAGCACGACGCGCTGGCCGCCCTGCCCGGCGAGCGCCGCGCACAGCAGGCCTGCGGCGCCGGCGCCGATGACAGCGACGTCGTATGTTTGCATCGGAGCGATTGTCGCGAGGGCGTCATCCCGGCGAAAGTGCCACCCCGTACTCGATACGGGGCCGGGATCCACCGCGCGCGGATGCGCCAGTGGCGATGGGTGGATCCCGGCGTTCGCCGGGATGACAGAGGCGCGTGCTACTTGACGAGGCGGGCCAGGCGCTCGGCGTCGAAGTGCTCTGCAGTCTGTGCGTCTTCGGGCACGCAGTCGGACGACGGCAGTTCGCGCGAGCGCACTGAGAGTTTTTCGATCGCCTGCCACAGCATCGCGATCTGATGCTCGTGCCCGGAGGCGTTGTCGATCAAGCCCTTCATCGCCTGGGCGACGGGGTCGTCGCCCTGCGTGATGCCATAGGCCGAGAAACCCATCTTGGCTGCGGCAGCTTCGCGCTTCGCGTCGCTTTCGGCCTCGATGATCCGCGCCGGATTTCCCACCGCCGTGCTGCCTGGCGGCACGGGCTTGAGCACCACGGCGTTGGACCCGACACGGGCGCCGTCACCCACGGTGAAGCCGCCCAGCACCTGCGAATTGGCACCGACGATGACGCCGCGCCCCAGGGTGGGATGGCGCTTCGCGCCCTTGGCGAGCGACGTGCCGCCGAGCGTGACGCCCTGGTAGATCGTGCAGTCGTCGCCGACTTCGGCGGTCGCGCCGATCACGACGCCCATGCCGTGGTCGATGAAAACGCGCCTGCCAACGGTGGCGGCGGGGTGAATTTCAATGCCCGAGAGGAAACGGCCCAGGTGCGAGGTGAACCGCCCGAGCCAGAACCAGCCGCGCTTCCAGAACCAATGGGCACGCCGGTGCATGATGAGCGCGTGCAACCCCGGGTAGCACGTCAGCACTTCCCACTTCGAGCGCGCCGCGGGGTCGCGTTCGAGGATGCAGTCGATGTCTTCTCGTAGGCGCTCGAACATGTTGTTGGGGGCCGGATCGGTAACGAGTGAGTTTAGCCCTGGGTGGTTGGCCCCATGGAGAGCAGGCCGATCAAGACTGTGGAAAACAGCGCTCCTGCACCGCTTTAGCGATACCGCGCAGGATATGAACCTCCTCCTGCGTCAGTTGCGCCCGATTGAGCAGCCGGTTCAAGCGCGGCAGCAGCTTCTTCGGCGCAGCCGGATCATGAAAGCCGATCTGTTCCAGCGCGACTCGCCAGTGCTCGATCAGGCCTTGCAGCGCCGCGGCATCGGCCCGGGGGGTATGCGTCGTCCGTGGCACGACGTCGAACCCTCCGAGCGCCTGGCGCCATTCGTAGGCGATGAGCTGCACCGCCTGCGACAGGTTCAGCGAGCCATAGTCGGCGCGTGTCGGGATACTCAGACACGCGTGGCAGCGGTACACGTCGTCGTTGCTCATGCCGAAGCGCTCTGAGCCGAACACAAAGGCGACACGGTCCGACGAATCCTTCAGCGCGGCCAGCAAGTCGCGTGGGGCGTGCGTCGGCGGGCCGAAGTCGCGTGGCGTCATTGCCGTGGCGCAGACGAAGGTGATGCCGTCGAGCGCCTGGGTCATGTCGGCAACGACGCGGGCGTTGGCCAACACATCGGTCGCGCCACTGGCCATCGCCACGGCCTCGGCCTTGCGCTGCAGGTTCGGATCGCGCGGCGCCACGAGCACCAGATCGGAAAACCCCATCACCTTCATTGCCCGCGCCGCCGCGCCCACATTGCCCGCGTGGCTGGTGCCGATCAGGATGAAACGCGTGGGGTCGTGGCCGGGCATGGGGTGGGCGATCCGTGGGTGGCCGGGGCTGGCAGCTAAACTCGCATTATCCGCAGCAGCTGTGTTCGATTCTGTCGACGCGTGTTCGTTTGCGCCGCTCTTTCCATCCGCCAGCCACCCCTGACCCACCGGCACACGCCGGCCGCCCATGACGCAAGCGCTTCATCCGATGCTCAACATCGCCGTCAAGGCGGCGCGCAGCGCCGGCAGCGTGATCAGCCGGGCCTCGGTGGACCTGGACCGGATCACGGTGAACACGAAGGCGCCGAACGACTTCGTCACCGAGGTGGACCACGCGGCCGAAGCCGCGATCATCGACACCTTGCTCGACGCCTACCCCGGCCACGCCATCCTCGCCGAAGAGTCGGGCCGCGCGCACGGCGCCAAAGACAGCGAATACATCTGGATCATCGACCCGCTGGACGGCACGACGAACTTCATCCACGGCCTGCCGATGTACTGCGTGTCGATCGCGCTGTCGTTTCGCGGCCAGTTGCAGCAAGGCGTGGTCTACGACCCGGCTCGCAATGACTTGTTCATCGCCTCGAAGGGGCGCGGTGCGTTTCTCAACGACCGGCGCTTGCGTGTCTCCAAGCGCAATCGGATGAATGATGCGCTCATCGGCACCGGGTTCCCGTTTCGCAGGGGCGACGACTTCAAGCGCTACATGGAGATGCTGGGACTCGTGATGCAGTCATGCGCGGGCGTTCGCCGCCCCGGCTCGGCCGCGCTCGACCTGTGCCACGTCGCCGCCGGTGCCTATGACGGCTTCTTCGAGCCGGGCTTGAGCCCCTGGGACATGGCAGCCGGCGCGTTGATGGTCACCGAGGCCGGCGGCCTGGTCGGCAACTTCACCGGCGAGAGTGACTTTCTCTTTCAGAAGGAAGTGATAGCCGGCAACCCCAAGATATACGGGCAACTGGTGCAGATGCTCGGGTCGTATTCGCAGGTCGGCAAGGGCGCCACACCGGAGCTGGGTGGCAAAACGCAAGACCTGACCCCAGAGGAAGCGCTGGCAGCCGCGCATGCAGGCGCATCGGCGCCCGGCGACGCACCGCGCAAGACCACCGCACTGCGCGTGCGCCGCCCCGCAGCGCCGGCCAGGGACAGCGACACGCCTTGATTCTCAGCGGCGCCGATGAGCAAGTGAGCAAGAGCCCCACGAGGAGCGCAGCCATCCCGGCGGTTGACCTGTCCGGCCACACGCCGATGATGCAGCAGTACCTGCGCATCAAGGCGGAGCATCCCGACACGCTCGTGTTCTATCGCATGGGCGATTTCTACGAGCTGTTTTTTGAGGACGCGCGCAAGGCGAATCGCCTGCTCGACATCACCCTCACGTCGCGCGGCAACAGCGCGGGCGAGCCGGTGGTGATGGCCGGCGTGCCGGTGCATTCAGTGGAGAGCTATCTCGCCAAGTTGATCAAGCTGGGCGAAGCGGTTGCCCTGTGTGAACAGGTGGGCGACGTGGCCACGGCCAAGGGCCCGGTGGAGCGCAAGGTGGTGCGTGTCGTCACGCCGGGGACCGTGACCGACAGCGAACTGCTCGCTGAGAAGAGCGATGCCGTCCTGCTCGCCGTGTGCCGGCGCGGCGCCAGGTTCGGTCTGGCGTGGTTGGCGCTGACGCGTGGCGAAATCGGCCTCACGGAGTGCACCGAGGCCGAGCTCGGAGGCTGGCTCGCGCGCCTGGGCCCTGCCGAAGTGTTGCTCGAGCGCGAGCAAATGCCCACCACGTTGCAGATCTCGCTGCAGACTTCCTGCTTCGCCATCACCGCGCAAGCCGCATGGCAATTCGATGCGGCGCTGGGAAAACGCAAACTCTGCGAACAACTGCAAGTCGCCAGCCTGGCCGGCTTCAACGCCGAAACCCTGCTCGCCGCGCAGGCCGCGGCATCGGCACTGCTGAGCTACGCTGAGCGCACCCAGGGCGGGGTACTCGCCCACGTGCGCCGGCTCGAAGTGCAGCTCGCAAGCGACCTGCTCGATCTGCCGCCGAGCACTCAGCGCAATCTGGAATTGACGCAAACGCTGCGCGGCGAGGCCGCACCCACGCTGCTGTCGCTGCTCGACACCTGCCGCACCGGCATGGGAAGCCGGGCGTTGCGCCAGTGGCTGCTCAATCCCTCGCGCGAGCGCAGCGTGGCCCGGCAGCGCCACGACGCGTTGGCGGAGTTGCTGGCCGCCGATGTGGCGCGGCTTCGCGAAACGTTGCGCGGCATCAGCGATGTCGAGCGCATCACCGCGCGCATCGCGCTGCGCCAAGTGCGCCCACGCGAACTCACGGGTCTGCGCAACACCTTGGTGCAGTTGCCCGGCTTGTGCTCCCAGGTGCCGCAGCAGCGCGCCGTGCTGCTCGACATGCTGTTGGAGGCGATGCGCCCGCCACCCCAGATTGCGGCGCTGCTCGGCGCTGCCCTCGCCGAAGAACCCGCCGTGCTGCTGCGCGACGGCGGCGTCATCGCCCCGGGATTCGACACCGAACTCGACGAGTTGCGCGGCATCGCGCAGAACTGCGACGCCTTTCTCATCGAGCTGGAAACGCGTGAACGCGCGCGCACCGGCATAACGAACCTGCGGGTTCAGTACAACAAGGTGCACGGCTTTTACATCGAGGTCAGCGCCGGCCAGGCCGGCAAGGTGCCTCTCGACTACCGGCGCCGCCAGACGTTGAAGAACGCTGAAAGGTTCATCACCCCCGAGCTGAAGACCTTCGAGGACAAGGCCCTGTCGGCCCAGGAGCGGTCGTTGGCGCGCGAGAAGCTGCTCTTCGACGAACTGCTTGACGCGCTGCAGCCGCAGGTGGAAGCCCTCAGCGCGCTGGCGCGTGCATTGGCACAACTTGACGCGCTGGCGGCGCTGGCGGAACGCGCATCGAGCCTGGGCTGGTGCCGCCCGCAATTCGTGCGCGAACCGTGCATCGACATCGTCGGCGGCCGGCATCCGGTGGTGCAAGCGCGGCTGCTGGAAACAGGCGCTGGCAACTTCATCGCGAATCACTGTCAACTCGATGCGCGGCGCAAGATGCAGGTCATCACCGGCCCGAACATGGGCGGCAAGAGCACTTACATGCGCCAGGTCGCGCTGATCGTGCTGCTCGCAGCGATCGGCTCATTCGTGCCGGCGAGCGAGTGCCGGCTCGGCCCGATCGACGCCATCCATACACGGATCGGCGCGGCCGACGACCTGGCGAATGCGCAATCGACTTTCATGCTCGAAATGACGGAGGCTGCCGCGATCCTGCACCACGCGACCGAACACTCGCTCGTGCTGATGGACGAGATCGGCCGCGGCACGTCCACCTTCGACGGCCTGGCGCTGGCCGGCGCGATCGCGAGTCACCTTCACGAGCGCAACCGATCCTTCACGCTGTTCGCGACCCACTATTTCGAGCTCACCGAGTTTCCGGCGAAGCACGAACGCGCCGTCAATGTGCATGTGTCGGCTGTCGAAAGCGGTGACACCATCGTCTTCCTGCATGAAATCCAGCCCGGCCCGGCGAGCCGCAGCTACGGCGTGCAAGTGGCGCGCCTGGCCGGCATGCCCGGCCATCTGGTGCGCCAGGCGCGGGCGACTCTGGAAGCGCTGGAAGCGCAGCGTGTTCAGGGGCAGGCGCAAATCGACCTGTTTGCGCCGGCCCCGCCGCTGGCCGAGGTGCAGCGCAACCCGATCGAACTTGCGCTGGAGGCGATCGATACCGATGCGCTGACGCCCCGGCAGGCTCAGGACGCGCTGTACCGCCTGAAAGCACTGCTGGAAAAATCGGCATGACGCAACCAGGTCAAGGCGCGGGCCGGCGCAGCATCGTCTTCGCGCACGCCAACGGTTTTCCTTCCGGCACCTATGAACGCGTCTTCCAGCACTGGCGCGAAGCCGGCTGGCGCGTCATTGCGTTGCCGAAAATCGGCCACGACTCGCGCTACCCGGTGACGAGCAATTGGCCGCACTTGCGGGATCAGTTGCTGCACTTCATCGAGATGGAGGCGGACGGTCCGGCCTATCTCGTCGGGCACTCACTCGGTGGCTACCTGAGCGTGCTTGCCGCGGCGCGCCGGCCGGACCTGGTGCGCGGCGTCGTGTTGCTCGATTCGCCGATCCTGCCCAGCTGGATGGCGCGCACCGTGCAATTCGCCAAGGCTGCGGGAATCGGCGAGCGTTTCTCGCCCGGCCATGTGTCCAAGCGCAGGCGCGAGCATTGGCCCAGCGTGGCCGCGGCACGCGCGCACTTTGCAGCAAAGCCGGTGTTTGCGCGCTGGGCCGAGGGCGTGCTCGACGACTACCTGGCCTGTGGCCTCGAAGCCAGCGGCCAGGAGCAACAGCTGAGTTTTGCGCGGAGAATCGAGACCTCGATTTACAACACCCTGCCGGATCATTTGTCGCGGCACCTGCGCGCGCATCCGCTGCGCTGCCCGGTCGCTTTCATCGGCGGCACACAGTCGGCGGAGTTGAAGCGCGTCGGCATTCGCGTCATCCAGCGGGTGACGCACTCGCGCATCAGCATGCTGGAGGGCACGCACCTGTTCCCGATGGAGCTGCCGCAAGCCACTGCAGACGCGGTCTTGCACTGGCTCGACGCCTTTGCCGCGCCTGCAAGCGCCAGCCGGCCTGCCCAGGCCGGCTCGACCCCACTCCTATAATCGCGCTTTCCCACCCCGGCGTTTGCGTATCCGCAGGCGCTGCACACAATGACCAAGTTCGTCTTCGTCACCGGCGGTGTGGTGTCCTCGCTGGGCAAGGGCATCGCTTCGGCGTCCCTCGCGGCGATTCTCGAATCGCGCGGCCTCAAAGTCACCCTGATCAAGCTCGATCCGTATCTGAACGTCGATCCGGGAACGATGTCACCGTTCCAGCACGGCGAAGTGTTCGTCACGGAAGACGGCGCGGAAACCGACCTGGACCTCGGCCACTACGAGCGCTTCATCACGACGCGCATGCGCCGGGCGAACAACTTCACGACCGGCCAGATCTACAAGAGCGTGCTCGAGAAGGAGCGCCGTGGCGACTATCTCGGCAAGACAGTCCAGGTGATACCCCATGTCACCAACGAGATTCAAGACTTCATCCGGCGCGGCGCCGGTCTGAACCCGAACCGCAGCGACGAAGCGCCGTCGCGCGGCGAGCGCGGCATGGACGTGGCGATCGTCGAAGTCGGCGGCACGGTGGGTGACATTGAGTCGCTGCCGTTCCTCGAAGCGGTGCGCCAGATGAGTCTGAAGATGGGGCCGACGAACGCGGCGTTCCTGCACCTCACGCTCGTGCCCTGGATCGCCGCAGCGGGTGAGCTCAAGACGAAGCCGACGCAGCACAGCGTGCAGAAACTGCGCGAGATCGGCATCATGCCCGACGCGCTGCTGTGCCGCGCCGACCGGCCGATCCCCGACGACGAGCGGGCGAAGATTTCGCTGTTCGCCAACGTGCCCGAGTTCGGCGTGATTTCGGTGTGGGACGCCGACACCATCTACAAGGTACCACGCATGCTGCATTCGCAGGGCCTGGACGAACTCGTCTGTGCCAAGCTGCATCTGCACACCAAGCCGGCGAATCTGACGCGCTGGGACAGGCTGGTGGACGAAGTCGAGCACCCGAAGTTCGAGGTGACAATCGCGATGTGCGGCAAGTACGTCGACCTGTCGGACTCGTACAAATCGCTCAATGAGGCGCTGCGCCACGCCGGGATTCACAACCATGCGCGAGTCAAGATCGAGTACGTCGATTCGGAAGATCTGAACCCCGGCAACGTGGCGAACTTGAGCCGCTTTGACGCCATTCTCGTGCCCGGCGGCTTTGGCAAGCGTGGCGTGGAAGGCAAGATACTCGCGGCGCAATACGCCCGCGAACACAAGCTGCCCTACCTCGGCATTTGCCTGGGGATGCAGGTGGCGACGATCGAATTCGCGCGCCACAAGGCAGGCCTGGCCGGCGCGAACAGCACCGAGTTCGAACCCGATTGCAGGCATCCTGTAATTGCTTTGATCGAGGAGTGGCAGGACGCTGACGGCACGGTGCAAAGACGCAGCGCCACCTCAGACCTTGGCGGCACAATGCGCCTGGGCGGCCAGAGTTCGGACGTGAAGGCTGGCACGCTTGCCCATGAGATCTATGGCGACGTCGTGAGCGAGCGACATCGCCATCGCTTCGAGGCGAACGTCAACTACCTGGATCGTCTCACCGAGGCCGGTCTGCTGATTTCAGCCCTGACGCAGCGCGAGAAGCTGACCGAGATCGTGGAACTTCCGCGCAGCGTGCACCCGTGGTTCATGGGCGTGCAGTTCCACCCCGAGTTCAAGTCCACCCCCTGGGATGGGCATCCGCTGTTCAATTCGTTCATCGCGGCGGCGCTGCGGCATCAGGCGGAACGAGTCGAGAAGGTTGCCGCATGAGGCTGACGCCGAGCCGCCTCGAGCCGGCATCAGCCGCCACCAGGGGCACGGCGCGGCACGCGCCGTGGGGGTCGTCATGAATTTGTGCGGCTTCGAGGTCGGCCTGGCGAAACCTTTTTTCCTGATCGCCGGCCCCTGTGTGATCGAGTCCGAGCAGTTGCAGATGGACGTTGCAGGGCAGTTGAAGGAGGTCACACGCGCGCTCGGCATCCCCTTCATCTTCAAGTCGAGTTTCGACAAGGCGAACCGCTCCAGCGGCACCACATTCCGCGGGCCCGGCATGGACAAGGGGCTGGAGATCCTGGGCAGAATCAAGCGCGAACTGAAAGTGCCGGTGCTGACCGACGTGCACAGCGAAAACCAGATCGCGGCGGTGGCGCAGGTCGTTGACGTTCTTCAGACCCCGGCATTCCTGTGCCGTCAGACCGACTTCATCCACGCCGTCGCGCAAAGCGGAAAGGCGGTGAACATCAAGAAAGGCCAGTTCCTGTCGCCGCACGACATGAAGAACGTGATCGACAAGGCACGCGCCGCGGCGCGCGAAAAGGGGCTGAACGAAGACAACTTCATGGCTTGCGAGCGCGGCGCGAGCTTCGGCTACAACAACCTCGTGTCCGACATGCGCAGCCTGGCGATCATGCGTGAAACGGGTGCGCCAGTCGTGTTCGACGCGACCCATTCGGTGCAATTGCCCGGCGGTCAGGGAACAAGTTCCGGCGGTCAACGCGAGTTCGTTCCGGTGCTGGCTCGCGCCGCCGTGGCAGTCGGCATCTCGGGCCTGTTCATGGAAACCCACCCCGACCCGGCGAAGGCGCTGAGCGACGGACCCAATGCCGTGCCGTTGAAACACATGCGCGCCTTGCTCGAACAACTGCTGGCGCTGGACCGGGTGATCAAGAGCCAGCCTTTGCTGGAAGATCACTTCACTTGTTGAACCATGAGCCTGGAGACAGAACCTTGAGCAGCGGCTACATCATCTCGAACGTGCGCGTCACGAACCCGGCGCAGTACGAGGAGTACAAGAAACTCTCCTCGGCGGCGATGCTCGCGCACGGCGCGCAGGTGTGCGTGCGTGGTGGCGCTTCGGAAGTGCTGGAGGGAGACTGGCAGCCTGACAGGCTCGTCGTGTTGAAATTTCCCTCGGTCGAAAAGGCCAGGGCCTTCTACGAATCCACCGAATACGGCAAGGCGCGCGCTGCACGCAAAGGCGCGGCGGTGATGCACATGGTTGTCGTCGAAGGCGTATGAGATAAGTTGGCATCACCTCACGGGGACATTGAATGAGCGCAATCGTAGACATCGTCGGCCGCGAAATCCTCGACAGCCGCGGCAACCCGACGGTCGAATGCGACGTGCTGCTGGAATCCGGAATCATGGGCCGTGCGGCGGTTCCTTCGGGCGCGTCGACCGGCTCGCGCGAAGCGATCGAACTGCGCGACGGCGACAAGGCACGCTACCTCGGCAAGGGTGTGCTCAAGGCGGTGGAGCACATCAACTCGGAGATTTCGGAAGCCGTGACCGGCCTGGACGCGAGCGAGCAGGCGTTTCTCGACCGCACCCTCATCGATCTGGACGGCACCGAGAACAAGAGCCGCCTGGGCGCCAATGCCATGCTCGGGGTGAGCATGGCGGTGGCACGCGCCGCGGCTGAGGAATCCGGCCTGCCGCTGTACCGCTACTTCGGCGGCTCGGGCAGCATGCAGATGCCCGTGCCGATGATGAACGTGATCAACGGCGGCGCGCACGCGAACAACACGCTCGACCTGCAGGAGCTGATGATCATTCCCGTGGGTGCGCCGAGCTTTCGCGAAGCCATGCGTTACGGTTGCGAAGTGTTCCAGGCCCTGAAGAAGATCATCGACGCCAGGGGCATGAGCACCGCAGTCGGCGACGAGGGGGGTTTCGCGCCGAGCGTGGCAACCCACGAGGCGGCGATTCAATTGATCCTGGAGGCGATCGACAAGGCGGGCTACTCCGCGGGAACGCAAATCTGCATCGGCCTGGACTGCGCGGCCAGCGAGTTCTACAAGGACGGCAAGTACTGCATCGATGAAGGCTCGGCATTGCAACTCAGTGCGCCCGAGTGGACCGACATGCTCGCCACCTGGGTCGACAAGTACCCCATCATCAGCATCGAAGACGGCATGCACGAAGGCGACTGGGACGGCTGGAAACACCTCACGGAACGCCTCGGAGCGAAGGTGCAACTCGTCGGCGACGACCTGTTTGTCACCAACACGAAGATCTTCCGCGAAGGCATAGAAAAGAAGATCGCCAACTCGATCCTGATCAAGATCAACCAGATCGGCACGCTCACCGAAACCTTCGCGGCGATCGAAATGGCCAAGCGCGCCAACTACACGGCCGTCATCAGCCACCGCTCCGGCGAGACGGAAGATTCGACCATCGCCGACATCGCGGTGGGCACGAACGCCGGGCAAATCAAGACCGGGTCGCTGAGCCGCAGCGACCGCATGGCCAAGTACAACCAACTGCTGCGCATCGAAGAAGACCTGGGTGAGGTGGCCAGCTACCCCGGCCGCGCGGCGTTCTACTCGCTGCGCTAGGTGGCTTCGTGGCGGTCACGATGCGCCTTCTGACGGCGGCCCTGGTTGCCCTGCTGCTGCTCGTGCACGCCGCGCTGTGGTTCGGCAAGTCGGGCGTGCCGCGCACGAGCGAACTCGACGCAAAGCTGCGCCAGCAGCTCGCGACGAATGACGCCGCACGCGCCCGGAACGTTCAACTGCAAGCCGAAGTGCGCGACTTGAAAGAAGGTCTGGAGATGGTCGAAGAGAAAGCGCGCTTTGAGCTTGGCATGTTGAAGCCCGACGAAATCCTGGTGCAGCTCAGCGTGCCCAGGCGCTGAGGCCCGCGCCGACTTTCGTCGGCCTGCCCGTCATCCCGACGAAAGTCGGGATCCATCGCGTCATGCAGATCCTCCTCATCGAAGCCTTCACCCTGTGGGGCGCGCCTGTCACGCGGCTCGAACTCATCGCCTTCGCGCTCGCCTTGGCGATGGTCGCGTGCAATATTCGCGTCAATCCGCTCGGGTGGCCTTTGGCCATCGCGAGTTCGCTGCTCTATTTCGGCCTGTTCTGGAGCAGCCTGCTGTACGGTGAAGCGTCGCTGCAAGTCTTCTTCGCACTCATCGCAGCTTGGGGTTGGTGGCAGTGGCTGCGCGGCACGCGGGCCGACGGCAGCGCACTGCGCGTGCGCAAACTCGGCACGCGAAGCCGCTGGATCGCGCTGATCGTTCTTGCCGTCGCCTGGCCGGCGACCGGGGCCTTCCTCGCTGCAGCCACCGACACCGACGTTCCCTGGTGGGATGCATTCCCCACCGCGGGCAGCGTCATCGGTCAATGGCTGCTCGCGCGAAAGTACGTCGAGAACTGGCCGGCCTGGTTGGTGGTGAACGTTGTCAGCGTGGCTCTGTTTGCCTACAAGGGGTTGTGGCTGACCGTCATGCTCTACGCAATTTTCATCTTGCTTTCGATCGTCGGCTGGCGCGCCTGGAACAAGCTCGCGGCGTCCGATCGTCCTGGCTGAATTCTGGATCTTGCGCGGTTGCGTGGCGAAGCCGCGTCGGCCGCCGCTCAGCGCGCGGGCTTGCGCTGTGCCGTCGCGGCGGCGGGCGTTGGGGCGACGACCGGTGTGGACGTGCGCGCAGGCGCGCGCACCGCGGCAGGCGCGCGTACCGCGGCAGGCGCGCGCACCGCGGCAGGAGCGCGGGTCACGACTGAAGTGGGAGTCTGAGCCACCGCGCTCACGGCATTGACCACCGGAGCAGGCTTTGCGGCGTCGGGTGACGCCGCACCGCCCTGGGCAACTTCCATGGGCGCGGGCGCGGGATCCACTGGTCGATTCGCCATGCCGCCAGTGGCCGCGCCGAAGTCGAAGGTGTATTGCGGCGCTCGCCAGCTTCCCGTGACGTGGATAGGAACGCTCACGCCTGTCAGTGCAGCGAGTTCCGCTGCGGCCTTGCCTACGCTGGCGCTGAGTCGAACGTCGAGCCGCCCTGCGTCGAGCCACAGTTCGCCCGCTCCGACTGCCTGGATGGGACCTGCGCTGACTTCGAGACTCTGACCCTGGGCCTGGCCCTCGCGCAGCTCGATGCGCGCTTTCATCTCGTTGAACTGCGTCACCGCATCCGGATTGAAGTCCTGCTGCAGCGAAGCAGACGCCTTGCCCATTTCGCTGCGCCCCTGGAGCAAGGCGGTGCGCAAGTCCACGCCCGCCATCTTTGCGTTGTGCGCGCCAAGCGACACCGGCCCGCTCAGCCCGGCGCGCAGCGTGCCGAGGCTACCGCCCGTGGCCTGCACGTCCCAGGCCAACTCGGCCCGGCCGTCGAGCCACGGCAGGTGCGCGACGTCAGCGCGCACCGCACGCAAGTCCAGCCCTGACAGGTTGCCCTTGAAGGCAATTCGTGGTGTGCCGGAAGCGTCAACCGCGATCGAACCCTCCAGCGCGGCGCCGTAGGCCTTCGCCTTGACAGGCGTGATATGCAGTGCAGAACGCTGCGCGTCGAACTGGGCAGAAAACGAACTCGCGGTCACGCCGCACAGCTTGACCTTCTCGGCCCGCAGTTGGCCCGCAAGCGACAAGTCACGCAGGACCGAGATGTCCACGGCCATCGAGTCGTCCCAGCGCGCCTTGCAAGGCTGGGCGAGCATCGCGTCGAGGTCGATTGCTTCAGCGGCAACCTCGAAGGTCCAGTGCGGTCGGCGCCAGTCGCTCAGCGCAAGCTGGCCACGCAGTTCATGGTTGGAGAGCTTGCCCGACAGCGCCAGATGCACGCTGCGCTGGCTCATGTCGAGCACGACCCTGCCGCCTGCCACCAATGGGATCTCCGTCGCGAGCGCCGGGTGGCTGGCGCTGGCCGTCATGTCGATGGCTTCGAACTCCAGGCGCGGACCGGCATCGAGATCGAACACGACAGGGCTGCTCAGTTGCGCGCGCTGCTGCGCTCCGGCGCCACGGATCGACACCTGCACGTTCGCCGTCGCGCCGCGCAACTTGCGGCCTGAACCCTCGAAACCGGGCACCTGCAGCGCTGCGGTGAGCGTCTGGTCGGGGTGCGCGACGCTCAAGTCCATGCTGAGCTGGCTGCCCTGAAAGCGGCGCTCGATGATCCTCAGTTCCGGTGCGGCAACGCGCGCGTTGAAGACACTCAGCCCCGATTTGCTCGACGAAGTGATCACGACGTTTTCCGCGCTCAGCGTGTTCAGCCCGAGGTGGCCGGTCACGTCGGCCTTCATGTGAAGCGCCAGGTTGTCCACCCCGAGCGACTTGCCTTCGAGTTGCGCGTCGATCTTCGCCAGTTCGATGCGCTTGGCTTGCGCATCGAACAGCAGTCGGCCCTTGAGCGACAGGCGCGCATCGACACCCGCATGCGGTGCATCGACGCGAACACTCGCCGTCACGGGCGCGGCCAGCCCGTCGGTGAGCCGGCCCACCGTCAAATTCACGTCGTTCAAACTGCCGCGTTGAAACACAAGCTCGTCATTCCATTGCAGCGTCGCGCGCGTCAGGCGCAGGCCTTCGATGTCGATGCGCTCGGGCGAAATCGTCGCCAGGTCGCGTACCAGGTCGTCGATATTCGTGCTGCCGTCCTTGAAGCGCACGACTTGGGCGCGCAGCCCGTCCACCTCCGCCCAGTCGATCTGCACCTGCCGGCGCAGCAGAGGCAACCATGCAATCGTGATCCGGGCGCTGTCGATTGCTGCAAATTCGCGCGCGCTGCGATGCTGGCTCAACGAGGCCTTGCCCGCCGTGAAACCCAGTTTGGGAAACCAGCTCAGCTCGAGTTCACCGTCGAGGATCAACTCACGCTGGGTGCGTTCCTGCACGTAGCGAACGATCTGCGACTTGAACTGATTTGGATTGAGCGTGTGCACCGCGATGGCGATCAGTCCGCCGAGCAAGAACGCGACGAGCAGCAGCCCTGCGATCGCGTGACGGTAGTAGGTCTTGGCCAGCGTCTCGGCGTAGGGAATCTTGAACGGACCGAAGGTCGAGATCACCAGTCCGATGACGCCGACCAGGCCAAGCAATGCGAATTTGACTGCGTTCATGAGGTGCGACGGGTACCAGCCGGGCCGCCACGGTCACGCCAGCCCGGCGGCAAGGGTGGATCATCGGTCGATTCCCGGTGCAATCACCCGCACCGCAGCCCCCGGGTGCGCACACTGCGAGTCGAATTCACGCTTGGCGTCACTTGGGCAGGCGGCTTGCGGCGCCTCGCTGCAGCACCCGGCGCAGTGTGCGTATGGAGACGCTACAGATGCGCACTCTTGTATCGGGCACCGGCGCCCCCAAGCCGCCTCAGCCAGCGAGCCAGTCGGGCGGGCGCTTGTCGATGAAGGCCTGCACGCCCTCCAGCGCCGTGTGATCCATCATGTTGCAGGCCATCGTCTGGCCGGCGTCTTCGTAAGCCGCGGCGATGCCCTTCTCGAGCTGGCGATAGAACAGCTGCTTGCCCATCGCGATGGCAACCCGCGGTTTGGACAGAATCGCCGCGACGAGCTGCTCGACAGATTCGTCCAGCACGTCGGCGTCGGCGACGCGATTCACGAGGCCTTTGTCGCGCGCGGCATCAGCACTGATGAAGTCACCTGTCACGAGCATCTCGAAAGCCGCCTTGCGCCCGACATTGCGCGACAGCGCCACGCTTGGCGTCGAACAGAACAGCCCGAACCTGACACCGCTGACGGCAAACTGGGCCGTGCTCGCTGCCACCGCCAGATCGCACATCGCCACGAGTTGGCAACCTGCGGCCGTGGCCATGCCCTGCACTTTGGCCACCACCGGAACGCCCAGACTCTGCACGCTGAGCATGAGCTTCGTGCATTGGGCAAACAGCGCCTGGTAGTACTGCAGAGACGGCTCGCGGCGCATCTCTTTCAAGTCATGTCCGGCGCAGAACGCCTTCCCCGCCGCGGCAAGGATGACGACGCGCACGGATTCATCGGCGATCAACGCGTCGAATTCGCGTTGCAGCGCCGTGAGCATGCCTTGCGACAGCGCGTTGAACGACTCGGGGCGATTCAACGTGAGCTTGACGACGCCACGCGCATCAGCCTCACGCAACACAAACGCCTGGGGGTTCGGGATCATTGCTGGGCACTCCTGGTGGCAGTGTCTAGGCGCTGTGGCAAGTGTTCAACTGCCCGCACGTTTCCGGCCCCTGACTGTACTTCGTCCACGCGAAACTGCCACACACTCGAATCGTCACAGACTGCCGATGAACAGGTACGCGTTCGAGCTGCCGCGGCTCGAATGCCCATAGCCCAGGTACAGCGGGCCGATCGGCGTGGGCCCGCCGACGTAGAGCAGCACCGAGTCCTGCCAACCGGCGCGCGCCGTTTCGGTGTAGCGCACGCCGACGCGGCCGGCCTCGACGGCGATGCCGGCGCGCAGGTCACCGCTCAGCCCGATCGGCAGGCGCCGGATGATCCGCTCGGCACGAATCTGGCCGAATTGAACGTTGTCACCCAGCAGTTGATTCAAGCCGAATGCCGACAGATTGAGCAGCCCGCCTAATGCCGCAGCCTCGTGAAACGGCAAGACGCCGCGCGGTGAACCGGTGTAGGACAGGCGTGCGGCAAACACAAAACCGGCGGCGGTGGTCGCGGCGCGCCCTTCCCCGCTCAGACGCGTGAAGTCAGCGCGGCCGGGCACGAAGTAAGAGGCCTTGGCAGCCCAGCCAGCGGAGGGGAAATCGGGGTCATTGAGCTGGTCGAGGTCGACGCTGGAGTACCAGCCGGGGGTTCGATACGGGCCGCGCGGGAATATCGCGGAGCCGGTGTCGAGCTCGTAGGTCTTTTGCTGCTCGATCCAACCCAGGCGCAGTTGTCCCGTCAACCCCAGGTTCAGCCCCACTGCCACGTCGAGCGTGTGGCTGCGGACGAGGTACTCGCTGAGCCTGGCCTCGCCCTCGAATACGTTGAAGGTGGTTCGCGCGGCGCGCACGCCGGCTTCGACAAAGCTGCGCTGCCCCGCGTCGAGCGGTTGATGGACGTGCGCCGCCAGGCTTGTCGTGCTGCCCACTTCGCCAGTCAACATCATGTCGGCGCCGAGACGGTTCAACATTGTCTTCTGATACGCGCCGCGCAAGCTGTAGGTCGAACCGCGCCGCAGCGTGCTGTTCAAGCCCGCGGCGAAACGCAGGAAGTCCGGGCCCCAGCGCTTTGTTTGCGCGGTGATGCGCAACACGTTGCGCCCGCGTTGAGGAATCAAGGCGTAGTCCACGCCTTCGTAGTACGCGTCGCCAAAGACGCGCTGCAAGTCTCGATTCAGGGCCCGCGTATCCAGCGCCTGCCCCAGCCGTTGCGTCACATGGCGCAGCACAGCCGCCGCGTCGAGCTGCGGCAGCCCTGCAACTTCGATTGCGTCGACGCGCAACGCCAGCCCGCGTTCAGTGTGGATTCGAGCCCACCACTGCGCATAGTCGCGCTCGTCCAGCGCCAATGCGACCAGCCGGCCAGCCGCCGCCTCGACCGCCACACGGCCGTGTGTCGCGGCGTCGGCGTGGCGATCGAAGTCCGCGGCCGTGATGTCCCCGAGCTCGGGTTTGATATAGATGTCGGCCGGCCGCAGCGACGCAAGCGCCTGACTCACGTTCTGCTCGGTCAGTATCCCCACCATCTGGGCTGCCACCGCGAACAGGGAAGTTACGTCTTTCGCGTCGAGCAAGGCCGAACCCACATTGACGGCGATCACGACGTCGGCGTCGCAGAGCTCGCGCACCTCGCGAACCGGAACGTTGTCGACCAGTCCCCCATCGACCAGCAGGCGGCCATTGCGCTCAACCGGCGCCATCAATCCGGGAATCGACATGCTTGCACGCATCGCCTGTGTCAGGCTGGCCTCGCGCATCACGACGCGCTCACCGGTGCCGATGTCGGTGGCGATGAGCGACAGCGGCAGCGGTAACGTTTCGATGTCGCGCGCGACACGATCGTCGTGCACCAGCTGGTTGAGGAACAGCTTGATCTTCTGCCCGGTCAGCACGCCCGGAAGGTACTGCAGGCCGCGCGGGGTGACGCCGACCTCGGTGCCCGACAGGAAACGCTGCGCAAGCTGCTTGCTGCGGAAATTTCTCTCTGCCCAGTCGGGCGAGTCGAAGAACATGTCTTTCCAGTCGGCGCGTGCCATCGCCTCTCGCATCTGCACGGGCGTCACGCCTGCGGCAAACGCTCCGGCGACCACCGCACCCATGCTCGTTCCCGATACACAATCGACGGGCACGCGCAGTTGCTGCAGCGCCTCGAGCACGCCGATGTGCGCCGCGCCGCGCGCACCGCCGCCACCAAGCGCCAGGCCGATGCGCGGGCGGGGTTTCGCGACCGCGTTCGACGCCGTGTCCTGCGCTCCTGCCGGCCAGGCCGCCAAGACCAGCGCAGCGGCGACTGCCCAGGCCGACGCCGGGAAAACGACAGCCATGCGTCAGCGGTGCGCCGCGGCGAGCGCTTGGTCGATGTCCCAGACGATGTCGTCGATGTGCTCCAGCCCGACCGAGATGCGCACCATGTCGGGCGGCACGCCGGCGGCCAGTTGCTGCGCCGAGTCGAGCTGTCGATGCGTGGTCGATGCGGGGTGACTGATGAGCGTGCGCGTATCGCCGATGTTGACGAGGTGACTCATCAGTTGCGCGGACTCTATGAACTTCACGCCGGGGGCGAGGCCGCCCTTCACGCCGAAGGCGAGCAGGCCCGACGCACCGCGCATCTGGCGTTGCAGCAATGCGTGCTTCGGATGGTCGCTCAATCCGGGGTAGTTGACCCAGCTCACGCGCGGGTCGGCCTGAAGGAACTGCGCGACACGCAACGCGTTGGCGCAGTGCCGCTCCATTCTCAGCGGCAGCGTCTCGATGCCTTGCAGGATCTGCCACGCACTCATCGGCGCAAGCGCGGCACCGTGCACGCGCAGGTTCTCCATGCGCGCGCGCATCGTGAAGCCGAAGTCGCCGAAGGTCTCGTAGAACTTGACGCCGTGGTAGCCCGGTGAGGGCTCGGTCATGCCGGGGAACTTGCCGTTGTCCCATGCGAAAGCGCCGCGCGGCTTACCGTGCTCGACCATGACCCCGGCAAGCGTGGTTCCGTGGCCCGCAAGGTATTTCGTCGCCGAGTGCACGACGATGTCGGCGCCCAGCGCGATCGGGTTGCACAGGAACGGCGACGGCACGGTGTTGTCGACGATCAGCGGCACGCCATGAGCGTGCGCCACATCGGCAACCGCGGCAATGTCCAAGACGACCAGACTCGGGTTGCCGAGCGTCTCGGCAAACACGGCGCGTGTGTTGGGGCGCATCGCCGCGGCGAAGGCCTCGGTCGACGTCGCATCCACGAATGTCGTTTCGATGCCAAAGCGCGCCAGGTTGACCGAGAGCATCGTCACCGTTCCACCATAGAGCGACCCCGCCGCAACCACATGGTCGCCGTGCTGAAGGATCGTCAGCAGCGCCATCGCCTCGGCGGCCATGCCGCTGCTTGACGCCACCGCCGCGCGCCCGCCTTCGAGCGCAGCGACTCTCTCTTCGAGCGCCGCGACAGTGGGGTTGGACAGGCGCGAGTAGACGTTGCCGAAGGTCTGCAAATTGAACAGCGACGCCGCGTGGTCCGCGCTGTCGAAGACGAAACTCGTCGTCTGATAGATCGGCAGCGCGCGCGCACCGGTCGCCGAATCGGGAATCTGCCCGGCGTGAATCGCCAGAGTCTCCTGCTTGAACTCGCGGTCAGCCATTCTGCAAAAACCTCAAACCGGCCGCTTGGCGGAAATCACACGCGTATTCACACCGGCCCAGTGCAGACCGCCGAACAGGCGCGCATGCTCGATCTTCACGCAGCGGTCCATCACGCTGTCCAGTCCGGCGGCGCTTGCGAATGCAGCGGCGTCGCGGTTGATGACGCCGATCTGCTGCCAAAGACACTTCGCGCCGATGCGAACCGCTGCTTGCGCAATCGGCAACACGTCTTCGCTGCGGCGGAATACATCGACCATGTCCACCGGCCCGGCGATGTCGGTCAGATTCGCATAGCAGCGCTCCCCCAGCACCTCGGTGTAGCGTGGGTTCACCGGGATCACCCGGTAGCCATGCTGCTGCAAATACTTCGCCACGAAATTGCTCGGCCGGTGCCATTCGGCCGACAGGCCGACGATGGCCACGGTGCGGCTTTCGCGCAGGATGCGGCGCAAGGTGGGAATGTCGTCGACCATGAGCGTGGATGTCGGGTGCGGGCGCAACGATACCCGATGCCTGAGTTTGTCGCTCCACACTCGGCCGCCAGCACCCGATTCGCATCGCCGCAGTCAATCCCGGCAGCATGCAGCCACCGGGCCCGTTTTCGGTTTTCGACGCTGCGCCGCGTCAGCCGTGCTTCTGGTCGAAGAACTGTTCGTCTTCCGTCGAGCCCTTCAACGCGGCGGTGGACGCGTCGCGCTCGATCGTCGTGGTCACGGCGTCGAAGTAACCCGTGCCCACTTCGCGTTGATGCTTCACCGCCGTGAAACCCTTCGAGGCAGCGGCGAACTCGGCTTCTTGCAGTTCGACAAATGCACTCATGTTGTTGCGCGCGTAGCCGTGCGCGAGATTGAACATGCTGTAGTTCAGGCTATGGAAGCCTGCCAGCGTGATGAACTGGAACTTGTAGCCCATCGCGCCGAGTTCGCGCTGGAACTTGGCGATCGTCGCGTCGTCGAGGTTCTTCTTCCAGTTGAAGCTCGGGCTGCAGTTGTAGGCGAGCAGCTTGCCGGGAAACTTCTTGTGAATCGCGTCGGCGAACGCCTTGGCGTAGGCAAGGTCCGGCTTGCCGGTTTCGCACCACACCATGTCGGCGACTTCCGAATACGCCAGACCGCGCGCTATTGCTTGGGCCAATCCAGGCTTGCTGCGATAGAAGCCTTCCACCGTGCGCTCACCCGTCATGAACGGCTGGTCGATCGGGTCGACGTCACTCGTCACAAGGTCTGCCGCCTCGGCATCGGTGCGCGCGATCACGAGCGTGGGCGTGCCCATCACGTCCGCCGCCAGGCGCGCGGCGACGAGCTTGGCGACAGCCTCGCGCGTCGGCACGAGCACCTTGCCACCCATGTGGCCGCATTTCTTCACCGAGGCAAGCTGGTCTTCGAAGTGCACGCCCGCGGCACCGGCTTCGATCATTGCCTTCATCAGTTCGAACGCGTTGAGCACGCCACCGAACCCGGCTTCGGCATCGGCGACGATGGGCGCGAAGAAGTCGATGTCGTTCTTGCCTTCCGACCATTGGATCTGGTCGGCGCGCTGGAACGTGTTGTTGATGCGCTTGACGACCGTCGGCACTGAATTGACGGGGTACAGCGACTGGTCCGGGTACATCTCACCGGCGGAGTTCGCATCGCCGGCGACTTGCCAGCCCGACAGATAGATCGCCTTCAGGCCGGCTTTGACCTGCTGCAGCGCCTGATTTCCGGTGAGAGCACCGAGCGTATTGACGAAGGGCTCAGTGTTGACGAGCGTCCAGAGCTTCTCGGCGCCGCGCCGTGCGATCGTGTGTTCGATGGCGAGCGAGCCGCGCAGGCGCACCACATCGGCGGCGCTGTAGGTTCGCTTCACGCCCTTCCAGCGCGGATTCGTCGCCCAGTCTTTTTCGAGGGCGGCAACTTGTTGATCGCGGGTCAGTTGGGTCATGGGTGGGCTCCGTGGGTGGTCGTCGGTTGAATCGGATTAAAAAAAAAAGCTTCGCAAGCGTATCCGGCAAATCGCCATTCAAATGACTTCTGTCTTATATAAGACTAAAATTTTTATCCAAATAAATCAACAGGTTAACGCACACGTTCCGCAATATGGAAAGAATAACCTCACGATGAGAAATTCTGCCGCACCGCAGCATGCCTCAATCTCACTATGCGGAAGACCCGGCTCGCCGGTGAAACGCGCTCAGACCGCCTTCCGCGTCCCCAGACTGCCGAGCGACCTGCGAAAGGCCGAGCGAACTGCGGTGAACGCGCGCCCGTGCAGGCAGAAGGATTAGATGGCAACGACCCTCAACGCCTTTTGCATCACCGCCTGGTTGCGCCCCTTGCGTGCCCGCTTGCCTACATACGGCGTGAGCGCATTGCCACTCAGGGTCTCTTCCTTGGCCTTGCCTGCCCGCCCGGTTCCCAGAACCTGGAGGGCTTGGGTGAAGGCAGCGACGCTGACCAACGCGTCTTTCGGATCCAGGTCGATCAACGTCAAGCCTCGTCCGCCGTTGGGCTGGAGCTTGATCTCGTCCAGTCCGAACACGAGCAACCGCCCCGCGAGGGAGAGACACGCCACCCGGGTCGCAGTGCCGATGAAGCTCGGCGGCAGCAGTTTCTCTTCTGCCTCCAGGCTCAGGAACGCCTTGCCGCCCCTTTGTCGGGAGACCAGATCGCCCACCCTGGCCAGCAAACCGAAGCCCCCGGTTCCGGCAAGCATCAAGGTGAGCTGCGCCGACCCGGCAAAGTAGTGCGCGGGAGCGGTGCCCGATTCCAGATCGATCAGCGACGTGATCGCCACACCGTCACCGCGCCCACCCGGCAAGGCGCTCACGCTCACGGTGTAGACCCGCCCGTTGCTGCCGAACACGAGGAGTGAATCGACGCTGCGGCACGCAAACGTACCGTAGAGTGAGTCACCTGCCTTGAAGGCCAGCGCCGCCACCTCGATCTCGTGCCCCTTCAGGGCACGTACCCAGCCCTTCATGCTCACGACCACCGTCACCGGTTCGTCGATGACCCTGACTTCGGCGACCGCGCGTTTGTCCTCCTGAATCAGCGTGCGTCGCTCATCGCCATGTTGCTTGGCATCAAGCTCGATCTCCTTGATCACGTTGCGCTTCAGGACCGCCGGGCTGCGCAGTATGTCTTCGAGCTTTTCCTGGTCGGCGCGCAATTCCTTCAACTCCTGTTCGATCTTGATCGCTTCCAGCCTGGCCAACTGGCGCAGTCTGATCTCCAGGATGTGTTCGGCCTGAACATCGCTGAGCTTGAAACGCTCCATCAGAGCAGGCTTCGGATCGTCGGCAGCGCGAATGATGCGCACCACTTCGTCGATGTGCAGCAGCACGAGTTGCCGCCCCTCCAACACATGAATGCGCGCCAGCACCTTGTCCAGACGGAACCGGGAACGCCGCTGCACGGTCTGCACGCGAAAACGCAACCATTCATCGACGATCTGGCGCAGGCTCTTTTGCGTGGGCCGGCCGTCGGCGCCGATCATCGTCAGATTGATCGGCGTGGAGCTTTCCAGACTCGTATGCGCGAGCAACACATTGATCAGTTCCTGCTGGTCGATGCGGCTCGTCTTGGGCTCGAAAACCAAGCGCACGGTGGCCTCCCGGCTTGATTCGTCGCGCACCGCGTCCAACACGGCCAGCACCGTCGCCTTGAGTTGCAGCTGCTCGACCGACAAGGCTTTCTTGCCGAGCTTGACCTTGGGATTGGTCAGCTCCTCGATTTCCTCCAACACCTTCTGCGTGCTCGTTCCCGGTGGCAACTGGGTGACGATCAACTGCCACTGGCCACGCGCCAGTTCCTCAATCTTCCAGCAGGCCCGCACCTTCAGGCTGCCGCGTCCAGTGGCATAGGCCGACCGAATGTCGGCCGCGCTGCTGATGATCTGGCCGCCACCGGGATAGTCCGGCCCGGGAATCAGCGCAGCGAACTCTTCGTCGTCGAGCTTTTCGTCCTTCAGCAACGCCACTGCGGCAGCAGCGACTTCGCGCAAGTTGTGCGACGGGATTTCGGTGGCCAGTCCGACCGCAATACCGCTGGCGCCGTTCAACAGCACGAAAGGCAACCGCGCCGGCAACAGGCGCGGCTCCTGCGTCGAGCCGTCGTAGTTCGGTATGAAGTCGACCGTGCCTTCGTCGATCTCGTCGAGCAGCAGCCGCGTGATGGGCGCGAGGCGCGCTTCCGTGTAGCGCATCGCCGCGGCGCCGTCGCCGTCGCGCGAGCCGAAGTTGCCGTGGCCGTCGATCAGCGGAT
This sequence comes from Rhizobacter sp., assembly GCA_031396305.1. Lineage (GTDB taxonomy): Bacteria > Pseudomonadota > Gammaproteobacteria > Burkholderiales > Burkholderiaceae_C > JAEMQF01. The sequence continues at coordinate 31,617 of JANNKM010000332.1, forward strand.
AGCGCTGCGAAAAGTCTTGCGCCATGCGCACCAGCGCCTCGTAGGCCGCCAGGTCGCCGTGCGGGTGGAAGCGCCCGAGCACGTCGCCCACGACACGCGCGCTCTTCACCGGCCGCGCGCCGCCGCCCGAGCCGAAGCTCAAGCCCATGCGCTGCATCGAGTACAGGATGCGCCGCTGCACGGGCTTTTGCCCGTCGCACACGTCGGGCAGGGCGCGGCCCTTGTCGACGCTCAGCGCGTATTCGAGATACGCACGTTCCGCGTATTGCGCCAGCGCCACGGCGTCGTCGCCGGGCGGCGGGGGGTCAAACAGATCGGGTTCGCGGGTCATGGAATCATTCTCCACGATGCCGCACTCTGCTCAGGGGGCGCGCATGGTGTAGGTGCGAGCGCGAGCGCACTCGCCTGGACGCGACGCCTCACCAGCCGATCAAGGCGTTGCGGCCATCCACCAGCAGCCTCACACGGGTGCCGACGGGCAGGCTGACCTTGGTGGGCACGTGGCCGAAGGGCAAACCGGTGAGGATCGGCACCCTGGTCACGCTGCGCAGGTGCTCGACAGCGGACTTCAGTGTGAAGCCGCGATCCAGCGGCGACTTCTTGTAGTTGTTGAACGCGCCGAGCAGCACCGCTTTCTGCGCGCCCAGCACTCCTGCCTGATGCAGCTGCAGCAGGCATCGCTCAATCCGGTACGGATGCTCGTTCACGTCCTCGAGGAACAACACGCCGCCGTTGACGTGGGGCCAATGCCGCGTGCCGAGCATCGAGCACACCATGCTCAGGTTGCCGCCCCAGAGCAGGCCCGCGACGTTGAGATTGTCGAAGCCAGCCTCGGTGCGAAAACCCACGGCTTCGAGCTCGCCGCCCATGGCTTCAACAAAACACGCTTGCGTCACATCGTCAACGTCGTCGCGGCCAAAGTCTTCCACGGCCAGGGGCCCGGCCCATCCCACCCTGCCCGGCGCCTTCGCGTGGGCGAGCATTCCCAGATGCAGCGTCGTGATGTCGCTGTGCCCGACCCAGCGCGTGCCACTCTCTGCGCTTCGCGCGAGCGCCTTCCAGTCGATTCGATCGAGCAGCCGCGTCAGGCCGTAGCCGCCACGTGTGGCCAACGCGATGCTCGGCGCCTGCATTGCCACGCGGTGAATCGCGGCCAGACGCGCTCCGTCGTCGCCGCCGAAGCGCTGGTGCTTGAGCAGCGCGGCTTCATCGATCCGCACATCGAAGCCCAAGCCCTTGAGTCGCTTCGCGGCCTGGCGCACTCCCTTGCCATTGAGCAAGACGCCGGCGGGGGTGAACAGGGTGAGCGAGGCCATTGATGCGGGCATGATGAGTTGGGGACACTCAGGGTTCGATCGACTGCTGTTCGATCTCGATTGCTTCGCCCGTCGGGATCGGCGCGTCGGCCATCGCTGTCGATTCGCTGGCGAGTGCACGGCGCTTTCTGAATTGCTCGCGCCGTTCCTCGAAAAACGTGCTCAGCAAGCGGCCGCACTCGGTTTCGAGAACGCCACCGACCAGTTCCGTATGGTGGTTCAGTGGCTTCATGTCGAAAAGGTTGAGCACCGAACCGGCAGCGCCGGTCTTGGGGTCGCGGGCGCCGAACACGACGCGCTTGAAGCGCGCGTGCAGCAAAGCCATGGCGCACATGGCGCAGGGCTCGAGCGTCACGTACAGCTCGCACTCGGGCAAGCGGTAATTGCTCAGCAGCGTCGCCGCGTGCCGCAGCGCTGCGATCTCGGCATGCGCCGTCGGGTCATGTTCCGTGATCGGCCGGTTGTAGCCCGTGGCGAGCACCTGGCGCCCTGAAGGCGTGTCGCGAAAGATGACGGCCCCGACCGGCACTTCACCGACCAGCCAGGCGTTTTGCGCCTGGTCCAGCGCGAGGCGCATGCCGGCAATGTCTTGTTGCGCCTGCTCGTCATTCATCGCGAGGTCTCGGCACTGCGCGATTCCCAGTCGTGACGGCACTTGTCGCGCCGCGCTGCGGTGGCGCCGCGCAATTCGGCCACCCATGCGCCTGTGTCCATCGACTCCAGCATCGCCGCGGTGCTCTGCAATGGCGGCCTCAGCATGGCCGCGTCAATGCGCCGGTACTCGCGGCCAAACCCGTCGCGCTGCATCCAGCCGCAGTCGACGAGCCAGCGGCGCAGTTCCACATGGTCGATGCCCAGGAAACCACAGGGCCCGGCAAGCGCGCGTTGCAATGCGACATTCACCTGAGCTTCTCGCTGCACCATGCCTGCCGGCAGGCTGCACCACGCCAGTCCCAGCGCGAGCGTGCGCTGCGCGTGCGTCAGCCGTCCTACGCCGACGCCCTCTTTCACCACCAGTTCGGCCAGAGTGTCGAGTGGCGTCTTCATGGCATGCCCTTTCAACGCGTGTGGGTGTATGCGTCAAACAATTCATCGAATGCGGTATCAGCGTCGCGCTGACGCTCGACCTTGACGTGTTTGAGCCATGCCTTCAACGCCAAGCGGTCGGACAAGCGCTTGAGTTCATGTTCGGCGCGCTGCGCTTCGCGACGCATCGCCGCAATGTCGCCATCGAGGGCACGATCCACCGTCAGCGGAGTCAGGCCGCCATGCGCGAGTGCGCCGAGCTGAGGCACGAACGGCGCCACCAGGGCTTCGATCTCATGTTCCAGTTGTGCGCACTGTTCTGTCAGCACTTGGTTGTAGTGTCCCAGGCGCTGCGGGTTGAGCGAGCCCAGCGACGCGGCGTCAATCTGCTCGATCTGAATTTGAAGCTCGAGCAAGCGCAGCAGGTTCTTGTCGGCGTACGCCTGATTCACCTGCTGCATCAGAAGGGTCTTTCGGCCGCGCTCCGCTGCGTCGACTTCGCGGTCGGGGTGCAACACGCTGGCGAGTTTGCGATAGATCTCGCGCACCGATTGCGTCGCGGCTTGGGCGGCCTGGGCGAGTTTCGCTTCCCTGGCCAGCGCCCTGGCCGACTTGTGCCGCACCGGCGCCGCGGGCTCGGGCTCGGACTGCGCGACACGTTGTTCGAGCAACTTGCGATGCAAGGCTTCGCGAACCGCTTCGGGCGAACCTGCGGCCTCGGCGTCGTCGAGTGCGACGCCGAACACGGTCTCGGCCATGTCCTTGAAGAGCTCGGTCTCCTCTTCCTTCAGTTCGGCGTGGCTGGTGTCGCTGTATTTGTCGTGCAGCGCGATCAGTTCGGCCTGCGCATCCGAGTCGTTGTCATCCGGCAGCAACTGCGAGCAGATGTCGAGCACCAGCATCGCAAGCTTGGCACGCTCACGCTTCGTAATGCCCGCGCTGCCATGCGCCGCATCGAAGACCTTGGCCAGCGCGAGTTGCGCCCGATCGCAACGCTCCTGGAGCGGGTCCAGCTCCGCGGCCACGCGCTGATAGAACTTGGGCACGAACTCCTGCCACGCGGCGAGCACCTGGCGCTGCTCCTGGATCCTCTCGATCAGCCGGTTGAACGCCTTCTGCGCCTTGGACAGCGGCGCCCCCGCGGCGGACCCGGGCACGCGCACGATCGAGGTTTCAGCTTCGTCGGAAGGTGATTTCTGGGTCGCCATGTCCAACCTCACTCCCACTCCATCATTTCCTGCATCGCTAACCCCTTGTCGCCAATGGATTAAATAACTAGAGGCTGCGGCTTTACCGTCAACTTTACCGTCAGACCGAAAACGCTCGAATTTCGTTTGATCAGGACCGAGAAAACCAGTCTACGCAGGTTGCAGCCAGCCTTCGCGGACTATCGAGGACTATCGCCGGCCTCGTCGCTTGCCACGCTTCGGGGACTATGCCTGCCACCGCCCTGCCCCGGACGGCGGCGTCTCGTCGTTCGCAACACGGGGCAGTGACGCACGACCTCAGGCGGCGGCCATGATTCGGAATCCAGTCGCCTTCACCACCGGCCTGACATGCGTCTTGTCGCGTTAGAGATCCACCAGCCCGTAGCGCGACATCGTCTTCAAGGTGCGCGACA
>JANNKM010000336.1:0-7420 GCA_031396305.1 Rhizobacter sp.
GAGGTAGACCTCAACGACTTTTCGTTCGCCTGCACTTCGCTGAGCAGACCTTCGGCGAGCACGCTGCCTTCGTGCAACACCGTCACCTTCTTGCCGTTCTTGCCGTTCTGCGTGAGTTCACCGATGAACTTCATGTCGTGTTCGACGACCACGAGCGAGTGGCTGCCTTCGAGCGAGAGAAACAGTTCGGCGGTGCGCTCGGTTTCTTCGTCGGTCATGCCGGCCACGGGCTCGTCGAGCAGCAGCAGCTTCGGGTCCTGCATCAGCAGCATGCCGATCTCGAGCCACTGCTTCTGGCCGTGCGACAGCAAACCGGCGACGCGCTGCGCGCTGTCTTTGAGGTGGATCAGCGTCAGCATCGAACCGATGCGGTCGAGCTGCTCGCCGCCGAGGCGGAAGAACATCGAGGCACGCACACCGCGGTCGGCTTTCAGCGCCAGCTCCAGGTTCTCGAACACGCTGAGGTGCTCGAACACCGTGGGCTTCTGGAACTTGCGGCCGATGCCCGCCGACGCGATCGCGTTTTCACGCAGGCGCAGCAGGTCGATCGTCGAGCCGAAAAACGCGCGCCCGGCGTCGGGCCGCGTCTTGCCGGTGATCACGTCCATCATCGTCGTCTTGCCCGCGCCGTTGGGGCCGATGATGCAACGCAGTTCGCCCGCGCTGATCGACAGGCTCAAGGCATTGAGCGCCTTGAAGCCGTCGAAGCTGACGGTGATGTCGTCGAGGTAGAGAATCGCACCGTGGGCGACGTCGAGCACGCCCGGCTGCACCACGCGGCTGTAGCTCGCGTCGCGCCCGCCTGACAAGCCCTTCGATTCGGCGATGCGTTTCTCGTATTCGGTGCGAATTCGCGCACCCGCTTTCATCAGCTCGGGAGTCATTGCGCGCGCTTTCGCAAGCGCCCCCACAAGCCGACCAGGCCGCTGGGCAGGAACAGCGTCACCGCAATGAACAGCGCACCAAGAACGTAGAGCCAGACTTCCGGGAACGCCTGCGTGAACCAGCTCTTCGCGCCGTTCACGAAGAACGCGCCGACGATCGGCCCGATCAGCGTGCCGCGCCCGCCCACCGCCGCCCAGATCGCGATTTCAATGCTCGCCGCGGGCGACATCTCGCTCGGGTTGATGATGCCCACCTGAGGCACGTACAGCGCGCCGGCAATGCCACACATCACCGCGGAGATCACCCAGATCGTCAGCTTGTAGCGAAGCGGGTCGTAGCCGGTGAACATGACGCGGTTCTCGGCGTCGCGGATCGCCTGCAGCACCCGGCCGAACTTGCTCTGCACGAGCCAGCGTGCGAACACGAAGAATCCGATCAGCATGAGCCCGGTGATCACGAACAGCCACATGCGCAGGTGCGGCGTGGCGATCGGCACGCCCAGGATGCGCTTGAAGTCGGTGAAGCCGTTGTTGCCGCCGAAGCCGGTTTCATTGCGGAAGAAGAGCAACATCGCAGCAAAGGTGAGCGCCTGCGTGATGATCGAGAAGTACACGCCCTTGATGCGCGAGCGAAAGGCGAAGTAGCCGAACAGGCCCGCAAGCAAGCCCGGCACGAGCACGACGAGCAGCATCTGGGCGACGAACGAGTCGCTCCAGGCCCAGTGCCACGGGAGCGCCTTCCAGTCGAGGAAGACCATGAAGTCGGGCAGGTCGCTCTTGTAGTTGCCGTCGCGCCCGATCTCGCGCATCAGGTACATGCCCATGGCGTAGCCGCCCAGCGCAAAGAACACGCCGTGGCCCAGGCTCAGGATGCCGGTGTAGCCCCAGATCAGGTCCATCGCCAGCGCGCAGATCGCGTAGCACATGATCTTGCCGACGAGCCCGACCATGTAGTCGCTCACGTGCAGCACGTTGCCTGCTGGCACTGCGAGGTTCAGCAGCGGCATCAGCACGCCCACGGCAAGCACCGCAACCAGCACACCTGACCAGGCCTTCGCGCTGAGCAGCCTCACACCCCTGTCATCCTGGCGAAAGCCGGGATCCACTGCTTGAGCGAGCAGTGACGGCCGTATGGCGCCGTGATCCTCGGCCGGTGGATCCCGGCGTTCGCCGGGATGACGGACGGGGTGGATTGCGCTCATGCCTCCGCACTCCGGCCCTTCATCGCAAAGATGCCCTGCGGCCGCTTCTGGATGAATATGACGATGAACACGAGCACCATGATCTTGGCGAGCACTGCGCCCGCCCAGCCCTCGAGCAACTTGTTCAACACGCCCAGGCCGAGCGCTGCGTAGACTGTGCCGGCAAGCTGCCCCACGCCGCCGAGCACGACGACCATGAAAGAGTCGACGATGTAACCCTGCCCCAGGTCCGGCCCGACATTGCCGACCTGCGATAGCGCGCAGCCTGCCAGGCCGGCGATGCCCGCACCCAGCGCGAATGCATAGCTGTCCACTCGCGCGGTGTTCACTCCCGTGCACGCCGCCATCGCGCGGTTCTGCGTCACACCACGCACGAACAGGCCGAGTCGCGTCTTGGCGATCAGCAGCGCCACGGCGCCCAGCACGAGCGCGGCAAAGGCGATGATGGCGATGCGGTTGTAGGGCAGCGTCAGGTTGCTCAGCGCGTCCACACCGCCCGACAGCCACGCCGGGTTTTCCACCTGCACGTTTTGCGCGCCGAACAAGCTGCGCACGCCTTGCATCAACACCAGGCTGATGCCCCAGGTGGCGAGCAGCGTCTCCAGCGGCCTGCCGTACAGCCAGCGGATCACGCTGCGTTCCATCGCCGCGCCCACGAGCGCCGCGGCGAGGAACGACAAGGGAATCGCGGCGACGATGTAGGCGTCAAAGGCGCCGGGGAAGAGCGACCTGAAGGCGTTTTGCACGAGCCAGGTGGCGTAGGCGCCGATCATCATCAGTTCGCCATGCGCCATGTTGATCACGCCCATCAGCCCATAGGTGATCGCCAGGCCGAGCGCCACCAGCAGCAGGATCGACCCCAGGCTGACGCCGGTGAAGACGACGCCCAGGCGTTCGCCCCAGGCCAGGCGCGACTCGACCGCCGCGAGTGTCTCGCGCAATTGCGCACGCACTTCGGCGTCACCTTCCACGCCCGGCTTGAGCCGCTCCAGGAGCAAGGTCTTCGTCGCGCCGTGCGCGCTGTCCAGCAACGCTTTCGCCGCGGCCAGGCGCTGCGCCTGGTCGGCACTCGATATTTGGATGTTCGCGCGCAGCAGTTGCAGTGCGGACTTGAGGTTTGCGTCGCTTTCGGCGACGATCGCCTTGTCGATGATCGGCAGGCGCGATTCGTCGACACCGTCACGCAGCTCTTTCACCGCTGCCGCGCGCTGCGCCACATCGGGCGAAAACAGCTTGAGCGAGGCGAGCGCGGTATCGAGTTCGCGGCGCAGGCGGTTGCTGTTGACCACGTCTTCGGCGTTGTCGGGCAGCGTCGCCGGTGCGCCGGTGGCGGCGTCTCGCGCCTTGCCGTCTTGAACGATGAAGACCTTGTCTCCCGCAGTCCTCACTTCATCGGCAAGCAAGGCCTGCAGAAAGCCTGCCGCCTGCGCATCGCCGCTCGTCGCGGCCTGCGCGATCGACGCGGCACGATCGTCGCTTTCGCCGATCGCCATGGCGCGCACCTGCTCGGACGTGAGGGCGTGAGCCGATGCGCCCGCGCCCACCAGCAGCGTGAGACAGCAGCAATGCAGCAGAGATCGGAACACGGGCAGCATGGGTTTCACGGTAGATCGAATGCGCGGGCCAGAAACAGTCATCCCGGCGCAAGCCGGGATCCACAGCCCGCCGGGGACGTGCCTTCGCAACGTTCAGCATGCTTTCGCGAATGGATCCCGGCGTTCGCCGGGATGACGCAGACGGGTTTACTTCTTCTCGGGCTCGTCTTTCTTCTTGTCGTTGCCTTCGATGTATGGGCTCCACGGCTTGGCCTTCACCGGTGCGGGCGTCTTCCACACGACGTTGAACTGGCCGTCGGCCTTGACTTCGCCGATGAACACCGGCTTGTGCAGGTGGTGGTTCTTCGCGTCCATCGTCGCCGTCATGCCACCCGGGGCCTTGAAGGTCTGGCCGGCCATCGCGGCGATGACTTTGTCTGTGTCGGTGCTCTTGGCCTTTTCCACCGCCTGCTTCCACATGTGGATGCCGATGTAGGTGGCCTCCATCGGGTCGTTGGTCAGCGGCTTGTCGGCGCCAGGCAGCTTCTTCGCCTTCGCATACTCGGCCCACTGCTTCTTGAACGCGTCGTTCGTCGGGTTCTTCAAGCTCATGAAGTAGTTCCAGGCCGCCAGGTGCCCAACCAGCGGCTTGGTGTCCACACCGCGCAGCTCTTCCTCACCGACTGAGAACGCGACGACGGGAACGTCGGTCGCCTTCAGGCCCTGGTTGCCGAGTTCCTTGTAGAACGGTACGTTCGAGTCGCCATTGATCGTTGAAATCACGGCCGTCTTGCCGCCCGCGGCAAACTTCTTCACGTCGGCAACGATCGTCTGGTAGTCGCTGTGGCCGAAGGGGGTGTACTTCTCGTCGATGTCCTTGTCTGCAACGCCTTTGCTCTTGAGGAAGGCGCGCAGGATCTTGTTCGTTGTGCGTGGGTATACATAGTCGGTGCCGAGCAGGACGAAACGCTTCGCGGCACCGCCGTCTTTGCTCATCAGGTACTCGACTGCCGGAATCGCCTGCTGGTTCGGCGCCGCCCCGGTGTAGAACACGTTCTTGCTGAGTTCTTCGCCCTCGTATTGCACGGGGTAGAACAGCAGGCCATTGAGTTCTTCCACGACCGGCAGCACCGACTTGCGCGACACGCTGGTCCAGCAGCCGAACATCACCGCCACCTTGTCCTGGGCGATCAACTGCTTGGCCTTCTCGGCGAACAGCGGCCAGTTCGACGCCGGGTCGACGACAACGGGCTCAAGCTTCTTCCCGAGCACGCCACCCTTGGCGTTGATCTCTTCGATCGTCATCAGGGCCACATCTTTCAGGACCGTCTCGGAGATCGCCATCGTTCCGGACAGCGAGTGAAGGATGCCGACCTTGATGGTGTCCGCGCCAAGCGCAGCCAGCGAAGTGAACGAGAGTGCGCCGCTGGCGGCCAGGGCGGCGCTCAGAGTACGCAGGGCAAGACGACGTTTCATTGTTGGGTTCTCCATGTCGGATGAGGAAGGCTGTAGGGCGGCAAGAATTCATCTCGCTGCAGCCCAGTTGAGCAAGGCCTGTGCCAATTGCTTCACGCCCGGCGCCCCACATGCATCCACGCCGCACGCGAGGCGGGAAGCGGCAGGCTTCGCATGTTTTTGTGCGTGAACCGCACCAAATGGGTTCGCGATGGAGCGTCCGCGCACGCAAGCGTGGCACCGTACTTGCGAGCGCAGCGCCCGGCGAGCGATAAGATCGTGCCGCATTTCCCCTACCCTGCGAGCCGAGTCTGATGGAACTGACCCCGCGCGAAAAAGACAAGCTCTTGATCTTCACGGCGGCGCTGCTCGCCGAGCGGCGGCGTGCGCGCGGCCTCAAGCTGAACTACCCGGAAGCAGTGGCGCTGATCAGTGCGGCGATCATGGAAGGCGCGCGCGACGGCAAGAGCGTCGCCGCGCTGATGAGCGACGGCAAGCTCGTGCTGACGCGTGCCGACGTGATGGACGGCGTGGCCGAGATGATCCCCGACATCCAGGTCGAAGCCACTTTCCCCGACGGCACCAAACTGGTGACGGTGCACCAGCCCATCGTTTGAAGCCAAGCCAAAGGACACCCGCGATGAACCCCGGCGAATTGCTCACCGACGGCCCCGATCTGGAACTCAACCCGGGCCGACGCACGCTCACGCTGGTCGTCGAGAACTCTGGCGACCGCCCGGTGCAGGTGGGCTCGCACTACCACTTCGCCGAAACCAACGGCGCCCTCAAGTTCGACCGTGCCACCGCGCGCGGCATGCGCCTGAACATTGCTTCAGGCACCGCCGTGCGCTTCGAGCCCGGCCAGCAGCGCACCGTGGAGTTGGTCGATTTCGCCGGCGCGCGGCAGGTCTGGGGCTTTCGCGGCATGGTGCAGGGCGCACTCTGAAGAAGAACACCACGATGGCCACGATTCAACGACGCGCCTACGCCGAAATGTTCGGCCCCACCGTGGGCGACCGGGTGCGCCTGGCGGACACCGAACTCATCATCGAAGTCGAGCGTGATCTCACTTTGAACGCCGGCGAAGGTCGGACGGGCCCCAATGGGCAAGCCGTCGGGTATGGCGAAGAAGTGAAATTCGGCGGCGGCAAGACGATTCGCGACGGCATGGGCCAGAGCCAGCGCGCCAACGGCACCGGACCGGATGACGCCGTCGACTGCGTGATCACGAACGCGCTGCTCCTCGACCACTGGGGCATCATCAAGGCCGACATCGGGATACGCGGCTCGCGCATCGCGGCCATCGGCAAGGCAGGCAACCCGGATGTGCAGCCCGGCGTGGACATCGTGATCGGCCCAGGCACCGAGATCATTGCCGGCGAGGGCAACATCGTCACGGCAGGCGGCATCGATTCCCACATCCACTTCATCTGCCCGCAGCAGATAGAGGAGGCGCTGGCGAGCGGCATCACGACGATGCTGGGAGGCGGCACCGGCCCCGCAACCGGCACTTTCGCCACCACCTGCACCCCCGGGCCGGCGAACCTGGCGCGCATGCTTCAAGCGGCCGACGGCTTTGCCATGAATCTGGGCTTCCTCGGCAAAGGCAATGCAAGCCGTCCCGAGGCCTTGCGCCAGCAGATCGAGGCCGGCGCGATCGGCCTGAAGCTGCACGAAGACTGGGGCACGACGCCCGCGGCGATCGACTGCTGCCTGAACGTGGCCGAACAAACCGATACGCAGGTGGCGATCCACAGCGACACGCTCAATGAATCGGGCTTCGTCGAGAACACCATCGCGGCGACGAAAGGCCGCGCGCTGTGCGCCTTCCACACCGAGGGCGCGGGTGGCGGCCACGCGCCCGACATCTTGCGCGTCGTTGGCGAAGCGAACTTCCTGCCGAGTTCGACGAACCCGACGATGCCCTACACCGTGAACACGCTCGATGAACATGTGGACATGCTGATGGTGTGCCACCACCTGGACGCCAACATCGCCGAAGACCTGGCGTTCGCCGAGAGCCGCATCCGCAAGGAGACGATCGCCGCCGAAGACGTGCTGCACGACCTGGGTGCGATCAGCATGTTCAGCTCCGATTCGCAGGCGATGGGGCGCGTCGGCGAAGTGATCCTGCGGTGCTGGCAAACCGCGCACAAGATGAAGATGCAGCGCGGCAAATTACCGCGGGACTCCGAGCGCCACGACAACGCGCGCGCGAAGCGCTATGTCGCGAAGTACACCATCAACCCGGCCATCGCCCATGGCATTTCGCATGAGGTGGGCAGCATCGAAGTCGGAAAGTGGGCCGATCTGGTGCTGTGGAAACCGGCGTTTTTCGGCATCA
>JANNKM010000346.1:0-16242 GCA_031396305.1 Rhizobacter sp.
GCTCGAAGCCCTCGCGCTTTTCCAACTCCTTCAACAGGGGAATCGGCTCCTGACCGAACGGATAGTCGATGTAGAGGAACGCGATCTTCTTGCCCTTGAGGCTGCCGCCGGCTTTCTTCTTCGCATAGCTGACGATGTTCGCGGCCTGCCCCCAGTAGGTGGGGCCCAGCGGAAACACCCACTTGAAGACTTCACCGTCAACCGCGTCGCCACGTCCGACGAGCGCCTGGATCATGATTTCGCCGTCCTTCATCGCGCGCGGCAGTACGGCGCGTGACACCGGCGTTGACAGCAGGTCGATCGTCATCGCCTTGCCCTTGACGCGCTCGTAGCACTCGATGCCGCGCTGCGGCTCGTTGCCATGGTCCTGCACGACGATCTCGATCGGGCTGCCTTCCAGGCCGCCCTTCAGGTTGATCACTGCCGCATAGTCCTTCACCGCCTGCGCGATCTGCGGCGTGATGAAGGTGTAGGCCTTGGTCAGGTCGTAACACAGGGCGAACGTGATCGGCTCGGCTGAAAGCGCGGGTTGCGCGGCGAGCAACAGCGTCGCGGCACCGAGAACTCGCTTGAATCGTTTGAACATGGGCTCGCTCCTTGGGGCAGTGAATTGATTCGCGGGACGGGGACGGTAAACAACCGACGGCTACTTGCGCGCGTAGCCGAAGGGCCAGAAGATCAGATAGTTGCGCAGGTTGGTATAGATCTTGGCCAGGCCCAATGGCTCGTACAGCAGGAAGCCGATGATGAGCACACCGTACAACAAACTCGGGATGTGCGCCAGCAGCTCAATCCCGATGTTCCACTGCATCGCCTTGGCCAGCGCGAAGATCAGGTTCGCCACCACGCCGGGCAGCAGCAGGATGAACGCCACGCCGAAGTAGCAGCCGATCACGCTGCCCAGGCCGCCGACGATCACCATCGCCAGCGTCTGGATCGACACGTTCACCGCAAACTGCTCAGGCGTGACGGCGCCATAGAACGTGAAGATCAGGATTGCCCCGCTGACGCCGGCGATGAACGACGACATCGCAAACGCGATCAGCTTGTAGTAAAAACTGTTCACGCCGATCACCGCGGCGGCAAAGTCCTTTTCGCGCACCGCGACCAGCGCGCGGCCCAGGCCGGTGCGACGCAGATTCAGCATGAACAACGTGACGAGAATGCACCACGCCAGGACCACGTAGTACAGGCCCGCGTCGGATGTGACCTGCTGGCCCAGCAGCCGCATCGTCGGTGCCTGGATCGTCGCCTGCGTGCCGCCGCTGACGATGGGCACTTTGTTGATGACCCAGTCCATCACGAATTGCAGCGCGAGCGTCGAAAGTGCGAGGTACAGGCCGCGCACGCGCAGCGCCGTGATCGCGAAGGCGCTGCCGATCAGCGTAGCCATCGCCCCCGCGAGCAGCAGGCCGATCTCGAAGGGTATGCCGTTCTTCACCGCGTGCACCGCGGTGTAGGCGCCGATTCCCATCACCGCGGCGTAACCGAAGTGAAACTGGCCGGCCCAGCCAAGAATCAGGTTCAGCCCGAGCGCCGCTGCCGTCCAGATCAGCCACGGCAGCATGTAGCTCTTCAGGTAGAGCGGGCTGAGGATGAATGGCGCGGCCACCCCGAGCGCGAACAGCACGACGATGAGGTGGCGGTCGAACGGCACGGGGAACAGTTGCCTGTCGCCACGGTAGGTGGTGTGGTGGATGCCGGCCTGACGGTAGAACATTCAGATTCGCTCGATGTCTTCGCGGCCGAACAGGCCATGCGGACGGATCAGGATTGTCAGCACCAGCGTCGCGGCAACCACCAGTTCACGGCTGCCGCCGCCGACAAGGCGATCGAGATAACCCGACGCCACGCCCTGGAACGCACCGAGCAGCACGCCCGCCAGGATGGCCCCGCCAATGCTGTCCAGCCCGCCGAGCACCGCCACCGCCACGCCCATCAGGAGCAGTTGCGAAAGCGACTGGTCCACGCCCTGGATCGAGGCCCACATCACGCCGGCCAGTGTGGCCACCGCCGATGACAGGGCCCACGACAGCGCCACGCCGCGCTCCACCGAAATCCCCACCGACCAGGACGCGGTGTAGTCGTCCGAAATCGCGCGCAGCACGATGCCCAGGCGGGTGCGGAAAAACAGCACGAAGAAACCGAACAGCAGCAACGCCACCACGCCGCCGGCGAGATACGAGCGGTTGATGAGGACGTCGCCGATGAACAGCGGATCCGACGAAATGCCCAGCGGCAGCACGCGATTCGTCGCTCCCCAGGCCGACAGCGCGGCGGCTCGAATGAAGATGTCCAGCGCCAGCGTCATCATCAGGATCATCACCAGCGGCCGCCCGGCCAGGCGCCGCAGTGCCACGCGTTCCACGCCCATGCCGACGCCGAACATGACGAGCATCGCCAGCGGAATCGTCAGCCACATCGGCGCTTTGGTCGCATCGAACACGGCCAGCGCCACATAGGCGCCGAGCATCGCCAGCGCGCCCTGCGCGAGGTTCGGCACCGACGACGACTTGTAGATCAGCACGATCCCCAGTGCGACGAGCGAATACATCAACCCCGACAACGCACCGTTGACGGCAAGTTCGAGGAACAGGGAGATGTCCATCTCAAACATTCCGCAGCGCGAGCGTGCGCTCGATCGTGCCGGTATCGCCCGAGTCGTACGTGATCTGCGCCTTCATGACCACCGATTCGGCAGCTGAATAGAGCGCTTCGATGACTGTCTCGTAGCGCTGCTCGATCACATTGCGTCGCAGCTTGCGCGTGCGCGTGACTTCGCCGTCGTCGGGGTCGAACTCCTTGTGCAGGTTCACGAAGCGGCGAATCCGCAGCCCTTCGGGCAGGGCCTCGTTGACGCGGCGGATCGCGGCGGCGACGAGTTCGCCGACCTCGGGTTTTTGCGACAAGTCGGCGTACGAGATGTGGGGGATGCCGCGCAGCTCGGCCCAGTGGCCCACGGAGTCGAGGTCGACGCAGATCATCGCGGTGAGGTGGCGCTTCTGGGTGCCGATCACCGCCACGTCCTTGATGTGCGGGCTGAACTTGAGCCGGTTCTCGATGTAGTTCGGAATGAAGCGCTCGCCCTTGGCGGTGTGCACGACTTCGGCCACGCGCCCGAGCACGACGAGCTGGCCGTCGGGTTCGATGTAACCCGCGTCGCCGCTGTGCAGCCAGCCGTCGACCAGGGTTTTTTGGCTCGCTTCGATGCTCTGAAAGTAGCCACTGAACACGCTTTCTGAGCGCAGCAGGATCTCGCCGTCGTCGGCGATCTTCGCCTCCACGCCGGGCAACGGCCGTCCCACCGTGTGCAGCCGCACTTCGTCGGCGGCGTGCACCGCGTTGAAGGCGCTGCTCTCGGTCTGGCCGTAGAGCTGGCGCAGATTGATGCCCAGCGCCCGATAGAACAGGAACGTGTCCTCCCCCATCGCCTCGCCGCCGGTCAGCGCCGTGCGCATGCGGTTCAGCCCGAACTGATCCTTGAGCGGGCCGTAGACCAGTGCTTCACCGAGGCGGCATTGCAGGCGCTGCAGCGTCGAAGGCGTCCTGCCCTCCAACTTGAGTCGCTCCACCGCCACCCCTTGGTCGATGAAGTGGTCGAAGATGCGTTTCTTCAACGGCGTCGAGTCTTCCATGCGCACCCGGATCGAGGTGAGCAGGTTGTCCCAGCTGCGCGGCGCCGCCAGGTACAACGTGGGTGCGATTTCGCGCAGATTGCGCAGCACCGTCTCCTGGCGCTCGGGAATATTGATCGTGAAGCGCAGCGCGATGCCCGCGCCCATCGTGACGGCGAAATCGCCGATCCACGCCATGGGCAGGTAAGCAAGGATCTCCTCGTCCCAGCCGAACACCGTGCCCTGCAACGCATTGCGCACACCGGCCAGTACGTTGAAGTGCTGCAGCACCACGCCCTTGGGCTTGCCTGTCGTGCCCGAAGAATGAACGAACACCGCCGGATCCTGCGGCAGTGAACGCTCGATCAGGCTTTCGCGCAAGCCTGGTGTGTCGCGCAGGCGCAGCGCGCCCGCGTCACGCAGCGCTTCCCACGCGGCCAGGCCTTCGGCCTTGTAGTGGTTCAGGCCGCGCGGATCGTCGAACACGATGTGTCGCAGCGACGGCGCGCTTTCGCGCAGCTCGAGCAGCTTGTCGACCTGTTCCTGGTCTTCGGCCAGCGCAAAGGCCGCCTGCACCTCACTCGCGAAGTGCTGTACTTCAGCGGGCGTCGCGTCCGGATACACCGGCATCGCGCTGCCGCGCAACGCCCCGGCGGCCAGCATGCCCAGGTACAGGCGTACGCGGTTGTCGCCCAGCACCAGCATTGAGTCGCCCGCCTTGAATCCCAGTTGCTCCAGTCCGGCAGCCAGCGCCAGCACGTCGTCGAGCACCTGGGTCCAAGTGAACTCCTGCCAGATGCCAAGCGCCTTTTCACGGAACGCGACGCGCTTGCCGTGGCTGCGCGCGTTGGTTGCGAGCAGGCGCACAAGCGTTGTGCGCGGGTTCAGGTCCCATTGCAGCGCATCGGCCGCGGCATGCGCGAGGTCTTCACGCAGCATGCTGGTGCGCCTTGCCAAGATACGCTTCGATGACGCGCGGATTGGCCACCACTTCGCGAGGCAGGCCGGTGCCGATGACCTCGCCATAGTTCAGCGCCATGATGCGATCGCAGATGCCCAGCACCACGTCCATGTGGTGCTCGATCAGCAACACGGTGATGCCGCGTTCATCGCGCGCGTCCAGGACGAAGCGCGCCATGTACTCCTTTTCTTCCTGGTTCATGCCGGCCATCGGCTCGTCCAGGATCAGAAGCCCCGGCTCGGCGACCAGTGCGCGGGCGAGTTCGACGCGCTTCTTCAGGCCGATCGGCAGCGTCTCGACCGGGTCGTCGCGCACGCCTTGCAGCTGCAGGAATTCGATCGTCTCTTCCACCACATGGCGGTGCGCCACTTCCTCAGGCTGGCTCAACCACCAGTACAGCGCGGTCTTCACGACACCCGGTTTGAGATGCACATGGCGCCCGAGCAAGATGTTGTCGAGCACAGTCATGCCGTTGAACAGTGCCAGGTTCTGAAACGTGCGTGCCACGTGCCGCCGAGCCACCTTGTGCGGTGCCAGGCCAGTGATGTCGGCGCCGTTCAGCAGGATCTCGCCTCTTTGGGGTGGATAGAACCCGGTGACGGCGTTCACGAGCGTTGTCTTGCCGCTGCCGTTGGGGCCCACGAGGCCGAAGATCTCGCCGCGCTCGATACGCAGACTCACACCACTCACCGCCACCAGCCCGCCGAAGCGCCGCTCCAGGCCGCGGCATTCGAGCACGGGCGCGGTCGCGCCGCTGCCAGGCGTCATCGGTCCGGCCCGGCCTGAGCAGACCCGGCGACGCGTCGCGCCATGGTGGTGGTCAACAATGGCGCCGACGTCATACGCATCCTGCCCTGAATCTCTGGCCAAGCTAACGAACGTTCGGCAGGACCGGCCACCGGGTATTCCTGCCGCAGCGGTGCATTCTGGGGCGAGTGTTCCTCGATGGAGATGATGGAATTCCCGGGGTTCCTGCCGTGGGGTGTCCGCCGAACGAACACGCCGAGGCAGCTTGGTCAGTGTGGCCGGGACCGTCGGGTACCGGCGGCGCGCGACTACTTGCGCCGGAACGTACCGTCGAAGACGATGTCGGTCACCTGACGGACAAAGTCCTGGAACGAACCCTTCTGTGGGTTGTACCACTCGACCGTCCAGTTCAGGGCACCGATCACGAACAGGCGGATCACGGCTGTGCTGCTGTCAGCACGCAGTTCGCGGCGGTTGAGTGCGTCCGCGAGCAGGGCGTCCCAGTAGTCGGCGTAGGCGCGGCGCACCATGCGGTGCCGGTTCTTCGCGGCGGTGGGGATCTGCCCATAGATACGGATGTTGGCGGAGGTGAAGTCGCCGTGGTGCAGCAGCCCCCACAGATGGCCTTCCACCGCGGCGGCAACGCGTTGGCGGGCGGTGGCGTCGGCGGGCAGCGCGTCAACACGCTCGCGCACCGCATCGGCGACGACCTGGATGCCCTTGTCCAGCACTTCACCGAGGATCTGATCCTTCGACTCGAAGTGGTAGTAGATGCTGCCGGCCTTGATGCCCGAGGCGTCGGCCACCTCGCGCAATGTGGTCGCGGCATAACCTCGGTGGCGGAACAGGCGCGCCGCTTCGAGCAGAATGCGCTCGCGGGTCGCGGTATCGGCTTCGACGGGCGGCGGCTTCTCGCGGAACTTGGTGGCCATGTCGGGGAGATTTCTCGCGGACGCTGCGGCCGTCCAACGCGTCTAACTAACGTATGTTCGAGCTATGATAGCGCCGAGTTGTTCGGGCGGGCAAACACGATCTTCGCGAACTGCCTGGGCGCGGCAGGGCCGCACCGACAAGGAGACCGGGAACATGTTGATCGACGACGACCAGCGGGCATTGCTTGACGTAGCCCGGCGTTTCTCCCGCGAACGGCTCAAACCCGACTACCAGAAGCGCGAAGCGCAGGCGAGGTTGGATCGGGCGCTGATGAAGGAAATGGGTTCGCTCGGACTGATCGGCGTGGACCTTCTGGAACAGTATGGTGGTCTGGGTCAGAGCGGCGTGACTTCCGGGCTGATCATCGAGGAGATCGCCTACGGAGACTTCAACGTCAGCTACCTGCAGCTGCTGGGCTCGTTGCTGGGGGCCATCATCCACCGCCATGCGAATCCGGAACTGGCCCGGTACTGGAACGGCCGGATCGTCGCCGGCGAGTCGATCGTCGGTCTGGGCCTGACAGAACCGAGCGTTGGCTCCGACGCCGCCAACCTGCAGCTCAAGGCGCGCCGCACCGGCAGCGAGTACATCTTGTCGGGCGAGAAGACGTCGATCAGTTTTTCGGATCAGATGGACTCGATGGTGCTCTTCGCTCGCACCGGCAAGCCCGACGAGGGTGCGCGTGGCATCAGCGCGTTCCTTGTGCCGATGGACCTGCCGGGCATTTCGCGCACGCGCTTCAACGACGTGGGCAGTCTGATCGTCGGGCGCGGCTCGGTATTCTTCGATGACGTGCGCGTGCCGGCGGAGAACCTGATGGCTGAGGAGGGCAAGGGGTTCACCCAGGTGATGCAAGGCTTCGATTTCAGCCGCATCCTGATCGCGCTGCAATGCATTGCAGCGGCGCAGGCATCGCTCGACGAGACCTGGGACTACACCAAGGAGCGTCAGGCAATGGGCGCACCGATCGCGCAGTACCAGGGCGTATCGTTTCCGCTCGTCGAGCTCGAAACCTTGATCGCTGCGTGCCGCCAGCTGTGTTACCACGGCCTGGCGCTTCGAGACGCCGACCAGCCGCACACGGCGCAGGCCGCGATGGTGAAATGGATGGGGCCGAAAACCGCGTTCGACGCAATCCACCAGTGCATCCTCACGTTCGGCCACTACGGCTGGTCGAAGGACCTGCCGCACCAGCAGCGCCTGCGAGACGTGATGGGCCTGGAAATCGGCGACGGCACGGCGCAGGTGATGAAGCTCATCGTTGCGCGTGAGCGTGTCGGACGCATGGCGGTGCAGTACGCGGCGGGGAACAAGAAGTGAGCACGGCACCGGAAACCGCGCCGGTCAGTATCAGCCGTGTCGGCGCGGTCGGCGTGATCGAACTGGCGCGGCCCGACAAGTTCAACTGCCTGTCGTTCGCCGCGCATGGCGCCATCGAGTCGGCCATCGATCAATTCGAGCAGCCTGGCTCGGGCGTGCGCGCGGTGCTCGTGCGGGCGCAGGGCAAGAACTTCTGCACCGGCGCCGACCTCGACGAATTCAAGGCGCTGCGCAGCGACCCGGCAAGAGTTGCGCAATTTCTGCGGCTGGGGCACACCGTGCTGCGGCGCCTGGAGACGAGTGAATTGCCAGTGGTCGCGGCATGCCAGGGCCTGGCACTGGCGGGTGGCTGCGAGTTGATGCTCGCCTGCGACGTCGTGTTCGCGGCGAGCGACTTTCGTGTGGGCGACCAGCATGCGCAATTCGGGCTCGTGCCAGGCTGGGGCGGCTCGCAGCGTCTGCCGCGCGCCGTTGGCATGCGCCGCAGCCTGGACCTATTTTTCGGCGCGCGCTGGATCGACGCGCCGACCGCGCTTCAGTGGGGCCTGGTGAACTATGTCGTCGAGCCAGACAAGCTGGCGCAGGCCGCCCTCGAGTACTGCACACAACTCACCACGCGCAGCCGCAAGGGCCTCGCCCTGATGAAGCGTCTGGCGCGCCAGGGTTCGGACCTGCCGCTGACCGATGGGCTGAAGCTCGAACTCGATGCGGTGTCGCTCGAGTTGCTGAGCGACGATGTCAGCGAAGGGCTTGCCGCCTTCGAAGCACGCCGTGCGCCCGTCTTCAGGTGATGGGACCGCGCGCGCAAGCCGGTCCCATCGACTCAAAAGGAATGACATGAGGTCACCCCAATATCGTTCGGTGTTTCGCCCGGAGCTGTTCGCCGGCCAGACCGTCATCGTCACCGGCGGGGGCAGCGGCATCGGGCGCTGTACCGCGCACGAGTTGGCCGCGCTGGGGGCGAGCCTGGCGCTGGTGGGTCGGCGAATCGAGAAGCTTCAGGCCGTGCAGGAGGAAATCGCGACGGCGGCGCCGCAGTCGCGCGTCAGCGTCCACGCCTGCGACATCCGCGACGAGCCCGGCGTGAAGCAGATGATTGCCGACGTGATCGCGCAGCACGGCCGCATCGACGGTGTCGTGAACAACGCCGGCGGCCAGTACCCGCAGCCGGTGCGCGACATCTCGCTCAAGGGCTGGGACGCCGTGGTGCGCAACAACCTGCACGGGGGATTTCTCGTCTCGCGCGAGGCCTACACGCAATGGCTGGAAGGCCATGGCGGCGCGATCGTCAACATCATCGCCGACATGTGGATGGGCATGCCCGGCATGGCGCACAGCGGCGCGGCGCGCGCGGGCATGCTGTCTTTCACCGAAACGGCGGCGTGCGAATGGGGCCACGCGGGAGTGCGCGTCAACGCCGTCGCGCCGGGACTGGTGGCGAGCAGTGGCTTTGACACCTATGGCCCGGAGATGGTGTCGAAATTCCGCAGCCTGATGAAGCAGGTGCCGCTGCAGCGCTACGGCACCGAAGCCGAAGTCTCGGCGGCGATCGTGTTCCTGCTGTCGGAAGCCGCAGCGTACATCACCGGTTCGTTCATTCGTGTCGACGGCGCGTTGCCCAACGCGCGCCAGACCTGGAAGCTCGATCCGCACAGCCGCTCCCAACCTTACGAAGGCTTTCCGTTGGCCAGCATGCCGGCGTGTCTGGCGGAGCAAGAGCCGCCGGCCTGAGATTCGCGCGCTCAGTGCGTCGTGGCGGCAGTCGCGCCGGTCTACGCGTCGGTGCTGCCGTGATGCCGAACCTGCGCCATCAGCTCGCGTGCCCTGGCGGCCTCGCCGGCGCGCAGCTTGGCCGTCGCTTGCTTGTTGAAGGCCTTGTTCAGCGCGAAGTCCATCGCGTTCCCGCTGGGGTGGGCGCGCTGCGGCAGGCGTCAGCGGTTCGCCGAAGGGAACTTCGGTGCGCGCTTCTCGCGCACCGCGGCCACGCCTTCGGGCGCGTCCTCGCCCAGGAAGCACATCATCTCCATCGCAAGCGAGCTCTCGAAGATCGGCCGCGCCATGTTCATCCAGCCGTTCAGCGAACGCTTCGTGAAGCGGATCGCCTGTTGGCTGCCCTGGCTAAGTTTGTCGGCGACTTCCAGTGCCTTGTCCATCAGCTGCGCGCGCGGCACGCACAGGCTCACCAGGCCGATGCGCTCGGCCTCCTTGCCGCTCACGAAATCCGCCGTGAGCAAGTAGTATTTGGCCTTGGCCATGCCGCACAACAGCGGCCACAGAATCGCCGCATGGTCGCCCGCGGCAACACCGAGCTTCACATGGCCGTCGGTGATCTTCGCCTCTTCGGCCATGATGGAAATGTCGGCCATCATTGCCACTGCCAGGCCCGCGCCGACGGCGACGCCGTTGATCGCCGAGATGATGGGTTTTTGGCAGTCCATGACGTTGTAGACGATGTCGGACGCCTCGCTCATCACGTTGCTCACGGCCTTGGGGTTGCCCACCATTTCGGAGATCCAGCTCAGGTCGCCGCCGGCCGAAAACGCCTTGTCGCCCGCACCGGTGATGACCGCGACCTTGGTCTTGTCGTCGTCGTTGACCACGCCCCAGATCTTCGTCAGTTCCCAGTGCAGGCGCGCGTTCGTCGCGTTCATCACTTCGGGGCGGTTGATCGTGATGACAAGAACACCGTTGGGTCTGTGATCGAACTTCAAGAACTGGAAGTTGGAGTAGTTCATGGACACTGTCCTTGGTTGAGGGTGAACGACAGGGAAACCGGAAGAGGGCAGGATCCCCGCTCAGACGGGATCCCAGGAGAACACCTGCCCCGACGTCTCGAGTGGAATGAAGCTCGGCTTCATCGCCGGCAGCACGCGTTCGGCGATCGTCTCGGGCGTCCAGCCCTGGTCGGTGTGCATTCCGCGCACCGGGCGTGACTGGCTCATCAGGAAGAT
Source organism: Rhizobacter sp. (assembly GCA_031396305.1). Taxonomy (GTDB): domain Bacteria; phylum Pseudomonadota; class Gammaproteobacteria; order Burkholderiales; family Burkholderiaceae_C; genus JAEMQF01. Next base: position 10,527 of record JANNKM010000346.1, read on the forward strand.
CTCGTTGCCGCGCACGACAAAGATCTGCGCCGTCACGTCGGCCGCGGCGTCGCTGGCCAGGAACGCCACCATCGGCGCGATCTGCGCTGTGTCGAGCTTCCTCAGCTTGTCCACGCGCGCCTTCTGTTCCGGCGTCTCGGTGGGGATGGAGCCGATCATGCGGCTGAAAGCAAAGGGCGCAATGCAATTCGAACGCACTTTGTAGCGCGCCATGTCGCCGGCGATGCAACGCGAGATGCCGACGACGCCCAGCTTCGCCGCCGCATAGTTGGCCTGGCCGAGGTTGCCGATCAAGCCGGAGGTCGACGTCATGTGCACATAGGCGCCCGAGTTTTGCGTCTTGAAGTGCGGCGCCGCGGCGCGCGATACATAGAACGTTCCGTTCAGGTGCACGTCAATCACGGCGTGCCACTCTTCGATCGACATGTTGAAGAACAAGCGGTCGCGCAGGATGCCGGCGTTGTTGACGACGATGTCGATGCGCCCAAAAGTGTCCGCCGCGCACTGGATGATGCGGTTCGCGCCCTTCCATTCCGACACGCTGTCGGTGGACAGCACCGCCTCGCCGCCGGCCGCCATAATTTGCGCCACCACCTGCTGGCCGGGGCTTGCATCGTTGCCTTCGCCGCTGACCGAGGTTCCGATGTCGTTGACGACGATCTTCGCGCCCTGCGCTGCCATCTGCAGCGCAATGTCGCGGCCGATGCCTCTGCCCGAGCCGGTGACTACGGCGACTTTGCCTTGCAACATCGTTCCCTTGTTCACAGTGATCTCTCCTGGTTCAAGTTCGATGGCGAATCATGGCGGCATCTTTCACAGGGCGAGTGCGACGCGGGTGCCTTGCTCGATGGCGCGCAGCGCGTCCAGTTCGCCGGCACGTTCAGCGCCGCCGATGACTTCCGGTTCGACGCCGACGCGGCGCAACTCAGCGGCGAGCGCGTTCTCGCTTTCCTGGCCGGCGCAGATGATGACGGTGTCGACGTCGAGCAAGCGGGGCTCGCCGTTCACGCGCAGGTGCAGTCCGGCGTCGTCGATGCGCTCATAGGTGCAGCCCGACAAGGTGCGCAAACCGCGTCGCTCCAGCTTCGCGCGCAGCGCCCAGCCGGTGGACAGGCCGAGCGTGCGGCCGGGTTTCTCAGGTTTGCGCTGCAACAGCGTGACTTCGCGCAAACGTGAAGGCGCGAATGTCGACGCATCGGAAGTCCTCAATCCCCCGGGTGCCGCCAGCGATGTGTCGACACCCCATTCGGCATGAAATTGCGCCAACGTGTCGCCGTTCGCGGCCCCCACGCCATGGGACACGTCATGCAGCAGGAACTCGGCAACGTCAAAGCCGATGCCGCCCGCGCCGATCACGGCCACGCGCCGCCCGGCAAGCTTGCGCCCGCCCAGCAGGTCGGCGTAGCCGATCACCTTGAGGTGTGCAATGCCGTCGATCTGCGGGGTGCGCGCGCGCACCCCGGTGGCGACGACGATTCGATCGAACTTCGCCGCGGCCAGTTGCGCCGCGCTAGGCTGCTCGCCCAGGCGCAGTTCGACGCCGCCGTCTGCAACGCCGGTGCGAAAGTAGCGCAGAAGTTCATCGAACTCCTGCTTGCCTGGCACCGCGCGCGCCAGGTTGAGCTGGCCGCCGATCCGCGCCGCAGCCTCGTAGAGCGACACCGCGTGGCCCTGCTGCGCCGCCGTCACGGCGCAGGCCAGCCCGGCGGCACCGGCACCTACCACGGCGATGCGGCGCTTCTTGCCGCTGCTGCGGATCTGCGCGAACTCGAGCTCGCGGCCGGCGCGCGGGTTCACCAGGCAGGTGGCGGGGCGGTCGGTAAAGATGTAGTCCAGGCACGCCTGGTTGCATGCGATGCAGGTGTTGATGCGGTCGGAGCGGCCCTGTGCCGCCTTGTTCATGAACTCGGCATCGGCGAGGAAGGGGCGAGCCATCGACACCATGTCGGCGGTGCCGCTGGCGAGCAGCTGCTCGGCGATCTCGGGCGTGTTGATGCGGTTCGACACGATCACCGGAATGCGCACCGCGTGTTTCACACGCGCCGCCGCGAAGCGCCACGCGGCGCGCGGCACGACGTAGCCGATTGTCGGAATGCGCGCCTCGTGCCAGCCGATTCCGGTGTTGATGATGTCGGCGCCTGCGGCTTCGATGGCGCGTGCCAGGTCGGAGATCTCATGCGCCGGTGCACCGTCTTCCACGAGGTCGAGCGCGGAAATCCGGTACATCAGCAGACAGTCCGTTCCCAGGCGCTGTCGCGTGCGGCGCACGATTTCTACCGCGAGTCGATGCCGGTTCGAAACGCTGCCGCCGAATTCATCGTTGCGGTTGTTCGTGCGCGGCACGGCGAACTGGTTGATCAAGTAGCCCTCGGAGCCCATCACTTCGACGCCGTCAAAGCCGGCATCGCGCGCAAGCTCGGCGCAGCGCACGTAGTCCTCGATCGTCTGCCATACCTCGTGGGTCGCGAGGGCGCGCGGTTTGTGCGGGTTGATCCGCGATGGAATGTCGGATGCACCCACCGGATGGGCGATCTTCGCGTAGCGCCCTGGGTGTAGCACCTGCAGGATGATCTTGCCGCCTTCGGCGTGCACCGCGCGAGGGATGGGCTTCAGCACGTCACCCTGCTCGGGGGTGATGAGCAGCGGGCCGGTTTCGTCGATGCGCGCGTCCATGTTAGGTGCATAGCCTCCGGTGACGATGAGCCCGGCGCCGCCCCGTGCGCGCTGCGCATAGAACATCGCCAGGCGTTCCGGGCCGCGCTCCATGGCCTCCAGGCGGGTGTGCATCGAGCCCATGAGCGCGCGGTTGCGCAGCGTGTGCGCGCCCAGTCGGATCGGCGAAAGCAGGTTAGGAAACGCAGCGGGCACGTAGACTCCCGTGGGCAGTGAAACGGCCGTTCAGGCGCTGGCGCGATTCGAGCGCAGCAGCGCGTCGAGCGTGCGTTCGAGGTGGCGCAGCGAATTGCACTCGCGTGCGATGTGGCAATAGCGCAGGTAACGCTGCATCTCGGAGTCGCCCAACCCCCAGAACGACATCGGCTCGGGGTTCAGCCAGATGACGCGCCGGGCGCGCTGGTACAACAGCTTCATGATGCCGGCGTGCGCTTGGCCGCGGTATTGCGCGCATCGCCCAGAATCAGCACAGTCGTGCGCCGGTCGATCGACTCGAAATGGGAATCGTGCAACGACTTCATGCTGCTCCTGCATTCACCTCGACCTAACGCTTGTTAGATGATGAGAAAGTATAGGCGAGGAGTGGAACCCGTGAGCCACCCCAACGCACACCTACGAATTCAAGTCATTCGGTGCCTGTTTTCGTTGGCCCGGTGCGGTTGTGCCTATCCGGAGAACGACTGTCCCGAGAGGTTTTGAATCGTCACCTGGCAGCAAATGCCGTGCGGCACGGCCTCAGACCACTCCACATGCCCATTGAGCTGTTTCACCCGCTTGCGCACGCCGCCCAGGCCCAGTCCGTGCGCCCATGCCTTCGGGTCTTGGCCTCGCCCGTCATCGGAAACGCTTAATTGCAGGCAGTCGTTCTCCAGCCGCACGTTCACGTCGACCCGACCTGCTGCCGAGTGCGCGATCGTGTTGCTGACGAGTTCCCGCAGGATTCGGGTCAGCGCCGACCACTGCACCATGCCGAGCAATGCATCGTCGTCGAACTCGCACGACCAGCCGAGGTCGATGTTCGCGGCGCTGAGGCGGTGTGTCAGGTCGGCTTTCCATTCCCCTGCGGCGTGCGACAGCCTGTGACTCGACGCGGCCAAGCCGCGTGTCAATGTCTTCAGGTCCTGCAGCGTATGCCGCGCGTACTCCTCCATTTCGGGTGACTGCGCCTTGTAGATCAGGGTGAGCAGTCGAGCGCCGATGTCGTCGTGCAGGTCTTGCGCGATGCGCAGTCGCTCTTCGCCTCTGCCGCGCTCCACGGCTCGGTCATAGGCCACGGCGCGCTCGAGCTGTTCGACGATGCGCCTGGCAAGCTGCATGTCTTCAGCGGTAAACAAGCGATTCCCGCGTTGCGCAAAACGCAGCATGACAGCTCCGTCGAAACCCTGGGCATCAACCGCGACCGCGGGAACAGGCACCAGCATCGTCGATCCGGCGTCGACCAGTCCCGTGCCCGGCATTGGATCGCGGATGATCCGTGTCTCCAAGGGATCGAACAGATCCGTCAACAGTTCGGCGAGCAGTTTTGGTGTCCGCTCGGGATGCGATTCCACTTCTCGTGCGATCCGATACAAGCGTTCGAACATGCGTTCGGTCGTGATCATGCTGGCGCCGAGCAGGTGCGCGATCAGCCACTTCCGCAGCGCGATATAGGCGGCCCAGGCGGCCAGCAGCGACAGCGCCGCGGCGAAGAACCGGTTCGCGCCCAGCGCTTCGACAAGCAGGAGATGCTGCGCCACGGCCAACGTGCTGATCGCGACCAGCAATCCGAACTCGCGAATGACCTGGCGACTGCGGGAGAGCAGCAGAGGCGAAATCGCAAGAGCTGCGGCAATCAGCAGGTACCAGGCAATTGAACCCGCTGCCGCAATGCGCGCCTGCCACCAAGGCTGGTGGCTCGTCAATGCGAGTGTGGCCGTGAAGGCGATCCACAGGCCCGTGGTCAGCGCTGCGAGCCGGAACAACGCCCGACTCGAAGGTTGAGGGTCGACGCGGTGCGACCAGGCGAGCATCGCGACAACCGCTGACGCCAATGCGCTGGCCACCGCCTGCAGACCCCACCACGCCTGCGGGAACAACAGGCCCGTCGACAGGCACAGCGCCGACACGCCCCAGGCCAGCGCGACCCCCAGGTGCGCGCCGGGGATTCGCCGCGGAATGATGCTCGACAGGTGAATGGTCGCGGCAGCCATGATCAGGTCGAAACCGGCGCGCGCCGCGAAGTCGATCCTGAGAAAACCTGGCGGGAATCCTAGATCGAACGCCGACGCGAATGCGCTGAAACCCAGGTTGCCTGCTTGGCACAGTGCCATAGTGACGTAGAGCCAATTTGCTGTCGAAGGCCTGACCAGCAAGACTGCCATGCCCAGCACGTACAGCGAGGCCGCGCAGACGCCGAGCAGCCAGAACAACGCGGGCAGGTCGCCGATATCGCGTCGAAACACCGGATCGATGACGCTGCTGCCGTCGGCGAAGGTCCATGTGACCTCGCGATGGGCGAGCACTTTGGCGATGCCGCGATGGAGCTTGAGTTGGTTGGCGCGGTCAGCGTCGTCGATGAGCCATCGCGGCGAGCGCTGGAGCAGCGCCGCATCGCGAAGATCGACGATCTGGCCTTGTGCAGAAAGGCTGTCCAAGCGCTTGCCCACGTGGGGCGCGAGGCTCGCAGCGGCGCTAGCGCGCAGCTCGAGTTGCCCGTCCGGCGTCACAACCCACTCGCCGTTGAGGTGCGGAAGATTGGCGGTTTCGCTTGCCAAGAGCAGCGTCATCAGGCACCCGAACAGCGCGAACAGAGCCAGAACTCGAAGCCGCCAGCCCTGCCAGCGCGTCATCGGCGCATGACTGATTGTTTTGAGGATCGGGCCGGACTCAGAACCGGACACCGCACCCGGCTGGGGGGGCATGCCCGAGACTGCCTCGTGCCGCATCGGCGCGGGGCTCAGTGGCTCAGAGCCTGCGAGGCAATCCAATGCGCCCGCGCCGAGGTGCCCAAGGGCGCTGGGGTAGGCGCGTCGTGCAGCCCAGGCTCATGCCTGGGCAAGCGGCG
>JANNKM010000390.1:0-6902 GCA_031396305.1 Rhizobacter sp.
GCGGGGGCGCCCCTGCCCCCAAAACAACAAAACCCCGCCAGCACCTACATCCCGGCTAACCCCTGGATCCCCGCGCAGGGAAAACAAATCGACCCCGGGTTTCGCGGGGTTGACGGCTGCGGCGGTTGGGCTCGTACGCCTTCTTGTTTCTCCGCGAACGCCGGGCACCGCCAGGGGCCTGGGATGCTCACAAGTGGTAACCTCGCGTCCTCTCGGTCTTTACGTCAGGCAGGAAACATGGCTGCTCGATCTATTGCCTCGCTGTCGCTGAGCTTCGGGCTCGTGTCGATCCCGGTCAAGGTGTTCTCCGCCACGGAGAGCTCGTCGAGCGTCAGCTTCAACCTGTTGCACCAGTGCGGTTCGCGCGTCAAGCAGCAGTACCTGTGCATCAAGGAAAACATTCCCGTCGAGCGCGCCGACATGGTCAAGGGCTACGAGTTCGAGAAAGACCGCTACGTGATGTTCACGCCGGCTGAACTCAAGGCGATGGAAGAGGCGCCGAGCTCGACGATCGACATCGTCTCGTTCATTCCCCTGGCTGCGGTGAACCCGATCTATTTCGACAAGGCGTATTACCTCGCGCCCGACAAGCGCGGCGCCAAGCCCTATGGCCTGCTGCTCCAGGCGATGCTCGAAAGCGGCCGCTGCGCGCTTGCGCGCTGGGCATGGAAGGGCAAGCAGTACGTCGTGCAGGTGCGCCCGGGCGACGGCGGCCTGGTTCTGCAGCAGTTGCTCTACGCCGAAGAGGTGCGCTCGATGAAGGATCTCGAGATCGAAAAGGCCGAGATCCAGAAGCCCGAGTTGCAGCTCGCGCTGCAATTGATCGACCAGATCTCGGCCGACGCCTACGACCCGGCGGCGTACCAGGACGAAGAGAAGAAACGCATCCTCGCGGCGATCGACGACAAGATCGCCGGCAAACAAGTTGTCGCCACCGACGGGCAGGAGCCGACCGCGAGCGCACAGGTGATCGACCTGGTCGAGGCGCTGCGCGCGAGCCTGGCGCCGCGCAAGGCAGCAGCCAAGCCCGCTGTTGCATCGGCTGCAACGACTGCGGCGCCGCAACCTGCGACAGCAACCACGCAGGCGGCTGCGCCCTCCAAGGAGCGCAAGGCCGCCAAGCGCGCCCCTGCAACGCCCGCACCGGAACAGGCCACCGAAGCCGACGCACCGGTGCGAACCCGCGCGAAGAAGTAGCCCGCGTTTGGCTGATGAAACCTACACGCTGCGCAGCATCGAGTCGATGCTCGGCCTGTCGCGCAGCGTCATCAGTGGCCTGATCGACGCCGGCTTCGTCACGCCAACGCGCGGCAAGCGCCGCGAGTACCGTTTCAGCTTTGCCGATGTGGTGCTGTTGCGCACCGCGCATGGGTTGCAGGCGGCGCAGATCCCGGCGCGCCGCATCGTGCGTTCGCTGCAACGTCTGAAGGCGACGCTGCCGAGCGAATTGCCGCTGACCGGCTTGCGCATCACCGCGGTGGGGGGCAACGTTGCGGTGCGCGAAGGCGAACGCCAATGGGACGCCCAATCCGGGCAGTTGCTGATCGACTTCGAAGTCAAGCCTGCGTCGGGCAGCGTGAAGTTCCTCGCCACGCCGCGCGCGCCCGATGCCGATGACGCGCAACGCTGGTTCGATCGCGCTGTGGCGCTTGAAGACAGCCAGCCGGCGCAGGCCGAGCACGCGTACCGCGAAGCGATTGCGCGCGCGCCGGGCTACGTCGACCCCTACCTCAATTTGGGAGTGCTGCTGGGCGACGCCGGCCGCGCCGCCGAGGCGGCGCGGCTCTACCGGCAGGCCATGGCACACTGCCCGAAGGAAGCGCTGCTGCATTTCAATCTCGGTGTCGCACTCGAAGACCTGGGCCAACCCGTCGAGGCGCTGGCCAGCTACGAGGCGAGCATCACGCTGGCGCCGAAGCTCGCCGATGCGCACTTCAACGCGGCGCGGCTGCACGAAGAGATGGGCCACGCACCGCAGGCGATACGCCACTACAGCGAGTACCGGCGCCTGCAGCGATAGACCCGCCTGCGGGAGCGCCGGCGTTGCGCCTGACTTTCATTTGGCGCACGCATCAAATGTTGGAGCGCGCCTGTGCGGCGCCGAGTTTCTGGCGTGGAAGGCCCGCCCGAGAGCGCGAGACTGCTGCGCGACACGCCAGACATCCGGCGCAACCAAGGCGCGATGCGCCAGTTTCACCGCCACCCAGCCGCGACGCGGCTGAACACCTTATGTGCACGTGGCCGACTGCGACGCCAGCGCCGCAAAGGCAAAACAACTCGGCGCCCAGCAACTCGTCGTGCCGCCGACCGACATTCCAGACGTCGGCCGCTTCGCCTTGCTGATCGACCCCCTGGGCGCTGCGGTAGCCATCATTCGCGGCGTGGAGGGCATGAAATAGCCATACAGCGAAAACTCGACTTGCTTTGCGGGTCGCGATCCGCTATGTTCGGGCTGCCTGCTTGCAGGCAAATCCGCAGGTGCAGTCACTGCACCTCAGGGGCCCCGGACCTTCTACCTCCGGAGCTCCAAACGGTGGCGCCAGCCACCCGCCCCTCCCACCTCACGGTCGGGAGGGGTTCGTTTTTTGGGCAGGCGTTGCACGTCAAGCGGCACGCAGTTTCGCCTCCAGCTGCTTGGTCGAGGTGATGTCCACCAGCGTGATCACGACGCCGCGAATCACGTCCGCCAGGCTGCGGTAAGGCATGATGCGCACGCTGAACCAGCGGCCGTCGCGCGACGCGATCTGCTTCTCGCAGGTGGCCAGGGTGCGCAGTGTCTCGCGCGCGTCGGCCAGCAGGTCCGCGTAGTCGAGCGAACTCGTCAAGTCGCTCAGCGGCCGGCCGACATCGCTTTCGCGCAGGCTCACGATGCTCTGCGTTTTTTCGGTGAAACGCCGCACGTTGAGCTGGTTGTCGAGGAACAGCGTCGCGATCTGCGTGCTGTCGAGCAGGTTTTTCATGTCGCTTTGCGCCAGAGCCAGGTCGTCGAGCTTGACCTTGAGCTCGACGTTGACCGCCTGCAACTCCTCGTTCATCGATTGCATCTCTTCTTTCGAACTCGTCAGCTCCTCGTTCGTCGATTGCAGTTCTTCGTTCGTCGATTGCAGCTCCTCGTTGGCGGCCTGCAATTCCTCCTGCGAAGCCTTCATCTCCTCGCGCATCGCCTGCATGTCCTGGCGGGTGCGCAGCAGCTCGAGCTGAAGCCCGCCGCGCAGGGCCTTGCTCCCGGGCAACCTGAGCGCAACCGGCGCCTCGACGAAACGTTCGTGAAACACGATCAACAGCGTCCCCGCCAGGGCCCCGGGGTCGTGCACTTCGCGCACCGTCACGTCGACCGTCTGCGTCGAATTCGCCTCGTCCGGCACGAGCCCGTGCCGTTGCACGGTTTTCTTGTTTTCGCTCGCCTCGCGCAGCGCGGCTGCCAGCGCCAGGCGGATGCCCTCGCGCGCCATCGCGTGGATGTTCCAGTTCGCCTTGCCTGCGGCCGGTTCGAGGTACTTGCCGGTGCGGCCGTGGATGTAGAGGATGTCACCTCCCGCGTTCACGAGCACGGCCGGCGGCGAATACTCCTTGAGCAGCAAGCGATCGGCTTGGTCTTGAAGATTGAGTTTGGCAAGTTCAGGCTCGGCCACGGCGGATTCCTTTGCAGCGGGGTTGACGCGTGCGGAGCGCCGCACCGGGAAGTACGGTGCGTCCGCATGTCCCGCAACTTCACGGCGGCGAAAAATTCTGACATGCGCATCCGCGGGCTCGAACAGGGCGGTAGCGCGCCCCACACTTTCCGAGGTGCCGAGCATCATCAAGCCGCCCGGGCGCAGGATGTAGTGAAACATGCGCAGCAGGCGCTGTTGCAGCGGCGCCGTCAGGTAGATCAGCAGGTTGCGACAAGTCACGATGTCGAGTTTCGTGAACGGCGCGTCGCCGTTCGCGTCGTGAGGCGCGAACACCACCGACTCACGGATGTTCTTCGCCACGCGGTAGCCGCCGGATTCGCGCGTGAAGAAGCGCTGCAGGCGTTGCTCCGAGACGTCCGCGGCAATGCTCTCCGCGTACCAGCCGCGCCGGGCGGTCTCGATCGCGTCCAAACTGAGGTCCGTGGCAAAGAGGCGAAACGTCCAGCCATTACGTTGCGGGTCGGCGGCGAACGCCTCGCACAGCAGCATCGCCAGCGTATACGCCTCCTCGCCGGTCGAACAACCCACCACCCAGGCGCGCAGCTGGACGCCCGCACCCGATTCGGCCGCTTCGGCCGATGGCGCACGTTCGGCGAGCAAGCGCGGCAGCGCCTGCTCGGCGAGGAACTTCCACTCGGGGCGGTCGCGAAAGAAACTCGTCACGCCGATCAGCAGTTCCTTGCCGAGCAGGACCACCTCCTGCGGGTTGTCGCGCAGCAGCCCCAGATAAGCGAGCATCGAGTCCAGCGAGTGAATGCGCATCCGCCGCTCGATGCGGCGCAACAGCGTGCTGCGCTTGTATTGCGAGAAGTCGTGCCCGCCGCGTTCCATCAGACATCGCAAGATGGCGGCGAATCCGTCTTGCTCCGCGTCGTCGCCGGAAGCGTCGGCCCACGGCTCGGCGACACTTGTTGAGGTGGGTTCACTGGGCGTGGGCAGGGCCACCTCTGCGTCCGGCGCTGGCGTGGCACTCAGCGCGGGTGCTGTGGGCACCACGCCGCGCACTTGCGTCAACCGCGCCGCCACGATGCGCGCCGCAAGTTTTTCCGGCGCGGCGACGATGTCGACGCAATTCGACGCAATCGCATTCTTGGGCATCGCGTCGAACTGGGCGGTCGCCGGCGTCTGGGCCAGGGTCAGCCCGCCTCGCGCCTTCACGGCGCGCAGCCCGAGCGTGCCGTCGGAGCCCATGCCCGAGAGCACCACCGCCACGGCGTTTTCACGTTGATCTTCGGCGAGCGACTCGAACAAGGCGTCGATCGGCAGGCGCATGCCGCGCCGCTCGATCGGCGCGGCCAGGTGCAGCTGTCCGGCGGCGACGGTGAGTGAGCGATTCGGCGGAATCACGTAGACCCGGTCCGGCGCGATGTGCATGCCTTCAATCGCCTCGCTCACCTGCATCGCCGTGATGCGCTGCAGCAGTTGCGATAGCAAAGCAGGCTGGGTCGGGTCCATGTGTTGCACGACCACAAAGGCCATGCCACTGTGTGCCGGAACGCTGCCGATGAACAGCTGCAGCGCCTCGAGCCCGCCGGCCGACGCACCCAGGCCCACGACCGGCGTCACCGCCTGATCGGGGCGGGCCTGCGTGGTGGGGAGCTGGGGCATTGGCGAAGTATGGGCCAACAGCCCACCGCCCGGGCGCCACCCCGGCGCGCGGGCGCGGCCGCGCCTTCAGCGCCGCGGATAGCCGATGTCGGCGCGGCGGTTGCGGGCCCAGGCGGCTTCGTCGTGGCCCTTGTCGCTGGGCCGCTCTTCACCATAGCTCACCGCTTCGACCCGGTTGCCGGTCACACCGAGCAGGCGCAGCGCGCGCGCCACCGCCTCGGCGCGGCGCTGTCCGAGCGCCAGGTTGTATTCGGGGCCACCACGCTCGTCGGCATGGCCTTCGATGCGCGCTGCCAGGCTGGAGTTGGCCGCGAGATAGCTCGCATGGCGCTCGACCAGCGGCATGTATGCCGGCGCGACGTTTGAATCGTCGAACGCGAAAAATACGCTGCGCTCGCGACTGATCGCGCTGGCGGGGTCGAGGTGTTCGGGCAGCCCCGTGCTGGTGACCGCGGGCTGGGTCGTCGGCCGTGCGACGGCCGCGTCTGCCGCAGCCCCGGCGGGTGCCTGGAATTGATCCGGAACGCCGCTGCGCAGCGGCGCGTCCGGCACCGTGGGCGCGGCCGGCTCTGCAGGCGCGGGTGGCACGGGAGTGGAGCACCCCCACAATGCCCCGGTCACAAGTGCAACTCCCAGCAGAAGCTTTGCGCGACTTCGATTCATCTACATCTCCTTGTTGAACGACACCGCTACTCTATACCCGCGGTACCGCACCGCCCTGCTCCGGCCTGACGTAGACCAGGTAGTACACCCCCGCCACAAGCACACTGCCGCCGACGATGTTGCCGGCGATCACCGCCATCAGGTTGCCCGCGACGCCGGCCGCGCCGAGCGGCGCACCGAGCAGCCAGGCGAGCGGGAACAGGTACATGTTGGCGATCGAGTGCTCGAAGCCGGCGGCGACGAATGCGGTGATGGGAAAGACGATCGCGACCGCCTTGTCCGTCACGCTGCGCCCGGCCAGCGCCATCCACACCGCCATGCACACCAACACGTTGCACAGCACGCCGCGAAAGAACGCTTCACCCAGCGGCAGCTCGGCCTTCGCCATCGCGATGCCGATGACGCTGCGCGCCACGTTGCCGCCATTCAGCGCCGCATGCCCCGACCACCAGACGAGCAGCGCCAGGCCGGCCGCGCCGATGAGGTTGGCGGCGCCCACGACGACCCAATTGCGCAGCACGTCGCGCGCGCTGACGCAGCCGCTCGCCCACGCCATCGCCAGCAGGTTGTTGCCTGTGAATAGTTCGGCACCAGCGACGGTGACCAGGATCAGGCCGAGCGAAAAGGCGAGCCCGCCAAGCAGGCGCGTCGCCGCGAAACCGAGCGAGGCGTCGCTGGAGACCAACACGAACATCAGCGCGCCCAGGCCGATGAAGGCCCCCGCGAGCATGCCCAGCAGCGACAGCGTGAGCAGCGGCAGCCTGGCCTTGATCATGCAAAATTGGTTCACGCGCCGTGCGATTTCCTTCGGCGCGTAAGCGTCCATGCCGTGCAGGCCGAAATCGGAAAGCGCCGCGCCCGCCTGCGTCGAGGCGGGCGCGGCGCGTGCCGGCACGGGATTGAGCACCGAGCCCGAGGTCAGCCGATCGGCAGCAGCCTGCTGCCCGAGCCGCTGCG
>JANNKM010000041.1:0-33022 GCA_031396305.1 Rhizobacter sp.
GATGGACGCGGTGGTGCTGATCGGCGGCTGCGACAAGACCGTGCCGGCGCAATTGATGGGCGCGGCGTCGGCCAACCTGCCGGCGATCCAGCTCATCACGGGTTCGATGCTGACCGGCTCGCACCGCGGCGAGCGCGTCGGCGCATGCACAGATTGCAGGCGCTATTGGGGCAGGTTTCGAGCCGGCGAGATCGATGCGGAAGAAACGGCAGACGTCAACAACCAGCTCGTCGCCAGTGTCGGCACGTGTTCCGTGATGGGCACGGCAAGCACGATGGCGTGCATTGCCGAGGCGCTGGGAATGACGGTGCCCGGCGGCGCATCACCCCCCGCCGTGACGGCAGACCGCATCCGCGTCGCCGAACAGAGCGGCGCGCTGGCGGTGCAGATGGCCAGGGACAAGCTCAGCGTCGACAAGATCCTCACCCCGGCCGCGTTCGAAAACGCAATGCGCGTGCTGCTCGCGATCGGCGGCTCGACGAACGGCATCGTGCATCTGGCTGCGATTGCGGGTCGCGTCGGCCTGGACATCGACATGCAGGCGCTCGACCGCATGGGCCGGGAAACGCCGGTGCTGCTGGACCTCAAGCCTTCCGGCCAGCACTACATGGACGACTTCCACGCCTGCGGCGGCATGGCGACGTTGCTGCGCGAACTCAAGCCCCTGCTGCGCCTGGAGGCGTTGACGGTGACCGGCCGCACGCTGGGCGAAGAGATCGAGCGCGCCGGGCCCGGCTTCAAGCAGAACGTGGTGCGCACCCTCGCGAACCCGATCTTTCGCGAGGGCAGCATCGCCGTGCTGAACGGCAACCTCGCGCCCGGCGGCGCGATCATCAAGCAGTCTGCCGCCGATGCCGGGCTGATGGAACACGAAGGCCGCGCCGTCGTGTTCGAGAACCTGCAGGACATGGCCGAGCGCATCGACCTGGATGGGCTCGACGTGACGGCGCAAGACGTGCTGGTGCTGAAGAACATCGGCCCGAAAGGCGCGCCGGGCATGCCCGAGGCCGGCTACATACCGATTCCGCGCAAGCTCGCGCGCGCCGGTGTGAAAGACATCGTGCGCATTTCCGACGGCCGCATGAGCGGCACCGCGTTCGGCACGATCGTCTTGCACGTCACGCCCGAGTCCGCAATCGGCGGGCCGCTCGCCTTCGTGCGCAGCGGCGACCGGATCTGCCTGAGCGTGAGCCGCCGCGAGATTTCGCTGCTCGTGTCCGAGGCCGAACTGGCGCAACGCGCGCGTGACAACCCGGTGATCGAACCCAGCGCCGAGCGCGGCTACCGCAAGCTGTTCCTGCAAACCGTGACGCAGGCCGACAAGGGCGCGGACTTCGACTTCATGCGTGCGAGCGCCATGGTCGGCAAGACTCCGCAGTCGCGATAGGTAGCGCCAGCCGGGGCATGCAGCCCCCGCCAACGCACCCCAGCGCGAACCCCACCCTATGCGTTGGGATTGCGCGGCGTATTCGTCACCGCTTTGCCGTCTTGCGCAAGCTCGCTCGGCTTGATCGCCGGAGAGCCCGCACCCGGCGCGTCTTCAATCTTGTGTTCGACTTCCTCCAGCTTGTCGTCCACTTCCTGGGTCGAGTGCTTCGAGGGCGCGATGTGTGAGTCCGGGGTCATGATGGTCCTTGATGGGTGAACAGGCCTTGCGGCCCGTGGCTTCACTTCATTGCCGGGTGCATCGCTTCCCAGTCCTTCAGACTGACCATGCCGTTGCTGCCCTTCTTCATCTTCTCGAACATGGCCTCGTGATGTTTCATGAACTCGTCCTTGGAGATCATGCCGTCGCTGTTGGTGTCCATGGCCTTTGCGTCCATGCCCATGCCCATCTTCATGCCCGTGCCCGTGCCCATGCCCATGCCTTCCTTTTGCGCCGCGCCCATTGGCGGCATGGTGTTTTCCTTGGGCGTGTTCTGCGCGAACGACGCGGAGGCGGTGGCAAACAGCACGGCGGTCAGACCTGTCGATAGCAGCTTCTTCATTTGAACTCCTGGTGGGTGTAGACGCGCAATCGGCGCGTCGATGGTGGTCGTCTCTAGAGACGGGGACGTGCAATGTATTGAGCGCGTCGTCATCAGTCTGTGCGATTGCCTACACAGCTTGCATCGCTCTCATCAAGCGCAGCGTTTCCGCAGCGCATGCATGCGAGACAAGCGGTCGAGTCCTACAGTACGGCGGCCACCTGTCGCATCGACACGCCGCACGTCAGTTCATAGAGTTGTGACTCCACCTACCTCATGCAACTGGAGAAATCCCATGGGCAAATACGTGATCGGATGGGTCCTTGGCATTCCTGCGATCGTGCTGGTGATCGTCTATTTGGTGTTCAACTGAACTCGCCGCAGCCAGGCCAAGCAAACGACCACTCGACCCTGGCGCCAAACAAGAGCGCAGCCGAGAAGACCCCGTAGTCGCCCAGCCTGGCGGGCGCGTGCCGTTGGCTGCAGTCGAATTCGGTCCGGCCCCTGCTACGCTGCGGGGATGCGACATCGCAAGATCCTCGTCATGGGCGTGTCGGGCTGTGGCAAGTCGACGCTGGCCGCTGCCCTGGCGAAGGCGCTCGGCGCGACGCTTCTCGAAGGCGACGAGTACCACCTGCCGGAGAGTCAGGCGAAAATGCGCAATGGCATCGCACTGAACGACGGCGACCGCGAACCCTGGCTGACCCGGCTCGGCAAGCTGCTGGCGGAGTGCTCCGGCGACGCAGTGCTCACCTGTTCGGCTCTGAAGCATCGCTATCGAGAGCGGCTGCGCCAATGCGAGCCTGCGCTGCGCATCGTCTTTCTTGAAATCACGCCGGCCGCTGCGCAAGCCCGAGTCGCTTCGCGGAGCAACCATCTGTTTCCTGCGGGGCTGGTGGCAAGCCAGTTCGAAGCACTGGAACCCCCGCTGAACGAGCCCGGCGTGCTGCGCGTGAACGCCGAAAGCGACCTTGCCACGCAGGTCCGCGCTGCGCTGGAATGGCTCGAAGACTGAGCGGCACGCGGAAGACGATCCTGCGTCGACGCGGCAGCGTCACTCCGAGCCAAGCTTCAGTCGCGTCGGCTCGCGTCGCTCGACAGCCCACTTCAGCAGCGCCGCGGCGCGGAACACGCCGTGCGCGAACTTGCCGTAAGGCATCGTCAGAAACAGCGCGAGCACGAAACCGAGATGCACCGCGAGCAGCAGCGCCATCGCGCCGGTGCCGCGCAGAGCGAGCAGTGCCAGGCCGGTCAGGCTCGTGAAGAACAGCAGCGCGATCAGGCCGTGGTCCATCGCCTTTTGCGCGGCGTCGCCGTGTTGCGGATGGCGCTTCACGTTCAACCACCCCAGGCCCAGCGGCCCGACAAGCAAGCCCAGCCCACCTGCCGTACCCAGCAACACGGGCAGGCTGGTGTAGCCGTAGGGCGCGCGCCAGCCGAAGGCGTAGTGATACAGCGTGGCCACACTCGTCGCGGCGAAACACAGCATGAAGCCGTAGAACGTGGCGTGATGAGAACGCCGACGCCACAGCGTGAAGCGGTCGTCGGCTTCATTGCAGCCTTCGCCGTGGCCGCCGTCGAGGTACTTCAGCGACAGGGCGTTGCGCAGCGCCTCTCCCGCCGCCGGCGCCGAACCCTCAAATGTCATCCCGGCGAACGCCGGGACCCACCCGTGCCTTTCCGCGCCGGATTCGGGCGCGCGCCGGGATGACACCCGCCCCTGCGGCGACACATCGCGCCAGAAGCGCGTCACCCCCACGCCGAGTGCGAAGCAGACGAAGAGGAACACCGGCGCGAACAGCCCCACCATCAACTGATGCGGGAACACGGCGTAGAAGTTGCCTGCCATCGGGATATGCCAAAGCGTGCCGTTGCGCACCACGGCGAGCCCGAGAAACAGCGCCAGCCCTGCGGCCAGTGCGAGCGCGACCGTCATCCCGTTGCGCTCGTAGAGCTTGCCGAACGCGGCTGGCCAGGCGTAGTCCGCATAGGTCTTCGCGCGCACCTGCGCCATCGCCCGCGGCACGTTCACCGCAAACTCGTGCGGCGTGGCGTACTGGCAGGCGTGCAGGCAGGCGCCGCAGTTGTGGCACAGATTCGCCAGGTAGTGGATGTCGGCCTTCGGAAACTCGAGCCGGCGCGCCATCGCCGGGAACACCGCGCAAAACCCCTCGCAGTAGCGACAGGCGTTGCAGATCTGCAGCACGCGCGCCACTTCCGCTTCGGCCGCGGCACCGCGCGATGTGTCCGGACGAATCGGGATCACGCCGTCACCCAGCGCCTGCGCCTCGCGCGCCAGCGTTTCAAGTGGCGTCACTCATTGCTCCTTGCACCGAATTCCCCAACGCGCCAACAGCCACCGCGGCAAAGGCCCCGGCGACCCGGCCGAACACCGTGCCGATCGTCATGCCGACACCGGCGGTGTAGCCCTTGCCGAGCACGTTGCCGGCCATCACTTCGCCCGCGGCAAAAAGATTCGGGCTGGCCCGGCCGGCAAAGTGCACGGCGGCGTGTTCGTCCACTTTCACACCAAGGTAGGTAAACGTGATACCGGGCTTGAGCGCGTAGCCGTAAAACGGCGGCGTATCGATCGGCAACGCCCAGTGCGTCTTGGCCGGGCTCAAGCCTTCGGTGTGGCAATCGTCGAGCACGGCGTGGTCGAACGTGCCGACGCGGCACGCAGCGTTGAACTCGTTCACGGTCTGCAGCAACGCTGCTTCCGGAAGGCCGAACTGTCGCGCCAGTTGCGGCAGCGAGTCGGCCTTCTGGCTCTGGAACACCGGCGGCATGAAGCGGCCGATGACCTTGGCGTCGATGACCGAGTAGCCAATCTGCCCGGCCTGCAATGCGACCAGGCGCCCCCAGATCGCGTAGCGCTTGGGCCAGAAGTCTTCGCCTTCGTCGTAAAAGCGCATCGCCTCGCGATTCACCATGATGCCCAGCGACACGCAGTCCACTCGCGTGCAGATGCCGCCGTCAAAAAGCGGCGCGCGCGCGTCGATCGCGACGCAATGGCTCTGCGTCGGATCGCCCACTGCGTCGGCGCCTTGGGCAAGCAGGTCTTTCAGCACCACGCCCATGTTGTAGCGCGTGCCGCGGATCGCGAAGTTATCGGCAGGCCACTCGCCACGTTCGTTGCGGCCCCAGGCGTCGCGCATCCATTCAAGGTTTGATTCGAACCCACCGCTGGCGACGACGCAGCTGCGCGCTTCGATGCGCTCGTTCCCGACAAACGCCGCGACGAATCGCCCGGAGTCGAGTTCAACTCGACTCACCGGCGCGTCGTAGCGGATCTGCACACCGCGTTTCTCCGCACTGCGGTAGTACGCATTGACCAGCGCCTTGCCCCCGCCCATGAAAAAAGCGTTCGTGCGGCTCAGGTGGAGCGTTCCGGTCAGCGAAGGCTGAAAGTGCACGCCGTGGCGCCGCATCCAGTCGCGGCAGCGCGACGACTCGCGGATCACGAGACGCGCCAGCGCCTCATCGGTCTGCCCGCCCGTCACCTTGAGCAGATCCTGCCAGTACTCTTGTTCGGGGTACGCGTCGGTCAGCACGTCCTGCGGTGCGTCGTGCATGCAGCGCAGGTTGCGCGTATGCACCGAATTGCCGCCGCGCCAGTCGCGCGGAGCAGCCTCCAACAACAACACCGACGCACCGGCTTCGCGCGCGGTGAGCGCGGCGCACAGGGCCGCGTTGCCGCCGCCGATGACGAGGATGTCGATCACGCAGCCGTGCCTCGCATCACGTGCACGACCTCATCGTCGTTCAGCCCCAGGATGGGCGCGCCCATCAAGCGCTGCGCGGCGGCGAGTGTTCGCTGGTCATGTCGGCGCCTTTCGTCGATCAATCGGAGTGGCAGTATCGGTGACACGGCAATCTTGCACATGGCTTCGCCACGATGCCCGGGGATGAACGCGAGGACTCGGCCGGCCGGGACTGGCGCGAGGTGGCAATCCACGCCACTTGAGTCGGGCTGCGCCCGCAGGGCGCCGACCGACAATGCACCGCAGTCGATCCCCGGAGACCCCATGAAGAGAATTGGCGCCGCAGTCGCCCTTGCCGCCTGGGCCGCAGCCGCATTGCTGGCCAGCGTGGGCATGGTCACGCGCGCACAGGCACAGATGAAACAGAACTGGATGTATGCGTCTTCTGTTCCTCCGCACGCACAGAAGCCGGCCTTCCCCATCAAGGACAAGGCGATTCGCGTCGTGCTCGCGTTTCCGCCCGGCAGCGCTGCCGACGCGCAAGCCCGCGCCGTCGCGCCAAGGATGGCAGAGTTGCCGGGAGTGCCGGTGGAAATCGACAACCGGCCTGGAGGTGGTGCGCTGTTCGCCGCGCAGGAGGTGCTGAATTCCTTGCCCGACGGCCACACCCTCCTCTACAGCGCTGCGTCGACGATGACGCTGGCGCCACATGTCCTGAACGCCGCAACCTTTGATCCACTGAACGACTTTGCGCAGATCAGCGTCGGCGCCAGGAGCCCGCTGATGCTGCTGGCGAGTGCAGAGCTTCCGGTGGGCAACATCGCCGAATTAATCGCTTACGGCAAAGCGAATCCAGGCAAGCTCAGGTACGCCTCCGCGGGTGTGGGAAGCGCTTCGCACATCCTTGCCACGACCTTTGCGATGAATACCGGGATTGCCATGGTTCACGTACCCTCTGCCGCGGGCGCCGACTACTCCGCCGAACTGGCCGGCGGGCGGGTTCAGCTGGCTTTCGACGCGGCCCCTGCAGCGGTCCAATTCGCGAAGTCGGGCCGCGCCAGGCTGCTCGCGGTGGCGGCCCCGACGCGTTCGCCATTCCTGCCCGACCTTCCCACGTTCGGCGAGCAAGGCGTGAACGACATCGACGTCATCGGATTCCTCGGTTGGTATGCGCCAGGGGGCGTCAAGCCAGAGGCGGTGGCGGCGCTGCAGGTCGCGATTGCAGAGTCGCTCAAACAGGCTTCGGTGCAGGAGTTGTTCAACGCCCAAGCCCAGGCTGCCGAGAGTTCCACGCCGCAGGAGCTGACGGCGATGGTCAAAGGTGCGTACGACGCCTGGGGCAACCTGGTCAAACGCATCGGCATTCCGAGGCAGTAGCCCGAGCATTCAATCGCACGATCTCGTTCAGGTGCCGTGGGAGATTGCCTACAAGCGATCAACGCCTCGGCTGATTGCGCGATTGGGCCGGGAATCCCATGCTTCAGGTCTAGCGAGGTGCATCGCACATTCGCACACAGTTTCCCACTGGAGAATCATCATGCTCTACACCATCGCACTGATCCTGCTGGTTCTTTGGTTGTTTGGCTTCGTCACGGCATTCACCGCTGGCGGCCTGCTGCACGTCCTGCTCGTCGCCGCGGTCGTCATCGTGATCTACCAACTGATCACGGGTCGGCGCGCGCTTTAGCGCTAGCTGAGCACGCCGCTGCGCGCACTTTGAACGTGCGCCGCGTCGGACTTGACGGTCGGCACCGTTCACCTCGTATCGCCATCGGAGCGCCCATGAACATGCATGTTGCCCTGACACCGCTGATCTCGCTGATCGCCGGGATCCTGATCCTTGTGATGCCGAGATTGCTGAACTACATCGTCGCGATTTATCTGATCGCGATCGGGGTGATCGGGCTTTTTGGAATGGGTACGTTGCGCCTTGGGTAGGGCGTGTTGACCAGCGCCACTGAACACGGCTCCGGCAGACCATCCATATCCCATCCACTTGGAAGGTGATAGTATCGGCGCATGCCCGCCCGAAGCGCCCTGTCCGTCACCACCGCCAAACCCGCCGACGAGAAGATCACCGTCAATCTCGGCTACGTTGACCTTGGCCAGATCGACCTGCTGGTGCAGGAAGGTTTTTATGCGAACCGCACCGACCTGATCCGCAGCGCCATCCGCAACCAGCTCGCCGTCCATGCCGACGTGGTGAAGCAGTCGGTGGCGCGCAGGACTCTCGTGCTCGGCATCCAGCACTTCAGCGCAGCCGACTTGCGCGCCGTATTGGCGAGCGGGCAGACGCTGCAGATCCGCGTGCTCGGACTCGCCTCGATCGCGCCGGACGTGACGCCGAAGCTGGCGCTCGCGGCGATCGACTCGCTGGTGGTGTTGGGCGCGCTGCACGCCAGCCCGGAAGTGAAGGCGGCGCTCGCGAGCCGCATCCGTTGATCGCAACCCCGAAGGAACCCATGAACTCAACTTTCCAGCACGTGATGGCGGAGGCCACCCGCCTCACCCGAGGCGGTGATCTGCGCGGTGCGACCGCGGCGATCCGGGCCGCGTTGCGCGGCGCGGCCGCATTGCCACCGGAGCCAGCCGATCAAGCCGGTGTCATCGAAGTCGAAGCGCGAGTGGTCGAGGCACGCGAGGTCGAAACCGAATCGCAGCCGGCCGGACGCGCAGCGCCGCCGGCCGGCCAGTTCATCGCCGGCAAGCATACCGATGCGAACGGCACCCGCGAATACAAGCTCTATGTGCCTCCGGGCTACCGTGGACAGGCGTTGCCACTGGTGGTGATGCTGCATGGTTGCACGCAGAGCCCCGATGACTTTGCCGCCGGTACCGGCATGAACGACGCGGCGCACGAACGCGACTTCCTCGTGCTCTATCCGGCGCAGGCGCAGCGCGACAACACTTCGCGCTGCTGGAACTGGTTCAAGCACAACCACCAGCGCCGTGGCCGCGGCGAGCCCGAGCTGCTGGCCGCAATGACGCGTGATGTGATGCAGCGCTACCAGACCGACCCGCAGCGTGTCTACGTGGCTGGCCTTTCCGCGGGCGGGGCGATGGCGGCGATCCTTGGCGATGCCTACCCCGACCTGTTCGCCGCCGTCGGTGTGCATTCGGGCCTGCCCACCGGTTCCGCCAGGGATGCCCAGTCGGCATTCACCGCGATGAAAGGCGGCAGCGCCGCGGTATCGACCGGCACCGCGCCGCCGACCATCGTGTTCCACGGCGACCAGGACAGCACGGTGCATCCCATCAACGGCCAGCACGTCGTCGCCGCAAGTGCAGGCGACGCGCGGCCCGAGCAGACGCGCGCACCAAGCAGCAACGGCCGCGCCTACACGCGTTGCGACTATCGCGACGCGAGTGGCCGGGTTGTCGCCGAGCACTGGGTCGTCCACGGCGCGGGCCACGCCTGGTCGGGCGGAAGCGCGCGCGGTTCGTACACCGATGCGAGAGGTCCTGACGCCACTGAAGAGATGCTGCGCTTCTTCTTCGCCAACACGCTGCGCGTCGTGCGCTGAGGTGTCAGCCGCCGACCTCGCGTGTGCGCATCGACGGGGTCGGTCACGTCGAGCATGTGACGCGGGCAACGCTGTTGGCGCGCAGTGCAGTCGTGCTCCGGCCTTGAATCCGGAGATTGCGGTGCCATGTGGCACCGGTGTCCGCCATCTCGCTGCTGGCGCTGCTGCACTTGTACATCGGCTCGCGCATCGCGCCGCAGTTGCCCGGTGCGGTGGCGGCTGTCGTTTTCGTCGTGTTGCTGGTCCTGTCGATGGCGCTGATTCCGGCGGCATTCCTGGGGAGGCGCGCGCACGACCGGTCGGTCGCCGACCGCTGGACCTGGGCCGGCATGCTGAGCCTCGGCCTATTTTCGATGCTGCTCGTGTCAACGCTGCTGCGTGACTTGGTGCTGCTGCTGGCTTGGCCGTTCGCGCTGCCCTGGCTGGCGGAGTGCACCGCGATTGCCGCACCGGTGCTGGCCGGGCTGGCCACGTTGTTCGGCCTGGCCGGCGCGCGCCGCACCGCGCGCGTGCGCGACGTCGACGTTGCCGTCGCCGGACTGCCCGCCGCATTGCACGGCTTCACGATCGCGCAGATCACAGACATTCACGTCGGCCCGACGGTCAAGCGCGCCTATGTGCGCAGAATCGTCGACGCCGTGAATCGATTGAACGCCGACGCCGTGGCGGTGACCGGGGATCTGGTCGACGGCCGGGTCGAAGATCTGGCGAACGACGTTGGGCCGCTGGCCGAACTGCGGTCGCGTCACGGCACTTTCTTCGTCACCGGCAACCATGAGTATTACAGCGGCGCCCGGGAATGGATGGCGTTGCTGTCCACGCTGGGCCTGCGCGTGCTGACGAACGAACATGTACTCTTGCAGCACGACGGCGCAACGCTGGTGATGGCGGGCGTTGCCGACTTCAGCGCGCACCACTTTGTGCCCGATCACCGCAGCGACCCGCGACGTGCGCTGGCCGGCGCACCCAACGACGCCGGATTGCGCGTGTTGCTTGCGCACCAACCGCGCAGCGCGCCCGCCGCCGCAGACGCCGGGTTCGACGTGCAGTTGTCCGGCCACACGCATGGCGGACAGTACTGGCCCTTCAATCTGTTCGTGCCGCTGCAGCAACCGTTCACCGCGGGCCTGCATCGGCTGCGCCAGCTCTGGGTTTACACCAGCCGTGGCACCGGCTATTGGGGGCCGCCGCTGCGCCTGGGTGCACCGTCGGAGATCACGCGGCTTCGCTTCGTCACTGCTGCGCCATGAGCGCGCCGGACGGGGTCACGCCAATCGGGCGTTGCGCCATGCCATCATCGACGTGTTTCAGCGCCGCGCCACGCACCGGAC
Organism: Rhizobacter sp.; assembly: GCA_031396305.1. Classification (GTDB taxonomy): domain Bacteria; phylum Pseudomonadota; class Gammaproteobacteria; order Burkholderiales; family Burkholderiaceae_C; genus JAEMQF01. Next base: position 10,527 of record JANNKM010000041.1, read on the forward strand.
AATGCCTGTGAAAACCATTGACGAAATGCTCAGCCTGGGGTTGCTCACGCACGACCAGCACGCCCGGATCGGTGACTGGGTGATGCGCTCCAAGACCTGCGAAGAGATCATGCTGATGCCCGCTCCGCTGTGGCGAACGCTCGAACTCGCCAGCGTGCTGATGAACTTCGACGCCGACCTCATGCAGCCGATCTGCGTGGATGACCCGCACCGCTGACGCTGCGCATCGCAGCTCCTGACTTGAACCCCCACGGGGGCGCTCAGGAGTCCCCGGTGAACCCGGTCTTCTTGACAAGCGGCCCCCAGCGTTCGAATTCGGCTTTTTGGCTGCGCGCCATCTCCTCGGCCGTCGAGCCTTGCGCGACCAGCCCCACGACGCCCAGGCCATCGACCAGGGCCTTGTCCTTCAGTGCTGTTGTGATGGCAGCGTTGGCGGCGGCCACCACCGCGGCCGGTGTGCGTGCCGGGGCGTAGAAACCGAACCACTCCTCGACCACGAACTCGGGGAAGCCTTGCTCCGCAAAGGTCGGGACGTCGGGAATGAAGGGCGAGCGCTTCGCGCCTGAGGTCGCGAGGATGCGCAGTTTGCCGGCCTTGTGGTTTGCGATGAAGTCACCGCTCGGTGTGAACATCGCCGCGATCTGGCCACCCACGACGTCCGTCACGCCCGGTACCGATCCACGGTACGGCACATGCTTGAGGTCCACGCCGTTGTTCAGACCCAGCAGCGCGCCGATGAAGTGCGGTGTCGAACCCGCCGCGGGCGAGCCGTAGCTCGCGTCTTTCGGATTCGCCTTGGCCCAGTCCAGGAAATCCCTGACGTTCTTCACGTTCGCCGGAACCAGCGGCCCGACCGCCAGGCCATGGAACATCAGCGCCGCGATCGACACGGGAACGAAGTCGCGCAGCGGGTCGTAGCTGAGCTTGGCGCCGTAGACATGCGGGTAGATCGAGATACAGGAAAACGGCGACAGGCACAGCGTCGCGCCATCGGCTGCGGACGCCTTGAGCGCCTCGAGCGCGATGCGTCCGCCCGCCCCGGGCTTGTTCTCGACGAGACCGGCGTTGCGCGAATACGCGCTGCCGGCGATCTTCTCGGCGACACGGCGCGCCACGATGTCGCCCGCGCTGCCGGCCGGGAAACCGTAGATGAATTTCACCTGCTCCAGCGCCTGCGCTGCCGCATCACGCACGCCGAGCATGGCGAGCGCGGCGCCGCCGACGGTGGCTTGTATCAAGGTTCTGCGTTGGGTCATGCACATCTCCGTTCGGTGGGGGAATCAAGGTTCAGGCGCGCGCAGCGGGGATGCCAAGCCGCCGTGCAGCTGCCGGAAAGCCGGCGTTCGCCATCTGGACTGTAATGCCACTCAAGCGCCGAGCCACCTGCGACACGGGTAAGCCCGATGGCGCTGTGCCCCAAGCGGGTGCTGGCCAGGTTGATCGATCGTGCTCGACGTGCCGCTGAGCCTGCCGACGACAGGCTCACACCCTCGCGCGGCTTGCCAACAAGGCGCGCGCCGCCCCAAAAGCGAGCAACAGGCCCAACACCACCGCCACGATCCCCAACACTTGCAGAACCGACGGCACCTCGCCCAGCACCGGAATCGCCAGCAGCGATGCGGCGCCCGGCACCAGCGCGCCGAAGAACGCAGCGCGCCCTGAGCCCAGCAATGCCGCAGCGCGGCTGAACGCCAGCACCGCCACCAACCCGGCCCCCAGCCCCTGCGCCACAACCTGCATCAGCAGCATGCCGGTGCCCGCATCGCGCAAGCGGCTCAGATCCGCCAGCACCAGGAAGCCCGGTGCGAACAGCAGGAATGACAGCACCACTACCACTGCGGTCACGCGCAGCGGGTCCACCTGCCAGCGACGCGAAAGCGCGCCGAACAGGCCCCAGCAACAACCGGCAACGGCGAACAGCAGATCGCCCACGAGGGTCTGGCTTCCTTCCTGGTGCAGCAGACTGTCACCGCCGACGAAAAACAGGCCCAGCACGACGAAACTCGCGCCGATCACGGTCTCGCGCGTCAGGCGCTGGTGCGCCAGCCATGCCGACAGGCCCAGGCCCGAAAGCATCTGGCACGCCGGGGCGATGACCGCGCCGTGGACCAGCGGAGCGAGCGAGAAGCCCGTCATGATCAGCAGGCTGAACCCGGGCCCGGCCAGCAGCGTCAGCAACAGCGCACGCCCCCAGCCGACGCCGCCCAGGTCGCGCAGGCCCCAGCGCCACAGCAATGGTGCCATCAGCAGCGCGCCCGGCAAGAAGCGCAGAAAAGTCAGGTCGCCCGGGCTCAGGCCGGCCTTCACGGCAAGGCGCGCCAGCACCGAGTAACTGGCCCAGATCGCCGCAGCCAGCAGACCCCACCACAAGCCCGCCATGGGTGCGGACAGAACCTTCCGGACTTCGTTGCGATTTTGCAGCACAGGTGTTTTCACCGAGGAACGCGGGAAGATTCGTCGGCTTACGATACATGCAGTTGAGCGAGGGTCTGAACCGAGCAATGCCGATGTCATCACCCAACAGCAGCCCCCAGGCCGGCTACGAGCTGTGCTTTCGCCCGTTGTCGCACACCAGCCAGGGTTACAGTTTTCCGTGCGACGCCAACGGGCAGGTGAATCTGGACGCGATGAGCGAACCCACGCGCAACGCCTACTTCTTCGCGCGAGTTGTCATCGGTCATCAATTGGCCGCGCCCGAGGTCATCAGGGCGGGCGCTGCGCCGTGCAATACGGTTCACGCCGCGCCGGCTGGGCGCTTTACTGCCGCGGCGTAAACAGCGCCCCCAGGCCGACGAGTACGTCGTCCGCCCCAAGGGCCACGAAAGGGGCCCCTTCGTGGCCCTTGGGGATGAGCAAAGTGACAGAGCCACATTTGCTAATGAGTCGATCAGCCTCGGGCAGTCGCCAAGGGCGCGCGCAAGTCGCGCACGTGCTCCAGCCCTACCTCGGAACAGCGGCTTGTGCCCAGCAGGGCCATATTGCGGTCGATCTCGTCACGCAGCAGTTTGATGGCGTGCGCCACACCTGGCTCGCCGGCCACGGCCGCGGCGAAGTTGAAGGGACGGCCCAGGAACACGAAGCGCGCGCCCAGGGCGAGCGCCTTGAGCACATCGGTGCCACGCCGGATGCCACCGTCCAGCAGCACCGGCAAATCGCCGGCACGGTCAACGACCTCGGGCAGGATGCGCAGCGGCGCGATCGCTGCGTCGAGCTGGCGCCCACCGTGGTTCGAGACGATGAGCGCATCCGCCCCATGCTGGCGAGCGAGCAGCGCGTCGGCCGGGTTGAGGATGCCCTTGATCACGAGCGGCCCCTTCCAGGTCTTGCGGATCGCGGCGACATGGCTCCAGTCGAAATGGTCACGCTTGGCGAAGTCGCGCAGCACTGTGGACGACAGAATCGGTGCACCGCGCTCGGCAAATGAATTCTCGAAATGCGGCATGCCGTGGCGCAGCAGCGTGGGCAAGACGGTCTTTGCCAGCCAACCCGGGCGCGCCAGGCCATCGAGCGCGAGCCGCAGGTTCGGTCGCAGTGGCGTCGAGAACCCGGCACGCACGTTGTTCTCGCGATTGCCCGCGACCGGCGTGTCCACCGTGAGCATCAGCGTTGCGATGCCCACTGCGGCCACGCGCTCAAGCAGCGCGGTGATGCGCTGCGGCTCGCCGGGAAGATAGGCCTGGAACCAGGTTGCCGGTGCGGCCTGCACGATTTCTTCCATGCGCGCCAGCGACGCCCCGCTGATCACAGTGGGAATGTTTGCCGCATGCGCCGCGCGCGCAAGCACGATGTCGCCGCGATACGCCGTCAGCGCCAGCATGCCCATCGGCGCGATGCCGAACGGCGCCGCGTAGCTGCGGCCGAGCAAGCTGACTTCCTGGCTGCGCTGCGACACGTTGCGCAGCACGCGCGGCACGAGGGCGATCTCCTGGTAGGCACGGCGGTTGTCGTCGAACGCGAGGTTCTGTTCGGCGCCGCCGGCGACGTAGGCGTAGATCGGCCGTGGCAGCACGCGCCGCGCGGCGCGCTCGAAGTCGTCGAGCGAAAGCATGGGAGCGAGGTTGCGGCGGGGCGCCTGCTGCGCAGGGTTACTCATGAAGGACTCAACTCGCTGGGCAGTGAATAATCGCGCGACGATACCCACAAATCGAGGAGACCCGAAATGACCGGTGCGAAATCTCTGCGACACGGCATGATCCTGCTTGCCGGCGCGCTGTTGACCCTTGCAGCGCCACTCGCAATGGCGCAAGCCTCGCCGCAAAGAGGCGGCACGCTCGTGATCGTGGTCCAGCCCGAGCCGCCCACGCTCGCGGCGTACCAGAGCACGGCCGGCCCCGTCGGCCAGGTGACGACCAAGGTTTATGAAGGGCTGCTCGAGTACGACTTCGACCTCAAGCCTCAGCCCGGGCTGGCCAAGTCGTGGAGCGTCAGCGCGGACAACAGAAGCGTCACCTTCAACTTGCAGGAAGGCGTGAAGTTCCACGACGGCAAGCCCTTCACGAGCGCCGACGTGCAGTTCAGCGTGATGGAGGTGCTGAAGAAGGTGCACCCGCGCGGACAGAATACGTTTCGCGCCGTCACCGCGGTGGACACGCCCAATGCACTGACCGCCGTGTTTCGCCTCAGCGAACCGGCGCCCTACATGATGATGGCGCTGTCGTCGTACGAATCGCCCATCGTGCCCAAGCACATCTACGGTGAAGGCGACGTCAAGGCGCACCCGTCAGCGAACACACCGGTGGGCACGGGCCCGTTCAAGTTGGTCGAATGGCAGAAGGGCCAGTTCATGCGCTTTGACCGCAACCCCGACTATCGCAAGCCGGGGCTGCCGCACCTGGATCGCATCGTCGCGCGTTTTATCGCCGACGGCGGCACGCGCTCGGCGACGCTGGAAACGCAAGAGGCGCACATGGCCGGCTTCGGCGCCATCCCGCCGGTGGACGTGAAACGCCTGCAAGCGCTGCCACACATCGACGCCACATTCAAGGGCTACGAGATGCAGGCGCCGATCGTGCAGCTCGACTTCAACACGACCAAGCCGCCGTTCGACAACGTGAAGGTGCGCCAGGCGGTGGCGTACGCGATCGACCGCAAGTTCGTCATCGACAACGTCTGGTTCGGCTTCGGCCGCCCCGCCACCGGGCCGATCAACTCGAATTTCAAGGCGAACGGCCTGTTCACTCCTGACACGAAGAACTACAACGTTCCCAACGGCATCGAGATCGCGAACAAGCTGCTCGATGAAGCCGGCAAGCCGCGTGGAGCCGACGGCACACGCTTCGAGATCGTCCACGACATCACGCCCTACGGCGAAGAGTGGCGGCGTTTTGGCGAATACACGCAGCAGCAACTCGGCAAGCTCGGCATCAAGGTCACGCTGCGCTATGAAGACGTACCGACGTGGCTGCGCCGCGTCTACACCAACTACGACTTCCAGCTCACCAACAACTGGATCCAGACGCTGGCCGACCCGGTGATCGGTGTGCACCGCCTGTATCACTCGGCCTCCATCAAGCCCGGCACCGTGTTCGTCAACGGCTCGCGTTGGAGCACGAAGGAAACCGACGATCTCATGGACAAAGCCGCCGTCGAAGCCGACCCGAAGAAGCGCGCCGCGCTTTATCACGACATGCAAAAGCGCGTCGCCGAGGCGAGCCCCTTGGTGTGGGTGCACGAACTCAACTTCGTGACGGTCTACAACAAAAAGGTCAACAACTTTCCGCTGAGCCCGCTGGGGATCTATTCGTCGTTCGATCAGGTCTGGCTGGCGAAGTAGTCGAGGAGACACTGCCTCACGACCCGAGACCACGATGGTCTGGAGCAAGAGCGCCGGCTATGCATTGCACCGCCTGGTTCAGGCGGTGCCCACCGTGCTCGTGATCGTCGCGCTGAACTTCATGCTCTTGCAGCTGGCGCCGGGTGACGCCGCCGACGTGCTGGCCGGCGAAGCCGGCTCCGCGACGCCCGAGTTCATGGCGCAACTGCGCCAGAAGTTCGGGCTCGACCAGCCGGTGGGGGTGCAGCTGCTGCTGTACATGAAGAACATCGTCAGTTTCGACCTCGGGTTTTCGTTTCGCCACAACATGCCGGTGGCGCAGTTGATCCTGTCGCGGCTGGGGCCGACGCTGCTGCTGATGCTCACCGTGTTCGCGTTGTCGGTCGCCGCAGGCGCCATGCTCGGCAGCCTGGCGGCGCGCAACCTGAACCGCTGGCAGGACAACATGATTTCGATGTTGACCGTGCTCACTTACGCCACGCCGGTGTTCTGGGCGGGCCTGATGCTGATCGTCGTGTTTTCCATCAAGCTCGGCTTGTTCCCGACGAGCGGCATGACGCAGGTCGCGGCGTTTCACGAAGGCCTGGCCAAAGTGCGCGACGTCGCGCACCATCTGGTGCTGCCGGCGCTGACGCTGACGATGTTTTATCTCGCGCTCTACACGCGGCTCATGCGTGCGTCGGTGCTCGAGCAGTTTTCGATGGACTATGTGGTCACGGCGCGCGCGAAAGGCCTGACGGAACGCCAGATCGCGCGCCGCCACGTGCTGCGCAACGCGCTCCTCCCGGTGGTGACGATGGCCGGTGTGCAGGCCGGTGCGCTGCTCGGCGGTGCGGTCGTCGTCGAGACGGTGTTCGCTTGGCCGGGCCTGGGGCTGCTCGCATATGAATCGCTGTTCGCACGCGATCTGAACCTCTTGCTCGGCATCTTCTTCGTCTCGACTTGCCTGGTCGTGCTCGTCAACCTGCTCGTCGATCTGGCGTACTCCATGCTCGATCCACGCATCGATCTGCGCTGACGTCAAATGAAAGCAGCGTTCTCGCGCTTCATGCGGCATCGCCCGGCCGTGATCGGCCTTGTGCTGTTGCTTTGCGTCGTGCTCGCTGCGCTGCTTGCCGGAACCCTGTACCCCACGGATCCCTTCGGCCTGGTGGGCAAGCCGTTCCAACCGCCTTTCGGCGAATACCCCCTGGGAACAGACCAGTTGGGGCGAGACCTCGCCGCAGGCGTGCTGTACGGCGCGCGCACCACCTTGCTCGTGGGCGTGGTCGCCACCCTGATCGCCACGCTCGTCGGCGTTGCGGTGGGTGGCCTGGCGGGCTACTTCGGCGGGCGGCTGGACAACTTGTTGATGCGATTCACCGAACTGTTCCAGACGATTCCATTCTTCCTCTTCGCGATCCTGCTCGTCGCCGTGCTCGGCGCCACGGTGGGCAGCGTGATCTTCGCGATTGCCGTCGTCTCGTGGCCGCCGATGGCGCGGCTCGTGCGCGGCGAATTTATGGCGATGCGCAATCGCGAGTTCGTGCAGGCCTGCGTCGCGATGGGCATGGGCCACGCCCGAATCATCTTCGTGCACATCCTGCCCAACACGCTGTCGGCCATCATCGTCACCGGCTCGCTGATGGTGGCCACGGCGATCCTCATCGAGTCGGGCTTGTCGTTCCTCGGCCTGACCGACGCGAACACGATGAGCTGGGGTTTCATCATCGGCTCGGGCCGCACCGTGCTGCGCACCGCGTGGTGGATCTGCGCCATGCCGGGCCTGGCGATTCTGTTGACGGTGATGGCGATCAACCTCGTCGGCGATGGTTTGAACGACGCGCTCAATCCGCGGTTGCGTTCACTGTGACGGCGCCACCGCTGCTGCAGATCGAGGGCCTGAGCGTCAGCCTGCCGGCGAATGCCGACCGGCCTTACGCCGTGGAGAACGTCAGCCTCGAACTCTCGCGCAACGAGATCCTGTGCGTGGTGGGTGAGTCGGGCTCGGGCAAATCAGTGATGTCGCGTGCCGTGCTCGGCTTGTTCGCGTCGCGCCACGTGCAGCCCAGCGCCGGGCGCATTCTCTTCGAAGGCGAAGACCTGTTGCGCGCCGCGCCCGAGCACCTGCGCGCGCTGCGCGGAAACCGCATCGCGATGATCTTCCAGGAGCCGATGACGGCGCTGAACCCGGTGCTGCGCATCGGCGCGCAGATCGACGAGGTGCTCGAAGTGCACCAGGCGGCAGACAAGGCGGCACGCCGCACCCGCGTGCTGGAAATGCTCGCTGCCGTGCACCTGCCCGAGCCGGAAAAGATTCTCGCGGCCTACCCGCACCAGCTCTCCGGCGGGCAGCGCCAGCGCGCGATGATCGCGATGGCGCTGGCGCTGCACCCCGACATCCTGATCGCCGACGAACCCACGACGGCGCTGGACGTGACGACACAGGCGCAAGTCCTCGCGCTGATCCGCGAAGTGCAGCGCAAGCAAGGCATGGGCGTGATCTTCGTGACGCACGACTTCGGCGTCGTTGCCGAGGTGGCCGACCGCATCGCCGTGATGCAGCACGGTCGCATCGTCGAACAAGGCGCGGCCGACGAGGTGCTGAACCGCCCGCGCTCCGACTACACGCGTGCGCTGCTCGCCGCGGTGCCGAGCCTCACGCCGGGGCCGAAGCGCGATTTCGGCGCGGCGCCCGTGGTCGTGGCGGTGAAGGGCCTGAACAAGAGTTTTCGCACCGGCAGCGGCTGGTTCGGCGGTGCCGCGCGGCGCGTCGATGCCTTGGCCGGTGTGAGCTTCGACGTGCGCCGCGGCGAGACGGTGGGCATCGTCGGCGAATCGGGCTCGGGCAAGACAACGGTGGCGCGCTGCATCATCCGCCTGTTGGACGCCGACAGCGGCGAGATCCTGATCGACGGCAGCAACGTCGTGGGCTTAAGCCAACGCGAGCTGCGCCCGGTGCGAAAACGCCTGCAGATGGTGTTTCAAGACCCGTTCGGCTCGCTGAACCCGCGCCGCACGGTGGGGCAACTGATCTCGGAAGGACCGATCGTGCACGGCGTGGCCGTGGCCAGCGCGCAAGCGCGCACCTTGGAGTTGCTGGAACTGGTGGGCCTCGAGCGGCGCGCTGCGCAGCGTTACCCGCATGAATTTTCCGGCGGGCAACGCCAGCGCATTGGCCTGGCGCGAGCGCTCGCGCTCGAGCCGGAGATCCTCGTTGCCGACGAGCCCGTCTCGGCGCTCGACGTCTCGGTGCAAGCCCAGGTGTTGCGCCTGCTCGCCGACATCCGGAACCGGCTCGGGCTCACGCTGATTTTCATCACGCACGACTTGCGCGTTGCGAGCCAGGTCTGCGATTCGGTGGCGGTGATGCGCTTTGGTCGAATCGTCGAATTCGGCCCCGTCGCGCAGGTCTACGCGAACCCGAGCCACGCCTACACGCGCGAGTTGATGGACTCGGTGCCCGGGCGCCGCTGGAGCCATGGCAACGACTTGGCGAACCTGAATCGAGGAATCCTATGAGCCCCACTGCCCTGCCTGAATCCCCCGCCGCACAAGGCCTCGCGCCATTGACCCAGGCGCTGCGCAGCGGCGCAGTCACCGCGCTAAGCCTTGCGCAGATGAGTCTCGCGCGAATCGACGCACTCGAGCCCAAGCTGCAGGCCTTCACGCACCTGGACCCGCAGCGTACGCTCAAGCACGCACACGCGATCGACCAGTTGCGCGCTGCCGGCGTGGACCTCGGCCCACTGATGGGCGTACCCGTGGCGGTGAAAGACTTGTTCAGCGTCGACGGCATGCCCACGCACGCCGGCTCCCACCTGGACGTGCAAGAACTCGTCCCCCCGCAGGGCAGCTTTGTCGGCATGCTGCACCGGGCAGGCTGCGTGCTGCTCGGCAAAACGCGGACGACGGAATTTGCGCTGGGCGGCTTCAACATGAACCGGCCGATCCCGTGGAACCCGTGCGATCCGCGCGAGCCTCGCATGACGGGCGGCTCCAGCCACGGCTCGGCGGTGGCGATGGCCGCGGGGCTGGCGGGCTTCACGGTGGGCTCCGACACCGGAGGCTCGGTGCGCCAGCCGGCTGCGCTATGCGGCGTGGTCGGCTACAAGGCGACGACGACGCATTGGCCACGCGACGGTGTGTTCCCGCTCTCGCCGCTGCTCGACAGCGTGGGCATCTTCACGCGCAGAGTGCAAGACGCCGCGTGGGTGGAAGCCGCACTCGCCGGCCGGGCGCTGCGAGCACCCCCGCCCGTGGCCACGCTGACCTTCGCGCTGCCTGGCGCGCACTTCCTGAACCAGATCGACCCCGCGGTGGCCGCTTGTTTTGCCGAAGCGCTGCAGCGCCTGCGCAAGGCCGGCGCGAACATCGTCGAAATCGATGTGCCTGAAGCCGCAGAAATCGACGCCGTGTTCCGCAGCCTCGTCCCCGCCGACCTGCTGGCGTTCCTCGGCCGCGAGCGCGTGAAGCAGCAGTTCGATCGCCTTGACAAGGTCGCGGCACAACGCATGCAGGCGGCGTTGACGCTGAGCGCAGACGACTACGTGCAGATGGCGATCCGCCAGCAGGTGCTGGAGCGAATGCTTCGCGACCGCTCGCGCGGCATCGACGCGTGGCTCACACCGACCGTGCCGGTGCTGCCCTCGCCGACGGCGGAGTTCAGGACGGTCGAAGCCATCGCCGCGTGGAACCGGCTTGGCACGCAGAACACGCGTCCCGGCAATTTGTTCAATCAGTGTGGAGTTTCGCTGCCGATCCAGCATCTCGGCGCTGAGCTGCCGGTGGGGTTGCAGTTGTGTGCGTCGGGTGGGACGGATGAAGCCTTGCTGCTGACTGCGATGGCTGTCGAAGGGGTGCTGGGGATGCCGGCTCCAGCTGGGGTGGGTGGGCTTTGGGGTTGATGCAGAAGCGGAATTGTTGGACGGAGGGCGGCGCGTCTCGGGCGAGTACGGCGGCAAGAACGCCACGTCGATATCGCAGATGATCAGCTTGAGGACTTCGTTGGGCACATGGAATCCAGCCCACCTACCCACTGAATCGAAGAGCCTAGCGGCGCGAGTCAGCAGCCATCAACGCATCGTCGAAGATCGCCACCGCGCGGGTCCACCCCGCCGAGGCGCCACGAATCTTGTGTGGAAAGCAGCTGATGAAGAAGCCGTCGTTGGGCAGCACCTCGAGGTTGTGCAACTTCTCGATGTGGCAGTAGCCAATGTCGCGCCCGGCCTTGTGGCCTTCCCAGATCAGGCTGGCGTCGTGGCTCTGCGCGTACTTCTGTGCCGTGTGGACAAACGGCGCGTCCCAGCTCCATGCGTCGGTGCCGGTCAATCGCACGCCACGTTCCAGCAGGTACATCGTCGCCTCGTAGCCCATGCCGCAGCCGGCGGCCACGTAGTCGCTGTGCCCGTAGCGTGACCCGGCGCGCGTGTTCACCACGGCGATCTCCAGGGGCTTGAGGCTGTGATCGATGCGTTTCAACTCCGCCTCGACGTCGGCTGCGGTGACGACGTAACCATCCGCGAAGTGGCGGAAGTCGAGCTTCACGGCGGGCGCAAAGCACCACTCCAGCGGCACCTCGTCGATCGCGATTGCCGGCTTCCGGGTGCCCAGCGCCTTGTCCATCGTTGAATGAAAATGGTAGGGCGCATCCAGGTGCGTGCCGTTGTGGGTGGAAAGCTGCACCGTTTCCACCGCCCAGCCTTCGCCCTCGGGCAGGTCTTCGCGTTTCAACCCAGGGAAGAACGGCTCGATCTGGCTGAAGGTGTTGTTGTGCGTGAAGTACTGGATCTTCGGCGCAAAGGCCGGCGGATCGCTGATCACGTCGTTTTCGAGATAGATCGAGAGGTCGACAAATCGGCGCGGCATGGGCAACATCTCCTGGAGTGATTGATGAGATGTTGCCACTTCTGGCATCACCCGCATCGGGCCGTCGAACGGATGTAGTATGTTTTCGCCACCCCATCCAAAAGGAGACTCTCGTGAAGACCCAACTTCTTGTCGCCACGATTACCGCGTTGGCCCTCTCGGGTTGCGCGACAACCGGCACCGAAACGGCCGGCGCATCGAAGGAGATGAAGCTCGCTTTCGACTTCACCGACGCCAACCCCGTCGTGCTGCTGAACAAGCTGAACAACGTGGACGTGACGCGCAAGCAGCTGATCGAGAGCGGCGTCACGCCGAAGATCGTGATGACCTTCCGCGGCAACGCCTCGTTCTTCACGCAGACCAACCTCGGCGCGGTGAAGGAGGCGGAGCGCGCCGACGCGCTCCAGGTGGCCGCCAAGCTGCGGGAATTGAAGAAGGCCCCCGGCGTGCAGGGGCTCGAGCAGTGCAACCTGCCGCTCGCGGACCGCAAGCTCAAGCCCGCGGACCTGATGCAGGAAGTGAAACTCGTTCCCAACGGCTGGATCGCGCTGGGCGGCTACCAGCAGCAGGGGTACGCCTACATCGCTCCGTGAGGGGGAAGTGGATCGCTGAACGCGATGCCGAGGGCGACCAGACTGGCGCCCGCTGCAGGCATTGCTCGTCTGGGCTGGCCGGAGTCGGGTTTGCCCACCTGGGCCACGCGGAAGGAACTTTGCATGGACTATTCCATCAGCGACGACCAGCGCGCCATCCGCGAAGGGGTGAGCGCCGTGGTGCGATCTTTCGACGACGCCTACTGGCTCGCGCGCGACGACGACGGTGAGTTTCCGCGCGAGTTCCACCGCGCGATGGCCAGCGCCGGCTGGCTGGGCATCACGCTACCGGCCGAGTACGGCGGCGCGGGTCTGGGTGTCACCGAGGCCGCGATCATGATGCACAAGGTGGCGAGCCATGGCGGCGCGATGGCGGCGGCGTCGTCGGTGCACATCAACCTGTTCGGTCCGCATCCGGTCCTCTTGTACGGCAGCGACGCGCAGCGCCGGCGCTGGCTGCCGGCGCTCGTGGAGGGAACGGACCAGTGTGCATTCGGGGTCACCGAGCCCGACGCCGGCCTGAACACGACGGCCATCAAGACCTTCGCGCACAAGGTGCCGGGCGGCTACAGGGTGGATGGGCAGAAGGTCTGGACGAGCACGGCGCAGGTGGCAAGCAAGATCATGCTGCTGACGCGCACCACCAAACTCGAAGACTGCGCGCGTCCGACCGACGGCATGACGATCTTCTACACCGACCTGGACCGCGGCAAGATCGACGTGCACCGCATCCCGAAGATGGGCCGCAAGGCGGTGGACTCCAACGCGGTTTTCATCGACGGCCTGTTCATTCCCGAAGCCGACCGCATCGGCGAAGAAGGCAAGGGCTTTTCCTACCTGCTGCACAGCCTGAATCCGGAACGCCTGCTGGTCGCAGCCGAGGCGGTGGCGATCGGCCAGGACGCGCTGCGCCGCGCCGCGAAGTACGCGCGCGAACGGGTGGTGTTCGGGCGCCCGATCGGGCAGAACCAGGGCATCCAGCACCCCCTGGCCGAACGCTGGATGGCACTCGAAGCGGCGTGGCAGATGGTGATGAAGGGTTGCTGGCTCTACGACCAGAAACAGCCCTGCGGTGCCGAAGCGAACGCTGCCAAGTTCCTCGGCGCGCGCGCCGGTCATGAAGCCTGCCTGCAGGCCGTGCTGACGCATGGCGGATTCGGCTACGCGAAGGAGTACCACGTCGAGCGGCTGCTGCGCGAGGTGATGATCACGCGCATCGCGCCGGTCACGGAGCAGCTGATCCTGTCGTTCATTGCCGAGAAGGTGCTGGACCTGCCGAAGTCGTATTGAAGCCCCGGGCCGGCGCGGCGCGCGGCATGCCGGCTCCGTGGTACCGTTGCGCGCTCCGGCCGAGCCCGGCTATGAGCGAGCCCAGCCGCCCTTTGGAGGAACCCGGATGAATGCACCCGGCATGGACTTTCCAGGCAACTTGTTCGTCGTCGCCGCGCCCAGTGGCGCCGGCAAATCCAGTCTCGTGAAGTCTCTGCTCGAGATCGACCATCACCTCGTGCTGTCGGTGTCGCACACCACCCGCGCACCGCGTGGCCAGGAGCAGCAAGGGCGCGAGTACCATTTCGTCGACGAAGCGGCGTTTCGCGCGAAGATCGCCCGCGACGACTTCTTCGAATGGGCCGAGGTGCACGGCCACCTCTACGGCACCTCGCGCGCCGCGATCGAGCAGGACCTGCAGCGCGGCCAGGACGTGGTGCTCGAGATCGACTGGCAGGGTGCGCTGCAGATCAAGCGGCTCTTTCCCCACGCGGTGCTCATCTTCATCCTGCCGCCGAGCTGGGACGAGTTGCTGCAACGCCTGAAGCGGCGCGGCGAAGACCCGCCCGACGTGATTGCGCGGCGCATGGCCAATGCGCGGCTCGAGGTGGCCCAGGCGCGGCACTTCGACTTCGTTATAATCAACGCCTTGTTCGAGGCTGCCGTTTTCGACTTGAAAACGATCGTGCATTCGCAGCGGCTCAAGTTCAGCGCGCTGCGTCGAGCCAAGCCTGCGGTATTTGCCGCCCTCAATCTCGATTGAGGTTTTTGCTCTTCGTGCTCTCACCCAGGTACCGCCAATGGCTCGCATCACCGTCGAAGACTGCCTTGTGAAGATTCCGAATCGCTTCCAGCTCGTGCTGGTGGCGACCTACCGGGCGCGCATGCTGAGCCAGGGCCACGCGCCGAAGATCGAATCGAAGAACAAGCCGGGCGTCACGGCATTGCGCGAGATCGCCGCCGGCGAAATCGGCATCGAAATGCTGCGCAAGGTGCCGATATAAGCGGCCGCGCCACAATTTCCGCCCTCCGCCACCCGGGTTTGGCGGTTCCGCGCTAAATTCGCGGCATGAGCACACGCTCTTCCGCCGCGGTTCACGATCCTCCGTTCAAGGCGGGAAGGCCGGCTCGCGCTCCCGCAGTTGCCGCGGGCAGCGCTGACGCCGCGTCAGCGTCATTCGCCGCCCTCACGGCCAAGCTCGACTACCTCAGCGCCGCCGACGTCAGGCGCGTTCGCGACGCCTACCGTTTCGCCGACGAAGCCCACCTCGGGCAGTTCCGCGACGGCGGCGAGCCCTACATCACGCACCCGATCGCTGTCGCGGGCCTGTGCGCCGACTGGAAGCTCGACGTTCAGGCCATCATGGCCGCGCTGATGCACGACGCGATCGAGGATTGCGGCGTCCACAAGTCCGAGCTGATCGAACGCTTCGGCGCGCCCACCGCGGAGCTGGTGGACGGCCTCACCAAGCTCGACAAGTTGCAGTTCTCGACACGCGAGGAATCGCAGGCCGAGTCGTTCCGCAAGATGCTGCTGGCGATGGCGCGCGACGTGCGCGTGATCCTGATCAAGCTCGCCGATCGGCTGCACAACATGCGAACGATCAACGCCGTCGACGCGGCGAAGCGCACCCGCATCGCCGCCGAAACGCTCGACATCTATGCACCGATCGCGCACCGCCTGGGGCTGAACCAGACGTACCGCGAGTTGCAGGAGCTTTCGTTCGAGCACCAGCGGCCCTGGCGATTCAAGGCGCTGTCCAAGGCGGTACAAAAGGCGCGCGGCTATCGGCGCGACGTGTTCGAGCGCATCAAATCGGAAGTCGAGCGCGCGTTCGTGCAGGCCAAGATGCCGGTACAGGTGGCGGGCCGCGAGAAGACGCTGTTCTCGATCTACGCCAAGATGCGCGAAAAGCACCTCACGTTCGCGCAGGTGAGCGATATCTTCGGCTTTCGCGTCGTCGTCGGCACGCTGCCCGAGTGCTATACGGCGCTCGGCATCCTGCACCAGGTCTACAAGCCGCTGCCCGGTAAATTCAAGGACTACATCGCGATCCCGAAGGCAAACGGCTATCAATCTCTGCACACCACGCTGGTGAGCCCCCTGGGCACGGCAGTGGAGTTCCAGATCCGCACCGAGCCGATGAACGCCGTGGCCGAGAAAGGCATCGCGGCGCACTGGATGTACAAGAGCCACGTCAGCGGCACGTCGCAGGCGCAGGAAGCGCAGCGCCTGGGCACGTTGTGGCTGCAGTCGCTGGTCGACATTCAAGACGAAACACGCGACGCCAGCGAGTTTCTTGAACACGTCAAGATCGACCTGTTTCCCGACGCCGTCTATGTGTTCACGCCGAAGTCGAAGATCCTGGCACTGCCGCGCGGCGCCACGCCGATCGACTTTGCGTACGCGATCCACTCCGGCGTCGGCGACCGTTGTGTCGCCGCCAAGGTGAACGGCGAGCCCGTGGCGCTGCGCACCGAACTGCGCAGCGGCGATGTGGTCGAGATCATCAGCGCGCCAGGCGCGCGGCCGAACCCGGCGTGGCTCAACTTCGTTCGCACCGGTCGGGCGCGATCAAAGATCCGGCACTTCCTGAAGAATATGGAGCAGGAAGAGTCGCAGGAACTGGGCGAACGCCTGCTCGTGCGAGCCCTCATGGCCGAGGGTCTGGAGATGCCCGCCACCGAGGGGCCAGGCGCACCGATCTGGCAGGCCCTGGTGCGCTGGAGCGGCAGCCGAAGCCAGGCCGACTTGCTGGTCGACATCGGCCTGGGACGAAAAATTGCGAGCATCGTCGCCAAGCGCCTGGCGCGACTGCTCGTCGAGCAAGGGGCGAAACCCGACGCCGTGACGCTCACGATGGGGCGTTACGGCGAAGACGAAGCGACGCCGTCGCAGGGCCTGATCGTGATCGACGGCAGCAACGGGGCGCAAGTGCAACTGGCACCCTGTTGCAGGCCGATCCCGGGCGACTCCATCGTCGGTTACCTCGGACGCGGCGAGGGCCTGCTGGTGCATACCGCCGAGTGCAGCGTCGGCAAGCGATTGTTCGATCGCGACCCGGACAGCTGGATGGGCGTGGAATGGGCGGAGCAGCTCGCAAAGCCCTTCGAAACCGGCGTCAGCCTGCTGCTGCACAACTCCAAGGGCGGCCTGGCGCAGGTGGCGGCCGCCGTGACTGCGGCAGAAGCCGATATCACGCACATCGAGATGGGCCGCGACGCGTCGGCGACGACCGCTGAACTCAACCTCGTGCTGAGCGTTCGCGACCGGCTGCAACTTGCCGACGTGCTGCGCACGTTGAAGCGCACAAGCGCGGTGTTGCGCGTGGCGCGCATCAAGCCGTAATTGGATTCGCTTGCGCACCCGGCGGTGTGCGCTCCCTCACCCATTTGTGGGAGAGGAAGAAAAACCGGCGCCTTGTCTCCTTCAGGAGGTGTTTGCTCCCTCTCCCGCTTGTGGGAGAAGGGTTGGGGTGAGGGGGCGACGCGCAGCGCGCAGTCACCGCTGCGGCGCCGGGTAGACCACGTCGATGACCTCGATGCGCTCCATCCCGCCCGGTGTGACCAGCTGAATCTCGTCGCCGACCCGCGCCTTGAGCATTGCGCGCGCGATGGGCGCAACCCAGCTCACCTCACCGGCCAGGTTGTCGACTTCGTCGATGCCCTTGATCGTGATCGTGCGCGACTCTCCCTTCTGGTTCTCGTAGGTCACGGTGGCGCCAAAAAACACCTGGTCCTTGCCATAGTGCACGCTCGGGTCGGCCACTTCCGCGATGTCGAGGCGTTTCGTCAGAAACCGGATGCGCCGGTCGATCTCACGCAGGCGCTTCTTGCCGTAGAGGTAGTCGCCATTCTCCGAGCGGTCGCCGTTCTTCGCCGCCCACGACACCACTTCGACGACCTTCGGTCGCTCCTCGTCGAGCAAGCCCAGCAACTCCGCGCGCAAGCGCACGTAGCCCTGCGGCGTCAGGTAATTGCGCGCACCGCTGGGCAGTGCCGGCGCGGCGAGTTCGTCTTCGTCGTCGTCGGCCGCGTCGGTTTCTCGCGTGAATGCTTTGCTCATGGCTGGTGGCGCCTCATCCCGGCGAGCAAGACTTTCTCACCCCAGCGCGATGCTCTTGACCAGGGCGAAGACTTGTCTGCCTTCGACCAGCCCCAGCTCCGCAACCGCCTGTCGCGTCACGCGGGCCCTCAGGCGCGCGCCGCCGATGTCGAGCAGCGTCTCGGCAAACGGCGTTGTCGCGTCGCTCTGGATGTCGATCAGGACGCCTGCCAGCACATTGCGGATGCTCGAACCCTCGGGGCGGCGCGTCGCCAGCGCCACGTCGCGCGCGCGAATGCGCACGCGCACGCTGCTGCCGATGTCGACCATGAGCTGGGGCACGGCGATCGCCTGGCCATGATGGTCCAGGTGCGTCAGGCAATAGGTTGGATCGTGGCGCAGCACGCGCGTCGTCAACACCACGCCGGCTTCGAATCGTCCCGTCACCTGCTGCAGGTCGGCGCGCTCCATCACGTCTTGGATCGGCCCGCAGGCGATGATGCGCCCGTTCGAGAGCATCATCATCTGACTCGCCAGGCGCGCGACTTCGTCGATGTCGTGCGTGACATATAGCGCCGGCACGCCAAACGTGGCCGGCAGTCGCTCCAGGTAGGGCAGGATCTCCGCCTTGCGCGCCGCGTCGAGCGCGGACATGGGTTCGTCCAATAGCAACAGGCGCGGCCGCGTCAACAGGGCGCGGCCGATCGCGACGCGCTGGCGCTCGCCACCCGAGAGCGTCGCGGGCCGGCGCTGCAGCAACGCCGCCAAGTCCAGCGCGTGCACCACGTCGCCCAGGGCAATGCGACTTCCGCTGACATGCGCCGAGCGCTTGTCGGCGTAGCGCAAGTTGCCCAGCGCAGTGAGGTGGGGAAACAGCCGCGCGTCCTGGAACACGACACCGACGCCGCGTTCATGCGCCGGCAGCGGCTGGCTGCGCGGCGCACCGAGCCACACCTGATCGTCCAGGCGCAGGTGGCCGGTGACGGCGGGCTCCAGGCCGGCGATGCAGCGAAGTAGCGTGCTCTTGCCCGACCCGCTCGGACCAAAGAGCGCCGTGAAACCGTCGATCACGCCGTCGAGCTGGGCGTGAAGCTCGAACCCCGGCAGACGCAAGCGCAAGTCCATGGAAATCCTGCTCACCGCCCTACCCCACTTGCACGGGAAAGCGCCGGTTCATCGTGTAGACGAACAGCAGCACGAGAAACGAGAACACCAGCATTCCCGCCGCCAGCACATGGGCGCTGGCGTACTGAAGCGTCTCGACATGCTCGTAGATCGCGATCGAGATCACCTTGGTCTGCCCGGGAATGTTGCCGCCGACCATCAGCACGACGCCGAACTCCCCCACTGTGTGGGCAAAGGTCAGCACGATCGCGCTGAGGTAGCCACGCAACGCCATCGGCGAGGCGACGCTGAAGAACGCGTCGAGACGCGACGCGCGCAAGGTTGCCGCAGCTTCCAGCGGCGCGCGACCTACGGCCTCGAACGCGAGTTGCAACGGCTGCACCATGAACGGCAATGAATAGAGCACCGAAGCGATCACCAGCCCCGTGAATGAAAACGCCAGCGTCGTATCCGTCACCTGCACCCACCAGCCGCCGAATGAGGAACGCGGGCTGAACAGGAGCAGCAGATAAAAACCCAACACCGTCGGGGGCAGCACCAGCGGCAGCGCGGTGACCGCCTCGACGACGGCTTTCATTCTGGACCGCGTGTGTGCCAGCCACCAGGCCAGCGGCGAGCCGAGGACGAGCAGTACGCCAGTCGCCACGAGGGCGAGCTTCAGCGTCAACCATAGCGGGCCGAGTTCGAGTGACACGAGGCTCTCTTTACTGCGCTGCGTAGCCGAACGACTCGATCACCTTGCGCACCTCGGGCGACTTCAGGATCTCGAGAAACTCGCGTGCCCCGGCGTTCGCCTGGCCGCGCGTGAGCAGCACGGCGTCTTGCCGGATCGGAGCGTGCAGTGCCGCAGGCACCAGCCATGAACTGCCGGCGACGCTGCTGCCCGCACCCTTCAACGACGAGAGTGCGACCAGGCCGAGTTCGGCATTGCCACTGGCGACGATCGAAAAGGCGTGGCCGATGTTCTGCGCGTACACGAGCCGGGTTTGCAGGTCTTGCCAACTGCCGATCGCACGCAGCACCTCGCGCGCCGCCGACCCATACGGTGCAAGCTGCGGATTGGCGATCACCAGATGGCGGAATTTCGCCGCGCGCAGCGTGGCCACGCCGTCGGCGCCCACCAGAGCGGGCGACGCGCTCCACAGCGCCAGCCGGCCCAGCGCATAGGTGAAATCCGAAGCCGCGACGGCTTCACCTTCCGTCACGAGGCGCTGCGGGGTCTGCGCGTCGGCGGCGAGCAGCACGTCAAACGCGGCGCCACTCTTGATCTGTGCGTAGAGTTTTCCCGTCGATCCAGTGCTGACGATGAGGCGATGGCCCGTTGCCAATTCAAACGTCGGCTTGATTGTCTCGACCACTTCGGCGAAGTTGGTCGCGACGGCGAAGTTGGTCGCGACGGCGAGCCGCACTTCAGCGGCCTGCGCCGGCAGCTGGGGCGCGACCATGAGCGCAACGACAAGGGCACGCCAGCTTGCCGGCACCGGCAGCAACTTCGCGCGCGCGACGACGAAGTGCATGGGATCTCAGGCCCCCGCGCGGCAGGTCGCGATCCACTTCGCCGTCAGTTTTTCCTGGACGCTGTTTTGCCGCAGTCGCTCGTTCAGTGCCGGCCAGCTGACGCGGTCCAGATCCTGGTCTTGATTGAAACATGAGAACACGTAGCGCGTCGTGCCGTCGACCATGACGTGCGGTTGCAGGCATTGCGCGCAGATCTCCTTCATCATGCATTGCATCGGCGAGTTGATCGAGCCCACCGCGAAATGGCCCGCCTTCAGGTGTTCGCGCAGCACCGCATGGCGCGCCTGGGCCACGGCGGCCATCATGCGGTCCGAGCCGATCGCGATGATGCGGTCCACGTTGCGCATGCTGATCGTGGAACCGCCCAATTCGCCCTGCGCGTAGGCGAGCATGGCCTGCACGATGTTGCCCACGAAGCTGCGGTCTTGCGCACGCGCCGGCTGGAAACCCGGCCCTTCGTCGCAGCACCAGACGATGGCGTCGGAGGCGGCCTCGATTTCATCGACCTTGTAGCGGTCGATCATTCGCTTGTAGCCGGCAAAGTAAAGCACTTTCGAGCCCTGGGCGCGAAACGCCGCACCGATCGAAAACAACACCGCATTGCCCAGGCCACCGCCCACGAGCAGCACGGTCTCGTGGGGGGCGATGTGCGTGGGCGTTCCGGTCGGGCCCATCAACACCACCGGCTCGCCCACTTTCAAGTCGGCGCACAAATCTGCAGAACCACCCATCTCGAGCACGATCGTCGACAGCAGCCCGCGCACCTTGTCCGTCGACGCGCCGGTCAGCGCCAGTCCTTCCATCGTCAACCGGGTCGCGGGCAAATTGCCTGCAACGTCTCGGCTCAAGGCCTCGAAGTTCTGCAGTCGATAGAACTGACCCGGCAGGAAGCCGCGCGCTGCCGCTGGCGCATGCACGATCACTTCGACGATCGTCGGCGTCAGGCGGTGCACCGCATGAACGGTGGCGCGCCAGTCGCGGTTGAGCCTGGCGAAAAAGGCCTCATCGCCTTCGCCTGAGGCCGGTTGCTTCTGCCGCAACACCTGTGTGACGACGGGAAAACCCTGTTTCGCCGACCCCAGCGCCTTGACGACATTGCCGGAGTACGAAGGGTGCAGGTCGCCGAAGAACGAGACGAAGCGTCCGTCAACCGACTTCGACATCAGCACCTGTGCCAACTTCGGCTTGCTGCTCGCCACTTCGGGCTTGACTGGGCGGCCGCTGGCATCGACCGCCGTGAAGTACTTGCCATCGAGCTTGAAGTGCCCGGCGTCTTCGCGCGCAAGCACGGTGTTGGGTGACGTGCCCGCAGCGATGAAGATCGCGCGCGCCGGCAGCGTGACGGGTTCACCCTCGCCCCAACTGCCGTCCTGCGCGCGAATCTGCCGGCGCACGGCAAGCGCCTGTGCGGCACCAAATTCATCGACCTGCACCGCACTCGGATTCAGGCATTCGGCGAACCCGATGCCTTCCTGCAACGCCAGTTCCACCTCTTCATGGTTCAGCGTATACGCCGGGCTGTCGATGAGGCGTTTGCGGTAGACGATGGTCGAGCCGCCCCAGCCTTGCAGCAGTTCCATCACGCGCGCTGCGCGCCCTTCTTGTGCGGCGCTCGCGCGCTCGGCACGCAAAGCACGCGCATGGGCGATGAACTCGTTGGCCACGCCCTGCTCCTCGGGCGTGAGCGCGGCGAGGAATGCCGGCAGGCCGAGTCGCTCTGCGCGCGCCAGGAACTTTTCCACTTGTACGGCGTAATAGGCCAGCGCTTCGGTGGCCGTATCGATCGCGGTCAGCCCGCCACCGATGACGACGATGGGCAGGCGCACCTGCAAGTTGGCGATCGATTCGGCCTTGGCCGCACCCGTGAGTTGCAGCGCCATCAGGAAATCGCTCGCGGTGCGCACGCCGCGCGCCAGGCCGTTGGGAATGTCGAGCACTGTCGGTTTGCCCGCTCCCATCGCCAGGGCCACATGGTCGAATCCGAGCGCCCAGGCGTCTTGCAGCGTGACCGTGCCGCCGAAGCGCACGCCGCCGAACAGCGCGAAGTGTTCGCGCCGCTCGAGCAGCAGGCGCACCACCTTCAGGAAGTTCTTGTCCCAACGCACCGTGATGCCGTATTCGGCCACGCCGCCAAAGCCTGCCAGCGTGCGTTCGTCGAGCGGCTCAACCAGGTCAGCGTAGCGCTCAACGGGTTCGAATGCGGTGCGTGAGCCATCGGGCGCGACGCCGCACACCTGCGCCGGCAACGGCTCGATCTTCAATCCATCGATTCCGACCGCCGTGTGGCCGTCGTTGAGCAGGTTGTGCGCAAGGCCGAAACCTGCCG
>JANNKM010000476.1:0-2196 GCA_031396305.1 Rhizobacter sp.
CGATTGTGCCGCCACGCTCACCGGGACCTGGGCCCATGTCGATGAGCCGATCCGCGGCGAGCATCACCGCCGGGTCGTGTTCCACGACGCCGAGCGTGTTGCCGGCGTCGCGCAGGCGCAGCCTCGCCTCGACGATGCGGCCCATGTCACGCGGGTGCAGGCCGATGCTCGGTTCATCCAGCACGAACATCGTGTTGACGAGCGAGGTGCCGAGCGCGGTGGTGAGGTTGATGCGCTGCACTTCGCCGCCGCTGAGCGTGCGGCTTTGCCGGTCCAGCGTCAGGTAGCCCAGGCCGACGTCGCATAAATATTTGAGGCGCGTCCGCACCTCGTCGAGCAGCAGTTTCAGCGCGTCGTCGAGCATCGTGCTCGGCAGCGTGAGTTGCGCGAAGAAGCTGCGGATGCGGTGGATCGGCATCAGCATCAAGTCGTGCAGCGTCAGGCCCGGCAGCGCTTCGAGCTGTTCGCGCGACCAGGGCACGCCTTGCGGCATGAATCGCTGCGCGGGAGCGAAAACGCCGTCGGCATCGTTCTTCGTGCCGAGACGCCACAAGAGGGCTTCAGTCTTCAGCCGCGCGCCGCCGCACACATGGCAAGGCGTGTAGCTGCGGTACTTCGACAGCAGCACGCGGATGTGCATCTTGTACGCCTTGCTCTCCAGGTATTCGAAGAAGCGCTTGATGCCGTACCACTGCTTGTTCCACTTGCCGGTCCACTGCGGCGAGCCGCCGATCACCCAGTCGCGCTGCGCCGGCGTCAGCATCGCCCACGCCGTGTCGCGTGGAATGCCGGCCTCGCCACCGTACTTGATCAGGTCGTCCTGGCACTCCTTCCAGGCCGGCGTTTGCAGCGGCTTGATCGCGCCTGAGCGCAGCGTCTTGCGCGCATCGGGAATCACGAGGCCGTAGTCGACGCCGATGACGCGGCCGAAGCCGCGGCAGGTTTCGCACGCACCGACGGCGGAGTTGAAGCTGAACAGCCCGGGCTGCGGATCCGCATAGCGCAAGTCGCTGTCGGGGCAGTGCAGGCCGGTGGAGAAGCGCCAGAGGTCTTCCCGGCCCAAGTTGTCATCCCGGCGAAAGCCGGGATCCACCGTGACGCCCTCAGTGAATCCCGGCGTGCGCCGGGATGACGCATGCTCTGCGTCGGGCGAAGCGAGAACGTACACATTGACCCGCCCACTGCCGCGTTTCAACGCGGTTTCAATCGCCTCGATCGCACGAATCTTCTCCGTCCCCTGGATGCGAAAGCGGTCCGCGACCACGTCGAGCACCTTGCGCGGCCCGGTCGGTGACGCCACATCGCGCTCGGCCTGCACACGCGTGAAGCCGCTCGCGGCGAGCCATTGTTCGACGTCCTGCGCGCTCGTGTCGGCGGGCAGCTCGACGGGAAACGTCAACACCAGGCGCGGGTCCGTCGCGGCCGTGCGTTGCATCAGCTCCGCATAGATGGTCTCCGGCGAGTCATGCCGCACGCGCTGCGCGGTCTGCCTGTCGAACAGGTCGGCGGCGCGCGCGAACAAGAGCTTCAAGTGGTCGTTCAGCTCCGTCATCGTGCCGACGGTCGAGCGCGAGCTTCGCACCGGATTCGTCTGGTCGATCGCGATGGCGGGCGGCACGCCGTCGACGCGGTCCACCGCCGGCCGGTCCATGCGGTCGAGGAACTGGCGCGCGTAGGCACTGAAGGTTTCGACGTAACGCCGCTGACCTTCAGCGTAGAGCGTGTCGAATACCAGGCTCGATTTGCCCGAGCCGCTGGGGCCCGTCACGACCGTCATCTCCCCGGTGCGTATGTCGAGATCGAGGTTCTTCAGGTTGTGTTGACGCGCGCCGCGGATGCGGATGACACCGGAGGTCACAGGGGGAGGCCTTTGTCGAGGGAGCCGAGTATTCTAGAGAGCGCCCCAGGCGGCATTGCCACCTGGGGGCGCGCACCAGGTTAAAGCAATCGCAATGCCGGTTCCACGCGGGCAATGGCTTCAAAATCGCTGTCGTTCACCAATACTGGCAGGTCGGTGGCTCGCGCGCCCAGCTAGCAATAGACAGCTACGGGCACGAGAATCCCGGCGCACAAGTAGCAAGCGGTGCCATGCTCTACATTTCGGCATCGGGTAAAAGGTCGCAATCGAAGTGATCAAGAGCATCTCACTGAAGAACTTCACGGTGTTTCAGGACGCGCACGTTGAGTTCGTGCGCG
>JANNKM010000478.1:0-6262 GCA_031396305.1 Rhizobacter sp.
GACGCGGAGCATCACGCCGAGAGCCGCGATCGCGCGCTCGACCGTCCGTGTCGGGTCATAGACCTTCGGGTCCGTCGGCCTAACCGCCGGCGCGTCGGCGCCCGACATCCTGGTGCAGCAGGTGATCTCGCAGTTGCGCGCCCTGGGGGTGATTTCGGTTCGCCAATTGAAGGGTGTGCAGGAAACCGTGCACTTCCCGCTGCCGATGGGCCTGGGCGACAAGTCGATGAACCGGCCTGGCTGAGGGGTGGCGGAAGGCGCCCCGACCCGCGCAGGCGCAGCGCCTGCCTACAATTCGCCGCTTCGCAACCTCGCTCCGGGCGGCACCGCCGCGACCCATGCTCGAAATCAATCTGCTCCGCAAGGACCTGGCACTCGCGACTGAGCTGCTTTCCAGGCGCAAGTCGCCCCAGCCGTTTCTCGACGTGACACGCTTCAGCGCGTTGGAGAGCGAGCGCAAGTCGATCCAGACGCGCACCGAGGACTTGCAGGCGCGCCGCAAGAGCCTGTCCAAGCAGATCGGCGCAGCCAAGGCCAAGGGCGAAGACACCGCCGCGGCGATGGCGCAGGTGGGCGCAACTGCCGATGAACTCGAAACGTCGAGCCAGCGCCTGGAGGTCCTCCAGACCGAGCTGACGGCGTTGCTGATGGGCGTGCCGAACCTGCCGCACGCCAGCGTGCCGGTGGGTGCCGACGAAAGCGCGAATGTGGAGGTGCGGCGCTGGGGCGAGCCGCCGCGCTTTGCCTTCACGCCGAAGGATCATGTCGACATCGGTGCGCCGCTGGGGCTGGACGCGGACCTGGGCGCGAAGCTGTCCGGCTCGCGCTTCACGTTCCTGCGCGGTCCGGTGGCGCGGCTGCACCGGGCGCTCGCGCAATTCATGCTCGACGTGCAGACCCAGGAACACGGCTACACCGAGTGCTACACGCCCTACATCGTGAACCGCGAGATCCTCGAAGGCACGGGGCAGTTGCCGAAGTTGAAGGACGACATGTTCTGGGTAACACGCGGCGGAGACGAGGTGCGTGCGGAGCAGTACCTCATCCCGACTTCGGAGGTGTCGTTGACCAACAGCGTGCGCGAGCAGATCCTCGACGCGGCGCAGTTGCCGATCAAGCTCACCGCGCACAGCCCGTGCTTTCGCAGCGAGGCCGGCAGCGCCGGGCGCGACACGCGCGGCATGATCCGCCAGCACCAGTTCGACAAGGTCGAGATGGTGCAGATCGTGCATCCCGACAAGAGCTATGACGCGCTCGAAGAAATGACGCGCCACGCTGAGGCGATTCTGCAAAGGCTCGGCCTAGCCTATCGCGTCGTGCAGCTCTGCGCAGGCGATCTGGGCTTCGGGTCGACCAAGACCTATGACCTGGAGGTCTGGCTGCCGGCGCAGAACACTTACCGCGAGATCAGCTCGTGCTCCAACTGCGAAGCATTCCAGGCGCGGCGCATGCAAGCGCGCTTCAAGGACGCGCAGGGCCGCAATCAACTCGTTCACACCCTGAACGGTTCCGGGCTTGCCGTGGGGCGCACGCTTGTGGCTGTGCTGGAGAACTTTCAGAATGTCGACGGCTCGGTGTCGGTTCCTGCGGCCTTG
Source organism: Rhizobacter sp. (assembly GCA_031396305.1). Lineage (GTDB taxonomy): Bacteria > Pseudomonadota > Gammaproteobacteria > Burkholderiales > Burkholderiaceae_C > JAEMQF01. The sequence goes on from JANNKM010000478.1 coordinate 1,596, forward strand.
CGCCCGTACCTGGGCGGTGTGGAGTTGCTCAAGCCATGACCATCGATCTTCAAGCCGAACGCCTGCTGCTGGCCTACGACAACGCCACGCGTGCGGCATTGCCCACGGCGGGCGATGTGGGCTTCGACCTGGAGCGCGGCTATGCGGTGGCGCACGCGATTCGCGAACGGCGCCTCGCACGCGGCGAGCGCCACGTGGGCTACAAGATCGGCTTCACGAACCGCACGATCTGGCCGCGCTATGGCGTGTACGGTCCGATCTGGGGGCCGGTGTGGAACACGACGACGCTGCTGCTCGACTCATCGAAGGCCGAGGTGTCGCTGGGCAGCCTGGTGCAACCGCGCCTGGAGCCGGAAATCGCATTTGGGTTCGCCACCGCGCCGCGCGCGGGAATGAGCGAAGCCGATCTCGCCGGCTGCATCGACTGGGTGGCGCACAGCTTCGAAGTCGTGCATACGCATTTCGAAGAGTGGCGATTCCAGGCGGCCGACACGGTGGCTGACTTCGCGCTGCATGGCCGCCTCATCGTCGGCCCGCGCATTCCAATGAGCCGGTTCAAGTCTCCCGCCACCGAACTTGCAGCGCTGACAGTGCAGTTGCTTCGCGACGCAACCGTGATCGACGAAGGGCGTGGAGCCAACGTGCTGGACGGCCCGCTGACCGCGCTGCGCCTATGGGTCGATGCGATGCTGGCCCAGCCGCACGGCTGGCCGATCGAAGCCGGCCACATCGTCACCACCGGCACACTCACGGACGCCGCACCGCTGCTGCCCGGCCAGCTGTGGACGACGCGCCTGAGCGAGCCCCGACTGTCGGCTCTGACACTGCGAACGCTGGCGTGACGGGAACGTCGAACCCACAATCGCTGCGATAGAATCCGCCCCCTGGCAGAGCGACCCGCCAGGCGCCGAAATCGACAGGAGAGGTGGCAGAGTGGTCGAATGTACCTGACTCGAAATCAGGCGTACCGCAAGGTACCGTGGGTTCGAATCCCACCCTCTCCGCCAGACACTGAACAAATACGGGCCTTCACGGCCCGTTCCATTCCCGACCCATCAACCAATCTACCGTGCCGCGAAAACGGTGAACGTGGTGGACCGACGCTTTCACTATTCAAGCACCGGTTCCGAAGACACCAGGTGTTTCGCCGGACCCAGACCCGATTCCTTCGCGTAAATCTCCGCCGCATACGCGGGTCCGAGTACGACATTCGGTTCGGACTGCTGCATGGCGACCCTCACTGCGTCGAGTGGGGTGGACTCGGGCTTTAGCTGGAGAAGCCGCTCGGCGAATGCGGTCATCCACGAGGCGTTTGGGTACGCTGCTCCCAGTCCGGCATCGACATGGGCCTGTATGAAATTCAATGTCATGTTTGCACTCCGTCGGCATCGGTTGCCCGAGTAAACCCTGCGCGCGTGACAAGGTGAAGAAATCGCGATTGGCCCCGCGATAGATCGACATGCATCGTTCCATCGATGACGCGGTATGTATGTACGCGAGCACACTTAAGGGCCGGCTCGCGCGTATCAGGACGTAACGCACGAAATTGCATTTCCCTGAGTGCCCCCTCCAGCCACGCTTGGTGCGGGTTGTACAACTTCAAACCGGCGACTTCTGGTTCACGAGGGCATGGGCTTCGATCTCGACGAGTAGATCGGCGCGGCAGATGTCTGCCTCCAAGTACACGGCCTTGTCCGCAGCCGCGCTGTGCGAACCGACGTGCTGCTCGAAGACTTCGCGCACTGCGGCAAGGTCGCCGCGATGGCGCACGTACACGGTGTAGATCAATTCGGGCGCGGCAAACTCCACGCCCGCACGCAAGGCTGCGACCTCACACACCGCGGCGATGTTGGCCAGAGTCTCTTCGGTCTGCCGGCGCACGTCGCCAATGTGCATCGTCGTGTGACCGACGATGCTCGCCGTGCCTGAAATGAACAACGCCTGTCGATCCCCACCAGCCTCGACCAGCGCTGCGCGCGAGAACGTCGGGCTGCGCGGACCGTAATTCGCCGGATAGTGGTAGGCACTGATCTGGCGCGGGTTCTCGATCGCGATCGGCGCACGCTGACCGGCCAGGAAATACACGAGCAGCGGCCCTCGCGCGGTGCCCAGCGCACAAGCGGCCGGCGTGCCGTCGAAAGCACTGCGGTGCGCGTCGATGAAAGCCTGCTGGCGACCGGCGTTGAAGTGGCGGTAGCGCTCCATCCCGTCCGGATCGGGTGCGTTGATGCGGTTCACATAGTTCCACAGGCGCAACAGGTGCGGGCTGCGGTTCTGCGCCAGCACTTCGAACAGGTCAGCGTACGCCCGGTACGCCGCAGCGTGAACGCCGCCCACGAACGCAGCATCGTCGATCTCCGCCAAGCCATGCAGCCACTGGCCATCGGTCGTGTAACGCACACATCCGTGGCGCTGGGTGCGCAGTCCAGTGCCACCGGACCAGAGGTCGAACACGGCGCCGCCAGGGGCCAGCAATTCGTGGGTGAACAAGCCGGTGCCGGCACCCACACCGCGCCCGCCGAGTTCGTGCTCCGTGTGTCCGGCCGGCACGCCTGCGTCTGCGTGCCGGCGCCCAAACAGCAATGGCCGGAGCGACTCGTGGGGCGGGGCTTGCAGATCGATCGTCACCAAGTCGACGCCTGAACAGCACGGTGCTGAAGCCAGGGCGTTGTCGTGCGGCCCGAATGAGCAGCGTGGCGTGCAAGTCGCACCGAAAACGCCGGGCTGGGGCTTGCAGTGGCGGGCGTGTTCATGGCGAAGAAATTGTATCGCCCACTCCAGCATTGACCCGGCGCCCACATGCACGTCAGAGGCTGCTGCGCAGCTTGCCGATGTGACTGTGCGCTATTCTTCCCGGGCCGGGTACAACATTGGCGGTTCCGAGGTTCCGAGATGCCACATGCGAAGGCCGACCGCCCAGCCACCGTGTTGGCGAGTTCACGCATCTTTACCAACGAGCCATCGCGAAGATACGCGTCGCCAGCACCATCAGGACAAGGGCAATCGGCCCGATTCGACCAGGACACAAGCGATGAAGACCCCGCAGACGATGAAGTTCCCACCGGCCGGCACTGCCCGGTGGCAAGTGATGATGGCCCTCCTGCTCGCGCTGGGCGGCGCAATTGCCACGACGGCGTGGGCGCAACCTGGTGGCCACCACGGCGGTGGGGGCGCGATGATGTTGCAGGGCTCGCCCGAGCGCATGGGCCGGATGATCGACCACATGCTCGACGGCGCTGCTGCGAGTGACGCGCAGCGCAGCCAGATCAAACAAATCGCCCAGGCTGCCGCGGCCGACCTGAAAGGCCAGCGCGAGGCGACGCGCGATCTGCGCCAGCGGGCGATGCAGCTTTTCACTGCGCCGACGGTTGACGCCATCGCCGCCGAAGCGCTGCGCCAGCAACTGCAGACCCAGCATGACCAGAGCAGCCGGCGCATGCTGGCCGCGATGCTCGACATCAGCCGCGTGCTGAGCCCCGAGCAGCGCGCCAAGCTCGGTGAGCGCTTCAAGCAGCGCGCTGCGCAACGCGAAGAGCGCATGCAGCGCATGGAGCGCGAGCGAGCGCCGCGCTGAGCTTCAGGGCACACTCCGCGCATGCTGCCGCGCCTGCTGCTGATCGACGACGACGCCCGCCTCACGGCGATGCTGGGCGACTATCTGCGTGCGGCGGGCTTGAACGTCGAGACCGCCGCCACGCTTGCGGCGGGCCGCAGCCAGCTTGCGGGGCAGACCTTCGACGCCCTCGTGCTCGACCTGATGCTGCCCGACGGCGATGGCCTGGACCTGTGCCGCGAGTTGCGTGCCGAGCCGCGCACGCGCGCGCTTCCGCTGTTGATGCTCACCGCGCGCGGTGAGCCGATGGATCGGATCGTCGGGCTCGAACTCGGCGCCGACGACTACCTGGGCAAGCCGTTCGAGCCGCGCGAGTTGCTGGCGCGGGTGAGGGCGTTGTTGCGCCGCACCGCGCCGGGCTCGGGCAGCGACGACGTGCTGCGCTTCGGCCGGCTCGAAGTGGACCTTGGCGCGCGCGTCGCACGGCTGGAAGGCCGGCCGTGTGATCTGACGAGCCACCAGTTCGACCTGCTCGTCGTGCTTGCGCAAAGCCCCGGGCGCGTGCTGTCGCGCGACCAGATCATGGACGCGATGAAGGGCCATCCGCTCGACGCCTTTGACCGCTCGATCGACGTGCACATCTCGCGCATCCGCGCCGTCATCGAAGATGACCCGAAGCAGCCGCGACGCGTGCTGACGGTGCGCGGCGCGGGCTACATCTTCGCGAAGAAGCAAGATGACGACGCGGCCTGAGTCCATCATTGCGCCGCGCGCGTGAAGAGCCTGTACCTGCGCATCTGGCTCACCGTCGTCGCGGTGCTGCTGGTGTTTGCCCTGGTGGCGGGCTGGATCTTTCAAAGCAACGTCGAGCACGAGCGCGATCGCATGCAGTCGATGTGGTCGGATCGCGCCGCGGCGTGGGCCACGTTGATCGAGAACAGCCTGCCGGAGCGCGACACCACGCCTGCCGAGCAGCGCGCAGCGCTGCTCGATTGGTCGCAGCGCCTGCGTTTGCCGCTTGCGCTGGACGACGCCTCGGGCCAGCGCATCGCGATCTCGGAGTCGTTCGAACGGCGCGAGGCCGAGGCCACGTAAACACCCAGGCGCACTGTGC
>JANNKM010000454.1:0-12179 GCA_031396305.1 Rhizobacter sp.
AGGTTTTGCCCGCCAGCGGCCCGCAAGCGCGCCTCGGCGCGCGGCTGATAGGCGCTGCGGCGAGCATCGACCTGCGCTCGCACCGCACGCATGTTCTCGATGCCGGCACTGACGGCCGCGTTGTGACGGATCGCCAGTGCAAGCGCATCGGCAGCATTCTTCGGAACTCCGTCGCGAAGCAATGTCAGACTCGGCGTCTCCCGGGGCGGCACCGTTCCTGCGATGCGCTGGTAGCGAGCCGTCGCGTCGTGCAAGCCCGACAACTCGGCGCTGAGGTTAGACTCCGCAAGCGCCAGGCGGGCACCGGCCTGTTCGAGGTCGACCCCCCGTCCGACGCCGGCCCTGACACGCGACTGGATCTGCAGGTACGCGGCGCGATGTTGAACGTAGTTCTCCTCGGCGAGCTGCACGAGGCGGCGCAAGCGCATCACGTCGTAGTGGGCACGCGCCACTTCCAGGACAACCTGTTCGGTCGCATCGAGGAGTTCAAAGTAACGTGCCACCTGGCCATGGGTCAGGCGAGCAACGTCGCTGCGCGTTCCCAGACCGTCCCACAAGAGCTGCGTCACCGTCACTCCGGCGGCTGACCGACGCATCGCCTGATCGGTCGAGCTTCCAGCGTCAACGCGGCTCTCGTCTCGCCCCACCGCGGCATTCAGGTCGACGCGCGGCAAGTAGGCGGCACCCGCCGCGACGACCGCCTCGTTGGCGGCGCGGTAGGCTTCTAGCCTGGCGTTGACGTCCGGGTTTGTCGCGATGGCTGCCGCGGCGGCAGAGCGCAACGCGTCGCCTTGCTGTGCCTGCGCCAGCATGGCGAGCAGCGTCAATGCAAGCGCTGCGCCGATGGTCTTGGGCTTGCCGAGCCGCGGCAGCGCGAACTTCACCATCGCCGAGCGCCACCTACGACACCGGGCGCCAGGTGCGCCTTTGCGGACCGGGCCGGACTCACGGTCCGTCGACGATGAGTGAGCCGCGTTGCAGCATCTGGTGGATGACGTCGATGTCGCTAGATCCTGCGGCCAGGCCGAATGCTTCCGCTGAACGCAGATCGACGCCGGCAAGCACGATGCGCTGATCTTCGGCCACGGCGCTGTACGTACCACCCGAAAAGCCGCCATTGCTGCTGACTCGAATGATGGTGCTGCCGGCCATGGAACTCGTATCGAAGTCGAGGAACTGGTCGAGCGTGCCCGCGCCGAAGCCGGCCTTGGCCTCGCCCTGCAGCAAGTCGCGCAGATCGAGCAAGTCGCCCGCGGCGGCGGGACCAGCGATATCAAAGTCCGAAATCGAGTCGGACGCAGGTGTTCCGGCAGTGCCTCGGTCGGCAAAGGTCCAGGCGAAGACGTCGCTGCCCAGCCCTCCACTCATGGCGTCGCTTCCGGCGCCACCATAGACCTTGTCGTTGCCGGCGCCCGCATTCAGCGAGTCGGCGTCGTATCCGCCGTACAAGGCATCGTGGCCGTTGCCGCCAGATAGGTTGTCTGTACCGGCAGCGCCGTAGAGCAAGTCATTGCCGTCGTTGCCGCTGAGCACGTCGTTGCCGCCGAATCCTTGCAGGTGATCGCTACCGGCCGTTCCGGTGATGCTGTCTGTGCTCTGAGTCCCCATTATCGAGGTACTCGTTGTCTCAAACGTCAAGGCGACCACGTGCGTTTGGGTCGCGGTAGCGCCGTTACCCTGTTCCGTCGACGTGGCGCTGACCGTCAGGTTGACCGTGCCGCTGAAGCCGGTGGTGGGTAGAAACTGCAGACCGCTCAGTTGGGCGGGCGTGAGGCTCCACACCCCGCCGCCGAGATCGGTACCCGCGCTGAGTGCTGCGCCGGCAGGAACTCCGGACACGCTGATGTTGCCGAGGGTCTCGGATCCATCGCGGTCTGCGAGGCCGGCGCTGATCGCCAGGTTCACGGGGGGGCCGTAAGCATTGGCCCCGATCGTGATCGTCGGTGCCGCGACACTCAGCGAAGAGGCTCCGGCGAAGCTGAGGCCGTTGAGGACCAACCAATCGAAGCGGTACTCACCGGCCGTCTGAGCCGTGAACCGATAGGTGCCTGCCGCGTCAACCGCGGTTCCGTTGACGTTCGGACCGGTCTGCTCCGACGAACTCAGTTGCACGGGCGTGCGAGCACCACTTGGGTCGGTGACGAACAGCGCCGCCACGTCGTTGTACCCCAAGTTGATGAATCCCGCCGACGATTCCCCGTTGAAAAACTGCCAAGCGAAACTGGCGCCGTGCCCAGCGGCCAGATTGAGCGCGTAGCTCGTGATGTTGCCTCCGGTGACCTCGACTGTATCCGGGTCATTGGTCGTGACCGGAGCGGTTCCCGCAGGTGGCGTGAAGGCGTCGAGCTGGTTCGCACGCAAGCCCAGAGTCAGCTCGAGATTCGCCTGCGAAATGGCGGGCAGCGTGCTGATAGTTGCCGACCCGGGCCGCAAGCTGAACACCGCAGCTGGCGTCACCAGCTGCGGTGCGTCGGCAACAGCGTTGACATCGACATGCACCATCGCCGTGGATTCGCCGCCGCTACCGTTGGTGACGGTATAGGCGAACGAGGCCAGGCCCGAAGAGTTTGCCGCGGGCGTGAAGACGACGTTTCCGGCCGTATCCAGGGCGACGGATCCATCGACTGCATCCTGCACACTCGAAACGTTGAGCGCAATTCCGTCGTCATTGCTCAGCAGATCAGTCGTGGAAATCGTCAACGGAATATCCTCGCTCGCAGCGACGAAATCCGCGCGCGCCACCGGCACCTCGTCGCTGCCGCTGATCGTGATCACGACCATGCTCATGGTGCCGCCGTCCGCACTCGTGACGGAGAAGGTTTCGGTGACCGACTCACCGTCCCCGAGCGCCTGGACATGGGCGGCGCCATTGTTCAAGCCATAGGCCCACGACCCGTCGGCGGACAGTGAAAAGTTGCCGTAGGTTCCTTGCACGTCCGACTGAGCGGCAAAGTGGGCTTGGCCAGCGTCTGCGTCGCTGATCGTGAGCATTCCGCTTGACGTCGTGCTCGCGCCGTCTTCGTTCGCCGCGCCCACCATCAGGCCTGAAATCACGGCCGTGTCGTTCACACCGGTCACGGCGATGCTCAAGCTCGCGCCCGCGCTGAAGCCATGTTCGTCGGTCACGATGTACGGAATGCTCAACGACAGCGAGTCTCCGTCGGCGAGCGCCTGATACGCTGGATCCGCCGCGTTGAAGCTGAAACTGCCGTCGGCGTTCAGGGTCAGGCCCGGCGGAGCCGGATTGACGAGCGCAAACGAAAGCCCCGCACCGGCGTCCACGTCCGAGGCGATCAAATTGCCTGTCAGCAAGGGGTCGTCCTCACGCATCGCGAAAGTCGCGGCGTGCGCTTGCGGAGCATCGTTCGTCCCCGTCACAGTGATCGTCAACGTCGCGGCCGAACTGGCGCCGAATTGATCGGTGACCGTGTATGGGATGTTCAGGACCTGGGATTGCCCTGCGCCGAGCGCCTGATAGGCCGGCGCGCTGGAGTCGAACGTGAAGCTGCCGTCGGTGTTGAAAACCAGTCCGTCGGGCACCGCCTGCCTCGCGACGGCGCCAGCGACGCCGAGAGCAAACGACATCACTGAACCGGCATCGACGTCACCCGCGAAAACCGTTCCGGACAAGGAAGAGGTGTCCTCCACCGCATCGAGCACAACCACCGTGGCCACCGGCGCGTCGTTGCTCCCGGTGATCGTCACCGTCACCGCACTTGTCGTTCCGTTGGCGCTCGTCACGGTGAAGCGGTCATTCACAGTCCCGCCTTCGCTGAGCGCCTGCACATGGGCTGCAGCGTTGTTCAGGACATAGGTCCACGCACCGGCAGCGGAAAGCGAGAAAGTTCCATAGGCGCCAACGACACCGGACTGCACCACGAAGCTCGCTTGCCCTGCAGATGCGCCGGTAATCGTGAGTGCGCCGTTGGCTGTGCTGCCCGCGCCGTCTTCGCTCAGCGCTCCCGCAGCGACGCCTGCAATCACCGGGGTGCCCGTGTTGTTTCCGGGGCCGCAGCCCTGCCCGTTGCCCTGGTTGTGGCCAGGGTGGTGGTGAGCATGCCCGTGGTGACCATGCCCGTGGTGACCATGCCCGTGGTGATGAGCACCGTGCCCGTGACCCTGATGGCCGTTGTGATTCCCGCGACCATGGTCATGGTGGTCCCGGTCAGCACCATCGCCGTGCTTGCCGTTCGAAGCGGTGTACGCATGCTCGCGGCCGCTCGAATCCACTTCCTCACGCCGGACGACGCTGCGCGACTTTTGGACTCGCTGCACCAGGCTGGAGACTTTCGATTGAGCTGGCTTGTTCACGATGAATGTCCTCGCGTCATGGTTCCGAATCCGTGTTCGGTCGGAACGAAGCGTAGAGGAGCGTCACTCTCGATCCGGGCAACACCGACCCGCGACGTGAAGTCGATCACCCGGACCCAGCGCAACAACTTGCGTACGTGGTTTGCGCGACACGGTCCGGTTTCTGTCGGATACCGTTTCGGGTGCCTGGTTGCACCCATGCACCCCGGGCATTTCAACGAGGCAGTTCGCTGCGCCCCATCAGGTGGACATCGACTGCACGCGCTGCTTGTCGGCCTTCGCGGATCGCCCACACCACGAGCGACTGGCCGCGCCGCACGTCACCCGCGGCAAATACTCTGTCGGCGCTGGTCGCATAACCGTCACGCGGTTCGGTCGTCGCCCGGGCGTTGCCGCGCGCGTCCTTTTCGATACCGAAGCCTTCTAGCAGCGTTGCCACGGGAGCGACAAACCCCATGGCCAGGAGCACCAGGTCGGCTGGCACCGTTCTCTCGCTGCCCGCTACTTCGACCATCTTGCCGCCCTGCCACTGCACGTGCACGGTTTTCAGCGCCTTGACTTTCCCGGTCTTGCCATCGTCCTTGTCGCCGATGAACTCTTTCGTCGCGATCGCGAATTCGCGCTCGCAGCCTTCTTCGTGGCTCGACGACGTGCGCAGCTTGATCGGCCAGTAAGGCCAGACGAGAGGCTTGTCTTCGTGTTCGGGTGGCATGGGCAGAAGTTCGAACTGCGTCACGCTCTTGGCGCCGTGCCGGTTGCTCGTGCCCACGCAGTCGCTGCCGGTGTCGCCGCCGCCGATCACGATGACATGCTTGTCTTTGGCGCGAATCTGGTTCTCGACCTTGCCACCCGCGTTGACATGGTTCTGCTGCGGCAGAAACTCCATCGCGAAATGCACTCCTTCGAGATTGCGCCCGGGTACGGGCAAGTCACGCGACTGCTCGGCGCCGCCGCACAGCAGCACCGCGTCGAACTGCTGCTTCAATTCCGCGGGCGTGATGTGCTGCGTGGCCATGTGCATGACCTTGCTGCCCTTGGGCGTTTCACCGATCAACACTCGAGTGCGGAACTGCACGCCTTCGGCCTGCATTTGTTCGACGCGCCGATCGATGTGCACTTTGGCGAGCTTGAAGTCGGGGATGCCGTAGCGCAGCAGGCCGCCGATGGCGTCGTTCTTCTCGAACACGGTCACTGCGTGTCCCGCACGAGCCAACTGCTGCGCCGCCGCCATGCCTGCCGGGCCAGAACCAACGATGGCGACTGATTTGCCCGTGGCGTGTTTTGCCGGGCGAGGCTGAACCCAGCCTTCGGCCCATGCGCGGTCGATGATGGCGTGTTCGATGCTCTTGATGCCCACCGCATCGTCGTTGACGTTGAGCGTGCACGCGGCTTCGCAGGGTGCAGGGCAGATGCGGCCGGTGAATTCCGGGAAGTTGTTCGTGGAGTGCAGCACCTCGATCGCATTGCGCCAGTCGCCGCGATACACCAGGTCGTTGAAGTCGGGAATGATGTTATTGACGGGGCAGCCGCTGTTGCAGAACGGTGTGCCGCAGTCCATGCAGCTCGAGCTCAGAATCTAGGCCTGGTCTACCTTCAGCGTGATGATGAACTCGTCGTAGTTCTTGACGCGCTTGGCGACGGGCTCGTAGCCCTCTTCCACGCGCTCATATTCCATAAAGCCGGTGACTTTTCCCATGGGTATCTCTTGTTGCGCTTGGCCGGCTTGAGCCTATTTTGCCGGAACGGCTCTGTCGGACTTGTCGGTGCTGCGCCGCTTGGTGACGAGCGATGCAGCGGGTTCGACAGGCGTCGATGCCTCAGCGGCACCTGATGCCTTCGCCCCCAGTTCCCCGAGCGCGCGTTTGTATTCGTTGGGGAATACCTTGACGAACTTCGCGCGCGACTCAACCCAATGGTCCAGGATGTGGCGCGCGCGCAGGCTGCCCGTCCATTTGTAGTGGCCTTCGATCAGGGTGCGCAGCAGCGCTTCGTCGGTACTGCCCTTGTGCCAAAGCGCCCGATCGAGCAAGACTTCTTGCTCGGCGCCGCTCGCGACGGGGCCCAGTGACACCATGGCGGTGTTGCAGCGCCGTGAGAACTGGCCGTCTTCGTCGAACACATACGCCATGCCACCGCTCATCCCGGCGGCGAAGTTGCGCCCGGTCTTGCCGAGCACGACGACGGTTCCCCCAGTCATGTATTCGCAACCATGGTCGCCGGTGCCTTCAACCACCGCCGTGGCGCCTGACAGCCGAACCGCGAACCGCTCTCCAGCCACACCACGGAAGAAGGCTTCGCCACTCGTCGCCCCGTAAAGCACGGTATTGCCGACGATGATGTTGGCCGTGGAGTCGCCGCGGAAATCAATGCTCGGCCGGATCGCGATGCGCCCCCCGCTCAGGCCTTTGCCGGTGTAGTCGTTCGCGTCGCCGATCAGATACAGCGTGATTCCCTTGGCGAGAAATCCGCCGAAGCTCTGCCCGCCTGAGCCTTCCATCTGGACGAAGATGGTGTCCTCTGGCAGCCCTTGCGGATGCAGGCGAATCAATTCGCCTGAGAGCATTGCGCCGACGGTGCGGTTCACGTTGCGCACCGCCTCGATGAATTGCACTTTTTCGCCGCGGTCCAGCGCGGGACGGCACTTTTCGATGAGCTTGATGTCGAGCGCCTTGGCCAAGCCATGGTCTTGTTCGGACACCTGGCGCCGCGCCACATCGGAAGGCGCCGTGGGCTGGTGGAAGATGCGGCTGAAGTCCAGGCCCTTGGCCTTCCAGTGCTCGATGCCCTTCTTCGTGTCGAGCAGGTCGACGCGGCCGATCAAGTCGTCGAACTTCCTTATCCCCAGCTGCGCCATGATGCTGCGTGCTTCTTCGGCGACAAAGAAGAAGAAGTTGACGACATGCTCTGGCCGCCCCTGGAACTTGGCGCGCAGCACGGGATCTTGGGTAGCCACGCCGACCGGGCAGGTGTTGAGGTGGCACTTGCGCATCATGATGCAGCCTTGTGCCACAAGCGGTGCCGTGGCGAAGCCGAACTCGTCTGCGCCGTGAAGCGCGCCGATCACCACATCACTGCCTGTCTTCATCTGACCGTCGGCCTGGACGCGAATGCGCCCGCGCAGGCGGTTCAGTACGAGGGTCTGCTGCGTTTCCGCCAGGCCCAGCTCCCAGGGCGTACCGGCGTGTTTGATCGAACTCCATGGCGAAGCGCCGGTGCCACCATCGTGGCCGGCAATCACCACATGGTCAGCCTTTGCCTTCGCCACACCCGCAGCCACCGTGCCTACGCCCACTTCACTGACGAGCTTGACGCTGATGCTGGCGCGTGAGTTGGCGTTCTTCAGGTCGTGAATCAGTTGCGCGAGGTCTTCGATCGAGTAGATGTCGTGGTGCGGCGGGGGCGAGATCAGGCCCACGCCCGGCACGGAATAGCGCAGCATGCCGATGTACTCACTGACCTTTCCGCCCGGCAGTTGACCGCCTTCGCCGGGCTTGGCACCCTGCGCCATCTTGATCTGGATCTGATCGGCACTGACGAGGTATTCCGTCGTGACTCCAAAGCGCCCCGACGCCACCTGCTTAATCTTGCTGCGCAGCGAGTCGCCTTGCTGGAGCGCGTAGTCCGAGGCGACGACGCTTGCTCCGAGCACGTCGCTGAGTTTTGTGCCAGTGATGACGGGGATTCCCTTCAGTTCATTGCGATAGCGCGCCGGGTCCTCGCCACCCTCGCCGGTGTTGCTCTTGCCGCCAATGCGGTTCATCGCCACCGCCAGCGTGGTGTGCGCTTCGGTGGAGATCGAGCCCAGCGACATCGCGCCGGTGGCAAAACGCTTCACGATTTCGGCGGCGGGCTCCACGTCATCGATGGCGATCGCCTTGGCGGGGTCGATTCTGAACTCGAACAAGCCTCGCAGCGTCATGTGCCGGTGCGATTGGTCGTTGATGAGTTGCGCGTATTCCTTGTAGGTGTCGTAGCGGTTCGCGCGCGCGCTGTGCTGGAGCTTGGCAATCGCGTCGGGTGTCCACATGTGTTCTTCGCCGCGCACGCGCCAAGCGTACTCGCCACCGGCCTCCAACATGGTGTCGAGAATCGGGTCTTCGCCGAATGCAGCGCTGTGCATTCGGATCGCTTCTTCGGCGACCTCAAAGACGCCGATGCCCCCAACCTGGCTTGCCGTGCCGCGAAAGAATTTCTGCACAAACTCCTGCTCGAGTCCGATCGCTTCGAAGAGCTGGGCGCCGCAGTACGACATGTAGGTGGACACGCCCATCTTCGACATGATCTTGGACAGGCCCTTGCCGACTGCCTTGACGTAGTTGGCGATTGCCTTGTCGCGGCTCAGATCGCCGGGGAGCTCGCGGTGCAACTCGGCGAGCGTTTGCATTGCGAGATAAGGGTGCACGGCTTCGGCACCATAGCCGGCAAGCACGGCGAAGTGGTGCACTTCGCGGGCTGAGCCGGTTTCGACCACCAGGCCCGCTGTAGTGCGCAGGCCTTCGCGGATCAGATGCTGGTGCACCGCCGACAGCGCGAGAACGGCTGGAATTGCGACATGGTCTCGGTCCATCCTGCGGTCGCTCACGATCAGGATGTTGTGGCCGCTGCGGATCGCGTCGACGGCTTCGGCGCACAGCGAGGCGAGTTTGGCTTCGACACCCTCGTCGCCCCAGAGCAAAGGGTAGGTGATGTCGAGCTCGTAGCTCTTGAACTTTGCGGCAGTGTGCTGTTCGATGCCGCGCAGTCGCGCCATGTCCTCGAAGTCAAGAATCGGCTGGGGCACCTCCAGGCGCATCGGCGGATTTACGGCGTTGATGTCAAGCAGGTTCGGCTTCGGGCCGATGAAGGACACGAGCGACATGACGATCGCTTCGCGAATCGGGTCGATCGGCGGGTTGGTGACTTGCGCAAAGAGCTGCTTGAAGTAGTTGTAGAGCGGCTTGTTCTTGTCCGACAGCACCGCCAGCGGCGTGTCGTTGCCCATCGATCCCACCCCCTCTTCGCCCGCCACCGCCATTGGGCTAAGCAGGAACTTGACGTCTTCCTGCGTATAGCCGAAAGCCTGCTGACGATCCAGCAACGACTCGGTAAAGAGAGTCGTGTCACCTTGCGGCGGCACGTCTTCGAGCTTGATCCGGACCGCGTCGGTCCACTGGCGATACGGCTTGGCAGAGGCGAACTGATGTTTCAGTTCTTCGTCGTCGACGATGCGGCCCTGGTCCAGGTCGATCAGGAACATCTTGCCCGGTTGCAGGCGCCACTTCTTGATGATCTTGCTTTCCGGGATCGGCAGCACACCAGCTTCCGAGGCCATCACGACGAGATCGTCGTCGGTCACGATGTAGCGCGCTGGTCGCAAGCCGTTGCGGTCCAGCGTGGCGCCGATCTGTCGACCGTCGGTGAAGACCATCGCCGCGGGTCCATCCCAGGGCTCGAGCATGGCTGCGTGGTATTCGTAGAACGCGCGGCGCCGCTCGTCCATCGTCGTGTGCTGCTCCCATGCCTCGGGAATCATCATCATCATGGCGTGGGCGAGCGGGTAGCCGCTCATCGTCAGCAATTCGAGCGCGTTGTCAAACGTGGCGGTGTCGCTCTGCCCTTCGAAGCTGATCGGATAGAGCTTTTTCAAGTCGTCGCCGAGCACGGGCGACTTCATCACGCCCTCGCGGGCGCGCATCCAGTTGAAGTTGCCTTTGACGGTATTGATTTCTCCGTTGTGCGCGACCATGCGGTACGGGTGTGCAAGTGGCCACTCGGGAAAGGTGTTCGTCGAAAAGCGTTGATGCACCAGGGCCAGCGCCGAGATCACGCGGGGATCGGCCAGGTCCTTGAAGTACTTGCCCACCTGGTCGGCGAGCAGCAGGCCCTTGTAGATGATGGTGCGGCAGCTCATGCTGGGTACGTAGTACTCGCGGCTGTGCGTCAGTTTCAAGGCCTGGATCGCGCTCGACGCGGTTTTACGGATCACGTAGAGCTTGCGCTCCAGCGCGTCAGGGACGATCACATCGGGCCCGCGGCCGATGAAGATCTGGCGCATCACGGGTTCCTTCGCACGCACCGTGGGCGACATCGGCAACTCGGCATCCACCGGCACGTCGCGCCAGCCCAGCAGCACCTGGCCCTCGGTTTTTACTGCGCGTTCGAGTTCCTGCACGCATGCGAGGCGTGACGCGTGTTCCTTCGGCAGGAAGATCATTCCGACGCCGTATCCGCCGGGTGCGGGAAGCTGCACGCCCTGCGCCGCCATTTCCGCACGGAGATACTCGTCGGGAATCTGGATCAGGATGCCGGCTCCGTCACCCATCAGTTTGTCTGCCCCGACGGCGCCGCGATGATCCAGGTTCTCCAGGATCTTCAGGCCCTGCGCGACGATGGCATGCGACTTGTGCCCCTTGATGTTGGCGACGAAGCCGACGCCGCAGGCGTCGTGCTCGTTCGCCGGGTCGTACAGCCCGCTCGAAACCTCGGCGGCCAACTCGCCTGGGGTCGCAGCCGCGGCGGATGTTTGGGGCATATCGGTTCTCCGTGATCAGAATGCGAGCATCCGCAGAATACTGCGGCGCAACAATTCATTCAAGAGAAATCGAGCATGATGTGTCCCCTATTAATGAACGCGAAGGTACTCGGAGCGATTAAATGGGGACAGAACAATTAGATAGGTACCTCCACGTCAGCACCCCGGGGTTTGGCAGGCGGGCGACCGCGCTGCGATGGTCGGAGAGGTCGGTTCACACGAAGAACCATCGATTCGATGAACCGCGTTGGGCCGATGGCCCAACCATGCAGCGCGGCACTTTCGATCTCCTTGAAACGAGCTTCGCCCAAGGGCAGCTCGAGCAGGCGCTTATAGGCCATTTCACGCTCGAACGGTGTGTTGCCCAGCGCCCACAGCTGGCGGTGCTCTGTCAGTCCAGGGGCAACCTTGCGCCCGCTGTGGTGCGCTGCGCTTGACCAGGGCCATTGCTCCGCGTGCTCTGCCAGGCGCATCTGTACGGGTGCCGTTTCGACGAAGCGCACGCACTCGATGTAGTGCTGGTCGGCATCGACGATCGTGGCGTGGAAACGGCCGTCCCACAATGGCCCATGCCGTCCGTGGCGCCGGTTGTAGGGGGCAACAAACCGGCGCCCTGCGAACTGCAGCATGGCGCTGAGGGCCGAATCGTTCGGCGGTGTGGCGAGTATCCGCACCTGCGTCGGCGTGAGCGCAAAGGCATGGATCGCGACATTTGCGGCTATCGCGGCTTCGCGCAAGCAGGCAAGGTAGGCATCGTTGTCGGCAGAAGTTGCCAACACTGGCTCGTCGCGTCTTGACCTCTGAATGACGAGGTGAAGTTGCTCGGCAATGCAGAGTCGCGCCAAGCGGGCCATGCGCGTGGGGATCCTCGGAATCAGCCCGAATTGCTGGCGATGACCTCGGCCACCAATTCGTCGGGAACGGCGCGCACGCCGGCACGGCCGGGCGCTTCGATGACGACAAAACGCATCTCACCGCCTTGCGCCTTCTTGTCGAGACGCATCAATTCGAGGTAACGATTCGCCCCCAGGGCCGGCCCGCGCAGAGGCAAACCGGCAGCACCGATGACCTTGTTCAGTCGAAGCGCATAAGCAGGATCGATCAGGCCCAGGCGCGCCGACAGGTCAGCGGCCATGACCATGCCGCAGCCCACGGCCTCACCGTGCAGCCATACGCCATGACCCAGCCCCGTTTCAATAGCGTGGCCGAACGTGTGCCCAAAGTTGAGAATCGCCCGCAGACCCTCTTCGCGCTCATCGCGGCCAACGACGCCGGCCTTGATCTCACACGATCGCCGAATTGCCGTTTGCAAAGACAAAGGGTCCAGCGCGAGCAGGGCCGCGAGGTGAATTTCGAT
>JANNKM010000530.1:0-3239 GCA_031396305.1 Rhizobacter sp.
GCCATGACCATGCCGCAGCCCTCGTCCTCACCGTGCAGCCATACGCCATGACCCAGCCCCGTGTCAATATCGTGGCCGAACGAGTGCACACAGTTGTGAATCGCCCGCAGACCCTCTTCGCGCTCATCGCGACCAACGACGCCGGCCTTGATCTCACACGATCGCCGGATTGCCGTTTGCAAAGACAAAGGGTCCAGCGCGAGCAGGGCCGCGAGGTGAATTTCGATCCAGTCGAGGAAACCTGCATCTGCGATGGGTGCGTACTTGATGACCTCGGCCAGGCCTGCGGCAATCTCTCGCCTTGGTAGAGAGCGCAAGGTATCTATGTCGGCAATGACTCTCCGTGGCTGGTAGAACGCGCCGATCATGTTCTTGCCCGCGGGGTGGTTGATCGCAGTCTTGCCACCCACCGATGAATCGACCTGGGCCAGAAGCGTCGTGGGAATCTGGACATACGGAACGCCACGCATGTAGCACGCCGCGGCGAAGCCAGCGATATCGCCAACCACGCCCCCACCCAGCGCAAACAGCAGCGTCTTGCGGTCGCATCCCGCACCGAGCAAGGCGTCGAAGATGGAACTCGTTGCCGCCCAGTCCTTGTGAATCTCGCCAGCGGGCAGTTCGATCAATAGCGCCTTTGGATAATGGCTCGCGAGGGACGCCCTGAGCCGGCTGGCGTACAGCGGCGCCACATTCGAATCCGTCACGATAGCAACCGTCGCCGCCTTGGGCAGCCCATGCCAGGTGGACGGGGCGTCAAGCAAACCCGTCCCGATGTAGATGTCGTAGCTGCGCGAGCCCAGGTCGATCGGAATGCGGGCGTTCGCGGGTGCCGAGGAGGTCATTCCGCGAGTTTAGGGGCAGGCTTAGGTGTGCCTTCGGAGCCTCCGTCCGTCGTTTGCACAATGCCCGCCAACTCGAGTTGCATCAGCACCATGTTGACGAGCGTGTGCACCGAGGGGCGGCCCGTTTCGATGACAAAGTGCGCCGTCGCCCGGTACAGCGAGTCGCGCTCAGCATACAGGTCTCGCAGCTTGCGCAATGGGTCAGCGACTTGCAGCATCGGCCGGTGCGTGTCGTGGCGCAACCGCCGGAACAACTCTTCGGGTGTGGAGCGCAGGTAGACGACGGTAGTCCGCTCTCTCAGGTTGCGCCGGTTCGCCTCGCGCAATACGGCGCCACCGCCGGTGGCCAGCACAGCGTTCTGGCGGCCCACGAGGTCAGCCAGAACATCCTGTTCGACATCCCGAAACCGCGCTTCGCCTTCGCGCTCGAAGAACACTCGGATCGGGCAGCCGATACGATGTTCTGTTTCGATATCAGCGTCAAGAAAACGGGCGTTCAGGTTGCGCGCGAGATGGCGGCCGACAGTGGATTTGCCACCGCCGGGCATCCCGACCAATGAGATCAGCATGCCCAAGTCTAGCGTCGTGGCCGGCGCCTCCCGACTTGCCCTGATCCAGTTCAGGCGGCAGACACACCCGGCGCGCGCGAGCGGCGCGCTTAGCGCGCTGCCGTCTTGTCAGTGACCACCTTGGGTGTCAGAAATATCAGCAGCTCAGTCTTGTTCGTCGAACGCGTGCGCGTCTTGAACAGATTCCCCAGCACCGGAATGTCACCGAAAAACGGGACCTTGGTCACGTCGTCGCGCTCCCGCTGCTCGAAGATGCCACCGATCACCACCGTACCGCCGTTGTCAACCAGCACCTGGGTCTTCACGTGTTTGGTATCGATGGCGAAGCCCGCCGCGGTGACTCGCCCGACGCTGTCTTTGGTGACGTCAACATCCAGAATGACGTTCCCCTCCGGTGTGATCTGGGGCGTGACTTCAAGCTTGAGATTGGCCTTGCGGAATTGCAGGGCGGTGGCGCCGCTCGACGTTGCCGTCTGGTAGGGCAATTCTTCACCCTGCTCGATCAGCGCCTTGACCTGGTCTGCCGTAATCACTCGGGGACTTGAAACGATCTTGCCTTTTCCGTCGGCCTCAAGCGCTGAAATCTCGAGGCTGAGGAAGCGCGTCGCAGCCGCATTGAACAGCGACACTGCAAACGTTCCGGCGTTGTAGCTATTCTGGCCGTTCGCCGGCAAGTTGATGAACTGCGTGTCGTTGAAGGTAGTAGTCGCTCCGCCCAGCGCTGGCACGCCCCCTGCCGACGAAGAATTGATGTTGCCGCCAATTCGCGCGTTCGCTCCGGCAGTGCTTGCCCCACCCAGCTTGACGCCCAGAGACTGCCCAAAACTGTCGGCCGCCTCAATGATGCGAGCCTCGATCAGGACCTGCCGAACCGGAATATCGATCTTCGATATCAGTGCCTGCACTTCCTCCAGCTTCGACGGAATGTCCGTCACGAACAACTGATTCGTGCGCGTCTCGAACAGCGCACTTCCACGGGCCGACAACAGGCGGGCCGAGGCGCCGCCTGCAGCGCCCGCGCCAGTCAACGCTTTCGCCACCTCATCGGCCTTCGTGTAGTTCAACTGAAATGACTGGGTGCGCACCGGCTCGAGCGACGTGATCTGCGCGCGCGACTCGAGGTCGAGTTTTTCCTTGGCCGCCAGTTCATCTTTCGGGGCGATCCAGATCACGTTGCCTGATTTGCGCAGCCCCAGGCCCTTGGCCTGCAGGATGATGTCCAGCGCCTGATCCCAGGGCACGTCTTTCAGGCGCAGCGTCACGTTGCCTGTGACGGTGTCGCTAGTAACCACATTGAAGTTCGTGAAGTCGGCAATGACCTGAAGCAGCGCGCGGACTTCAATATTCTGGAAGTTCAGCGAAAGCTTTTCGCCGGCGTAACCTGGGCCTTGTGTCAGCTTGTTCGGATCGATCTTGCGGGTTCGCACCTCAAGTACGAACTGGTTGTCACTCTGATAGGCACTGTGCTCCCACGCGCCGCGGGGCTCGACGATCATGCGCACGCGGTCCCCATTTTGCGTGGTCGATACAAACTGAACCGGGGTGCCGAAGTCGGTGACGTCGAGGCGGCGCCGCAGGTTCTCGGGCAACGTAGATCGCAAGAATTCGACAACCAGCGTTTGCCCTTGCTGGCGAATGTCGACGCCGACTTGGTTGCTGGGAAGATCGACAACGACACGGCCGGCACCATCGGAGCCACGTCGGAAATCGATATCGCGCAATCCCTGTGGGCTCGTATTGAGCGGCTCGGCGAATCGGGTCGGGGCGCCCGGCGCCGCGGTGGCCGTTGTCGCGGGGGCAGGCGCGGAATCAAGAACGAGCAAAA
>JANNKM010000034.1:0-1919 GCA_031396305.1 Rhizobacter sp.
CGGCGATCGGTGCCGCGATGCTCGCGCCGCGCGCCGTACTGGCACAGGCGGGCAAGCCCGCGGTACCACCCAGCACAGTGACCCAGCCCCCACGAGACTTTGGCCCGAACGGCGCGCCCAACGTTTACTTCACCGATCCCGACGTGCTCACCGTCGAGCCGGCCTTCGACGGGCTGCGCCAGCCCAACGCGCCCATCCAGCGGCTGTGGACCGGCGCGCTGTGGGCCGAAGGGCCGGCCTGGAATTCGGTCGGCCGCTTTCTCGTCTGGAGCGACATTCCCAACAACCGCCAGATGCGCTGGACCGAAGACGATGGCCATGTCAGCGTGTTCCGCACGCCGTCTAACAACAGCAACGGCAACACCTTCGACTACCAGGGGCGGCAGCTGTCGTGCGAGCACCTCACGCGCCGCCTGGTGCGCTACGAGCTTGACGGCTCGACGACCATCCTCGCCGGGATGTTCAACGGCAAGCGCCTCAACTCGCCGAACGACGTGGTGCCCCACACGGACGGCAGCTACTGGTTCACCGACCCGCCGTACGGCGCCCAGTTTTATGAGGGCACGGTCGATGCCGCTGGCGGGCCGGCGAACAAGGCCGGCCGGCTGAACCCCAGGCTCGGCCAGCCGCCCGAGCTGGGCTCGTTCCAGCGCGAATTACCAACCGCCGTCTACCGCCTCGACAAGTCCGGCACGCTGACCCAGGTCGCTGGCGAGGATCTGGTGCCTGACCCCAACGGCCTGTGCTTTTCGCCCGACTTCAAAAAGCTGTACGTCGCCAGCACCGGCAAAGGCCCCGGCGACACCGGCCCCGGCGGCAAGGGTGACATGACCGTGTTCGATGTCGGCGCCGACAACAAGCTCAGCGGCGGCAAGCTGTTCAGCAATTTCATGGTCGATGGCGTGAAGTGCGGGCCCGACGGTGTGCGCGCCGACGTCGACGGCAACCTCTGGTGTTCAAGCAATGCCGGCCGCAACGTGGGTTACAGCGGCGTGACCGTGTGGAACCCGCAAGGCCAGTTGATCGGACGCATCCGGCTGCCCGAGGTGTGCGGCAACGTCTGCTTCGGCGGGCCGAAGCGCAACCGCCTGTTCATGGCGGCCAGCCAGTCGCTGTACGCGGTTTACACGGGCACGCAAGGTGCTGCGCCGGGTTGAAAAGTAGCGACGCTGGCTGGCATGGCGCTATTAAATAAGTAGCTGCTTGCGCACGTATTTTGTGGGCTTGAGGCACTTTTTATCCTTAAGAGAACCCCGTTTCAGGCCGTAAAACCGTCATTCCCGCGAAGGCGGGAATCGAGTGATTGCTCTGGCTCGACAGATTCTGGATCGGCGCGAGCCGGGGCGCCCCGTGTGAAGCCTTACAAAGCAAGAAGCCCGCGCTCATTTCGAATGGCTGTCGGATTTTGTTGCGATTGAGACAATCCGGTTTCTGGACCATAGGAGGCGAAGTCACTGACTGATAAGCATGGGTTGTGGGTACTTTCGATTGGTAATGACGCTTGCTGTAGGCTTCTAGCCGTATTTGCGATGTCCTCTGGAGGGAGTTCGTTAGCTGGAGGCCGTGGTCATGCAAATAATTTACGGAATAATTTGTATTCGATTTTGTTGTTTCTGCTATGATTTGGACGTGAGCATCTCACCCGCTCAACTTTGGCATCCAGAGAACATGCAGGACCTACATGATTGAACACAGCAAAGAACAAGTCGAACTGATCATTCAGCCGCACGTCGAAGATATTCGTGCATGTGTGCATGAGTCGTGGGAGCGCTGGCGGGCAAGTGACCATGCGCGCCACTTGCACTGGAAGACCGTGATGGGCAATGCCATGTGCAACTATTTCCTAGAAGTAGCCACGCATCGGTTTTACAACGCGAGTGGTCGAGCCCACATAGAGACCAAGCGCCCATATGTGGGCC
>JANNKM010000157.1:0-13394 GCA_031396305.1 Rhizobacter sp.
GCAAGATCTGCATCGGGTAGCGCCGGGAGTTTGCAGGTCGTCGCTCGGCTCCATCCTGCAGTGCAAAGCTACTTGAACGCCTTGTCGAAGAAAGCAGGAAGATCGCGCGCCAGCTGCTTCAGGAAGACCGAGCGGTCAAACCCCGCAGGGTCTGCCCGGATGTCACCGTCCGGTGTGGGAATGGGCCTGCTCGGCGTGTCCATGAATGCGAAGTGCCAGGCATTGGGCACCCGATGCAGTTCGGCTCCCGGCAGGTTCTGGGCAACCCATTCGGCGTGAAAGCGCGGTACCAGCCAGCGGTCTGCTTCGGCTGCGTAGACGGCCACCGGCAGCCGGATCGTGGCCAGCGACTGTGCAGTGAATACCGCGCCAACCGGGGCCAGCGCGACGACCGCGCGCACGCGCGGGTCAGCCAGTGACGCGGGGGACGCCGGCGTCGCGGTGGGCTGTGCCGTCGGTTGGCCGCTGCGGCCCATTGTGCAAAAGATCGGGTCAGCTGCCCGATCGGCTTCACAGTGCCTGGCAATGCGCAACGTGTCCGGCTGACCTCCTGCAAGGGCCAATACCGTGTAGCCCCCCGCCGAGTGCCCGACGGCGCCGACTTTGGGGCCCCGGGCGTCGCGCGCAATCCGGTCGTTCCATTGCGGATCGCGCAGCAGGGCGTCGATGACCCAGGTGACCTGACGTGGCCGTTCAGTGAAGTACGTTTCAGGGCTGTCGTTCAACAGCGACTGGTCCTGCCAGTTGTCACGCGGGTGGCGCAGCGCCGCGACCAGGTAACCGTTCTGTGCCAAGCCTTCGGCGAGCCTGCTGTGGCCCAGTTCACTGCCCCCCGTTCCGTGGCTCAGAACGATCAGCCCTTTGACCGTCAATTCCGGCGCAGCCTGGATCGCCACATGGGGCGTGAATGGACCCATGGGAATCGCCCCCGCCGGCGTTTGTGTCGGGTAGTAAAGCGCCACGGTCGTGACTGGGGCTTCGGGCCCGGGGCCGGCAACGCTGATCTGGCGCCAACCTGCCTGGAACGCCGCCGCGTTCTGCGTCAGCAGCAACGCCGTGATCAGCATCGGGAAGAACTTGAGGAATCTGGTCATCGCGGTGGGCTCCTGGGTGCATTCGGTTCAGACGGCTGACCGCGATCATGGCGGGGTACTCGAAGGCCATGGACCGGCATGCGACGAAATGCCTGGAATCGAGCGCCAGTCAACCTCAGGGGGTGCGCGTTGCAGTGGCGGCCACCTACTCGACGATCTTCACCGGCCGGCCTGACGCAATCGTGCCGCCACCATAAACACCGTTGAGCAGCTTCAACTGCTGCTGCGCCTGCGCGCCAAGTGGCGAGCGCAGAGCGAGATCGGCAAAACCGCCGGTTGGCATGGGCACGGTGCGGATCGTCCACGGCTTGGCTGCTTCCCGGTCGCTCGCAGCAAGGGTGCGAAACGACGCCGTCGCTTCGCGCAGCACACCCCGATTGCGCTCCAAGGTCGCCGCATCGCGCGCGGCATGGAGGAACGCATACGTGCGCCCGCCAGGCCCATTGATCAACGTCACTTCCAGCGGCCGCGTCTGGTTCTGCTCCAGCGTGCGCTGACCGACAAAGTACGTGGACTCGAAACCGCCGATCGGATTGCGCTCGATGCGCCCCTGGCCGGCCTTGAAGCCGTTGCGCAAGATCTCGTCGTGCGTCTTGCCGGCGTTGGGCGGAATCACCTTCATCACCACCGCCGCGTCACCTGTCGGATTGATGATGTAGAGCTCATCGGGTTTGTTCTCGAAGCTCCAGCCTGTGGGCGCAGTCAGCACCAGACCGAGCGGCTCATGGAAGAAGTTCTGCCTGCGAACGACGCCCTGATTGCGGCTCTCGCCGTAGGTGATGCCGTCGATGGCCTGCAGGTAGCGCTGCTGGCCTTCTTCGCCCGTGCTGCCCTTGTAGCCCTCGGCGATGCGAGTGATGGCCTGCAGGCGCTGGTCGCTGCTCGGGTGCGAGGCCAGCCAGTTGCCGCCCTCGGGCACCTTGCGGCCCGCGGCGCGCGCGTTGTCGGCGGCAAAGCGCTCCTGGTCCTTCAACAGCCCGATGACGTCGACCATGTGCTTCGGGCTGTAGCCGACGCGCGACAGGTACTCGGCGCCGAGCTCGTCAGCCTGCAGTTCCTGGTCGCGGCTGTAGGAGGCGATCGATCCGGCCGCAATGCCGGTCGAGACCTGATTCGCCGCGCGCGCAGCACCCTCAACGCCCGTGACGGCTTCGACGAGCACGCCGAGCACCGTGGCCGCCATCACACCGGCGCCGGCGCGCTGCTGCCTGGTGGCGCGCTGCGCGCCGTGGCGCGCGGTGACATGGCCGATCTCGTGGCCGATGACGCCGGCAAGATCGGCCTCGCTGTCCAGGTAGGCCATGATGCCGCGCGTCACGTAGACATAGCCGCCCGGCAGCGCGAACGCATTGACGTCGGGACTGTCGAGCACGGTGAACGTCCACTGCAGGTTGGCGCGGTGCGACTGCCTGGCCAGACGCTGGCCGAGGTCGTTGACATAGGCCTGCAGCGTCGGGTTGGCCAGCGGGCCGCCGAACTCCTTCATCACCTCTTCATGTGCCTTCTTGCCCTCGGCGACCTCGGTGGCCTCGTCCATGACGCTGCGCTCGGTCTTGCCGCTGACGGGGTTGACCACATTCGTACCGCAAGCTGCCGTCAGCAGCGTGGCGGCGACGAGTACGCTCAAGCAACGCATCAATGTCGTCTCCTCTTCAATGAGTGTGGCATCGCCACTTTACTCAACCCCAGCGAGCTCACGCGACAATGCCCAGATTCCCAACTGCCAGTGAAGGCCCGACCATGTTGAAGTTTTACTACTCGCTCGCACCCAACCCGATGAAGGTGGCGCTGTTTCTCGAAGAGGCCGGCCTGCCGTACGAGGCGATTCCGGTGGACACGCGCAAGGGCGAGCAGCACGCTGCCGCTTTCATGGCCCTGAACCCGAACGCCAAGGTGCCGGTGATCGTGGACGGCGCGGTCACCGTGTTCGACAGCAACGCGATCCTGTTGTACCTGGCGGAGAAGACCGGCCAGTTCCTGCCCGCGCCGCAAGACCGCGGGCCCATGCTCTCGTGGCTGATGTTCACCGCGTCGGGCATCGGGCCCTTCACCGGCCAGTGCGTGCACTTCAAGCACTACGCGCCCGAGCCCGTGCCCTATGCCGTGAACCGCTACGACTTCGAGGCCTGGCGGCACTGGAAGATCCTGAACGCCCACCTGGCGGACCGGCCGTGGATGGTGAGCGACCGCTACACGCTGCTCGACATGGCCGTGTGGGGCTGGGCCCGCGCGGTGCTGTTTGCGCTCGGCGCCGAAGCCTGGGAGCAACTGCCCCATGTGAAGCGGCTGCTCGACGCGGTGAATGAACGCCCCGCAGCGCAGCGCGCCGCCGCGCTGAAGGACCGGCACGCCTTCAAGACCGAGATGGACGACGCGGCGCGGCGCGCGATGTTCCCGCAGAACGAGCGGCTGAAGGTCTGACCTGATGCGAGTCGTGGTTCACAGCGCTGACAGTGGATCCCGGCGTGCGCCGGGGTGACAAGTTTCTTGCGTGGTGGCAGGTGTGTCAGACCCAGACTTGCAACACATAGTCGAACGGCGCCTGACCGTTGAACAGGTCGACGCGCTGCAGCTTGATGCGCAGCGACCCGTCGCTGCCACGCAGCAGCGTGTGCTGGTAACGCCCGCCGAAGTGGCGCACGTTGTCGCGTCGCAGCTCCATCATGTGAAAGCGCGAGCGCACCCTGATTTCGCTGGCGCTTACCGATTCGATCGCGACATGGCTCACCAAGTGGTTCGTCTCCCACATCGGCGCCTGCGACCAGGCGTTCGGGTGCGAGACGCGGCCCTTGCGGATTTCCATCATCAGCTTGTCTTCGGCAAAGATGGAAGGCGAGCCTTCCCATTCGGTTTGCTCCGGCGTCACCGGCATCCAGTACACGCCCTGCGCGTCGAACAGGTCGATCCACGTTTGCCAGTGTTTGCCGTCGAGCAGTTCGGCTTGCAGGTAGAGAAACTGTTCAACCTGGCGCTGCAGGTCGCCGCCAGCAGGCAAGTGCCCGGGCTGCGGCACGCCGCCCGTGCCGAGCGCGGTACCGGCCTGCGGCGCACGCGGTGAGTGGCTGGGCTCGACGGCCTGCGCGCCGGTGCGCTGTGCGTTCTGATCGGCCTCGATCACGACGTCCTGCGCGAGCAGGTGTTCGAAGTCGGGGCCGGCGGTGGGGATGGCGCTTGATTTGCTCATGTCACGCTTTCTCTACAACGTCTGCACTGTCATCCCAGCGAACGCCGGGATCCACCCGGTGTAGTGCGCCTGGATCCCGGCGTTCGCCGGGATGACGATTTTGAGACCTCACGCCGCCAAATACTGCGACCACGCACGGAACTGATTCCGCATCACTGCTTCCGACGTGCCGTGGTTCGAGTACGTGACGCCGCCCTCGATACGGTCGTCGCCGAAGTAACGGTGAAAACTCACCCAGTCGCCGCCGTTGGACATCAGCCCCCACTGGCCCTTGGTCCAGTTTTCCAGGTCGTCGGCGTTGATCATCGTCGCCGGTGAGTTGACGAGGTTGTAGTACCACAGGCTGCGGCGGTAGATCGCCTCGGGCGCGCCTTTCAATCTGAAATGCCAGATCTCCGACAGCGTCTTGTCGGCCGAGATCGGCCGCAGACAGCGCAACTGCTGCAGCGGCGACTGAACCGAAAGATACGGATAGACCAGCACATGGTGGATGCTGCGCGACAGGTACTCCTCCGTCTTTTCCTTGCCGTACGCGTTGACGAGCAGCGCCTCGTATTCCAGCGTGTCGGGGTCCTGCGGGCGCAGGCCCATGTACGCCTTGAGGATGCCATGGCCGCGCGGGAAATTGATCGTCTGCACGCTGTCCCACAGCTCGAAGCTCGACGCGAAGGTCGACAGGTAGTGGTAGTACAGCGGCGCCGAACCCTGCTGCACCTTCAGGCGCTTCTCGACGCGCCCTGCGGCGATGCCGGTGGACTGGTGCGTCACCGACGGATGCAGCGCGTCGAGCTGGTTCTCCATGAAGAACTTCCAGTTCGAGTGCTGGATGACGCGGTGGCAGATCGGGACGACTTCCACTTCGCCGACGGGCGAGCGGTCGCACATGTCGTCGAAGGCGATGCGCGCTTCGCCGAGGAACTCGGTCAATCCCGGGCCTTCGTCGACCAGGCTCGCGAACACGAAGCCGCGATAGCTTTGCACGCGCGCCGCGCGCTTCATGCCGCAATCCGGATTGTCGCGCGTCATGCGCGTGCCCTCGTAGCCCTTGGCCAGCGGGATCGCGCGCACGCTGCCGTCCAGATGAAAACTCCAGGCGTGGTACGAGCAGACGAACGCACTGCCAGTGTTGCCGCGCTGGTTGCCGACGATCTGCACGCCGCGGTGCGGGCAACGGTTGTAGAGCACGCGCACGCCGCCGTCGGCGTGGCGCACCATGATCATCGGCTGGCGGCCGATCGTCACCGCGTGGTAGTCGCCCGGTGCCTTCACCTGCGACTCGTGGCCGCAGTAGACCCAGGTGCGCTCCCAGATGCGCTGCATTTCCAGATCAAAAATCTCCGGATCCGTGTAGACACGTTTGTGGACGCGGTCGGGTTCGACATACTGCTGCAGATTCATCGGGGCACCTCGCGCCTTGGCGGATTGTTCAATGCACAAAGTCTAGAGGGCGGCAGCGCAGCGCGGCACGCGTCAAACCCTAGGAGTCGGTCGGGCTTTGGGTCGGGCCCGCCCCGGTGTGGGCACCGTTCTCGCCAGGTCGCCACTCGCGCCGGTCTAGCGGCTGGCGCACATAAGCCTCATCAAACAACGGGTTGGTGAAATAGCCTGCCGCCCCGTGTTCGAGCCCCTAGAGTGAAGCCTTCTCACTCAATCTGAAAGCTCCCGATGACACACACCATCAAATTCGCCGCACTGGCGCTGGGTCTGGCGAGCGTTGCCGCCGCGCAGGCACAGCAAGGCCTCTACGTGGGCGGCAGCTTGTCGCGCGTCGAAGTTCGCGTCGACGGGCTCTCCACGGCCAAGCCTACCGCACTCGGGGTCAGGCTCGGCAATCAGTTCAGCCCCAATCTTGCCGTCGAGGCCCGGCTCGGAAAAGGCATCACCGACGACACCGTGAACGGTGTCAAGGTCGAGATCGACACCTACTACGGGATCTATGCCAAGGGCATCCTGCCGATGACGAACCTGTTCTCGGCGTACGGCCTGCTCGGCTACTCGCGCGGCGAAGTCACCAGGAGCGGACCCGGCGGCTCTGCTTCCGACTGGGACAGCGATGTGTCGTACGGCCTGGGCGTTGACTTCGCGATCACGAAGAACACGACGATCAACGTCGAATGGGCGCGCATGTTCAAGGGCTCGATCGCTGGGGCGAACTACAAGGTCAACGCACTGTCACTCGGCGCCAACTACAGGTTCTGACCGAAACCCGCGGCGCGCCGCGGAGGCACTTCGTTCAGGCTGCGGCGCGCAGCGCGCGCGTCGCCGCATCGAAGAAGACGTAACTCTCGGCGCGGCTGGGCTGATGCACCGGCTCGGGCCAGGCGCTGTGCAGCACGATCACGAGTTGCGAATCAACGTCCACGTAGATCTGCTGGCCGAAGATGCCCAGCGCGCCGAATATCCGGCGCCCCGCGGGCGCGGGAAACGTCCACCACTGGTGGCCGTAACCGAGCGGCTCGAATCCGGCGAGCTTGCCGGGCTCGAGCATCGAACCGGCATGCACCGCGGTGGACTGCGCGACCCAGCCTTCGGAAAGCACACGCACACCGTCGATCACGCCGTCGGCCAACACGAACGCGCCGAAGCGCGCGTAGTCACGCAGCGTGGCGCTCAGGCCGCTGCCGGCGAATTCCAGGCCGCCTTCCGATTCGAGCTGCCAGTAGGCGTCGGCCTGCATGCCGCAGGGGCGCCAGATCTTCTCCGACAAGTACTCGCTGAGCGTGCCCCGAGTCGTGCCCCGAATTGCGCCCGCGAGGATCGCGCCGAGCAGGAAGGTCTCCGCCGTGTTGTAGTTGAAGCGCGTGCCGGGCTCGGCAGCACGCGGCAGCTTGCGCAGATAGTCGATCACGGCGCCGGGCTCTTCGCGCGCTTGAATTTGCAGCAGCGCGCGCCGGTCCGACTGCGGATCGAGGTAGGTTTCGACCCAGCGCACGCCCGAACTCATTTGCAGCACCTGGCGGATCGTCACGCCGTCGTACGCCGAGCCGCGCAGTTGCGGCACGGTGAGCGTGACGGGGTCGTCGAGGCCGCTGATGAGGCCGTCGTGCAACGCCGCACCGACCAATGTGGACGTGATCGACTTGGCCATCGAAAACGAGATCCAGCGCGCCTCGGCAGTGTGGCCGAGGGCGTAGTGCTCGAGCACGATCCGGCCGCGATGCAGCATCAGCAGGCCGGCGCAGCGGCCGCGCTGCATAAATTCGGCCACACCCAGGCTGCGGCCGTCCACCTCATAGCGGAATTCGAGGGGTGCGCCGGACGGCAGATCGCGAATCCGCTGACCACGCGGGATGGAACGCGTCGGGTAGAGGCTGCGCATGTCGGCGAACAGCCGCAACTGCTCGGCCGGCGCCTGCGTGAACAGACTCGCGTAGTCACTCTTGGCGGCCACGCCGCCGGCTACAGGATCCGATGTTTCCATTGCACGCACGCGTCTTTCCAGATGTCGTTGGGGCTCACGTAGTTGTCGTTCAGCTTGAAGCTCACGCCCGCCTGGCGAAAACAGTCGTAGACGAGCTCGGAGCAAATGTATTTGCGGTCGCGCGTGCGCCGCCCGATGCGCAACAGGATGCGCGTCGCGATGCGCAGGATCTCGAAGTTGTCGTACGGCTTGGTCAGCTCGTCCATGCCGAAGCTGACGGCGAGTTTGATGCCTTGCGGGTCGACGTCGGGGTGAATTCGGGCCACGACGATCTGGCCGCGGTAGGGGCGATTCCGGCCGTGGTAGTCGCGCAGGTATTTCGACATGGGAGCCAGGCGCACGCCGATCGCGGTTTCGCTTTCGAGGACGAAAATGCGCTGCAGGTTGGCATCGTTGTAGATGATGCCCACATGGCTCCACACCGAGCGCGTGAAGCGCTGGATCAGGCCGGAAAAGAAGTAGGAGCCCGAGCAGAACACCAGGTCACCGGTACGCAAGTCCGCCCGCACGGTTTCATAGCGGATCACCAGGAGTCTCTTGATCTGTGCTTTGGTGATCGGCTCGGCCACCGTCGCTCCTTGTGCTGGGTTGGATTGCTCGATGATAGGGTTCGCGAACGCTGACTCGCGCCGTGAGGCGAGACGCGATGCTCACCTGCGACGCGGCGATGCACGCCATTCGACGACGATGCCGCGGTCTGTCTGCACCGTTGGGTGCAGCACCTGCCGCAGCGGCAGGACCCGGCGTGACTCGCGGATCGCGTCCGCGCAAACGTCTCTCGATTCGGGTCTTGCGATTCGGGTCTTGCGCGCAACCAGCCTGCCCGAAGCACGGCTGCGGCGCGGAGCCGCTGGGATCTGCAATTCCCGCTTGGAATCGCCTGCCGACTCCTTGAACTAGGGATTGCAGCTCTTCACGAACCGCCTACATTCGAAATGCGTCCAGATATTCGCGTGCCATTGCGCAGCCCTCAACGTGACACCGGGAGTGACTCGGTGGGCTCGGTGTTTGGGCGGCGATGGACGAAGGCTTGCGCGGCCAGGACCGGGAGGATGGTATGTCCGAGGGCTACACACAAGGTCGAGGTCGACCGCGGCAGTCTTGCGAATCGCGCTCGCGAATCCGCTGGCTTGCGTACCGGCGTGGCCTGTTTTCTCGACGCCTGAATCCGGGCGTCGTGCGGTTGCCCTGGGTTCAGCCCGTCTCCAGGCGTAGCGCCGCGATCGACGAGCACCAGTTATGAAATTGCATTCCGACAGGAACCAAACGGGAGGCCCCATCATGCGCACTCTCCGCTCGTCGTTGGCAATCACGGCGGCTTTCGTCTCGGCGCTCGTCGCATGGCCTTGGGCAGCACCGGCGTATGGCCAGGAGGCGAATGCCCTCCACGTCCGCGGGCAACTCACTCGAGTCGAGGAATTCGCGATCGTCATCAAGACAAAAGCCGGCAGGACGGTGCGCCTTCAGATGGCGGACAACCTGACAGTCATCAGCTTGAGCAAGGGGTCCTTCACGGAGGTCACCTTCGGAACCTACGTGGGTGCCGTCGCGGTGAAGCTCGACGCCTACAGCCCCATCGTTCGCGATTCCTTGAGCTGGCTGCACCGCGGATTCGAACTGCATATCGTCGACGAGGAGCTGCGTGGCATTGCTGCCGGGCACAAGCCGTGGGACTTGACGTCCAGTTCGATCATCGCGCATGGCTGGGTCGACGACATGGAAGGCCGTGTGCTCTCGATCAAGTACGGCCCGACGGAAGAAGAGGAAACCGATGTGGAAGTGCCGCGCGACGTGCCGGTTCTGAGAATGTCGGTGGCAAACCGGGATCTGCTCAAGACGGGGATGCACATCTTGGCCGGCACACACAACGGCTCGGATGGCAAGGAGATTGTGGATTTCCTCCTGATCGGCAAGGATGGCATCGTGCCGCCGCTGTAGCGGCAATCGGCCGAGGCGAAGCGGGTGCAAGGCCGATCCCGGATTCGCTGAAGCGTCATGAAACCTGGGGGGTTCGAATGAGAACGACGAAAGCTGGCGTGATATCGGCCGTCATGTCGGCAATCTTCTCGGGCGCGCTCGCGGCTGCCCAGCAGGCTGATTCGGGTCCAGGCGAATCCCCGGCCGAAGCCCGCCTCGAACCAGCGGCTGCTGGCAGCTTGGGGCTGCGCCTTCCGAGTACTGGAGGCAAGCCAGGGGCGGGATCTCCGGCTCTTCGGCCTCCCCGTATCACGTTGTATGGGGTCGACCATGACATGCCTTCGGCCAGTGCGCCTTCGCTCTACACCGATACCCGTGTCGCACAGTTCCAACTGCCACCGACGGCGCCCAGGCCAGGGATCGGCCCGGCAAAACAGGAGGCTCGGGGAATACCGAAGGACTTGAGCTTCCAGTATGCGTTCGGCACCGATTCGGAAGTGACTTACCTGCGCAATTCGGATCTCGATCGCACCGTCCGAGACAATCTCAGCTTCGCAGCGCCTACCGCGTTCCTTTTGACCACATTCCGTCCGAACAGATGGTTCGAGTTCAATTTCGAGACGACTTACGAACATCAGATTCGTATCCACGAAGAGCCCGTCACGCAACTTCCAAACGGCGATCTTCTGCCGGCCGAAAAACGAACCAGTTCGTTATTGATCGATCAGGCGAACGTAGTCATCAGGAACATTCCCGATCATCCGCTTGAAATCACTCTCGGTCGCCGGAATTTCGAGGATCCTCGATTGTTTCTCTATGACGCCGCGTTGGATGGCGTTCATCTGAACTACCTGGGGCCTTCATTCAACACCGAACTGAGCGTGACGCGCGAAAATCTATGGGACCTGGACCTGCTTCGCAATGTTCCGAAAACTAGCGTCAAGAACTACATTTTTTACCATGAGTACCGTGGGATCGAAGACCATAAACTGGCCGCGTACGCGATTGCGCGCCTGGACCGATTGCCGGTCGATGGGCGGGCCAAGTTGTACGGGGTGCGTGCCTTCGGCAGGCCTTCGGATGAGTTCAACTATTGGTCAGAACTCGGGGTTTCCCGCGGGGTGGACGAGACGGGTCAATCGCTGCACGGCAAGGCTTTCGATTTCGGCGGCACCTATCGATTTCCGGCAGCTCCGTTCGCGCCGTGTTTCACGCTCGGCGTGGCCTATGGCAGTGGCGATGGCGACGACACCGACAACGTGAACCGCCAGTACCGCCAGACCGGCCTGCAATCGAACGAGACGAGATTCTGCGGCGTGACTCAGTTCAAGCGATATGGCGAGTTTGCCGACCCGGAACTCGCCAATCTCAGAATCCACACGCTGGGCTTCGGATTCCGCGCCGCGCCGGGCATCTTCGTCGACCTCGTCTATCAGCGCTACAAACTGAATCACATCGCCAACGAATTCCGCAGTTCAGGCATCACGGCGGAAATGAACAAGATCGACGACCGGCTCAGTCGGCGTGTAGGCCGGGAGTTGGACATCATCGTCGGATTCCGCAACCTGTTCAATTCAAGGCTCGGATTCGAAGCGAGAGCCGGGGTCTTTTTCCCGGGCGACACATATCTCAAGAACGACGGCACCCAGGCAAACCCGCAGTTTCGCAAGGCTGACAAGGGAATCAGCGTGCTTGCGGTGATCATCTACTGAAGTGAAGTCGAGCAACCACCTATAGGCGTTTCGGCCCGGGCTGCAGATCGTCGACGTCGAACCGGTCGGTTCGTCGGGTGCCAAGCCTTCCAGGATCCCGGGGTCAGCCCGCTGCCGATCGGTTCGGCCACGCGGACTTCGGTGTCCATCGATTTGGTCGATGATAGGGTTCGCGTATTGCCTGCTTAAGCGGCTCGCGTAGCCCCTGCACACCCTCTGGCCCTCATCCGTCGTTGCCCTCATGAACCCAACCGACCCGCGCCCCTCGGCAATGAGCGCCGCGTTCTGGCGCGTCATCCCTGCCGACGCCGACCCCACCGAGACGCGCGAATGGCTTGAGGGCTTTCAGACCCTGGTGCGAAGCGCGGGCACCGAACGCGGCACCTACGTGCTGCGGCGCCTGCTCGACGAAGCACGGCGCCTGCGTGTGCCGTTGCCCGCGGTGCTGAACACGCCTTACGTGAACAGCATTCCGCTCGATCAGCAGCCGCAGTTTCCCGGCAACCTGGAAATCGAGGCGCGTCTGTCGGCAATCGTGCGCTGGAACGCGCTGGCGATGGTCGTGCGCGGCAACAAGTTCTCCGGCGACCTGGGCGGCCACATCGCCACCTATGCGTCGATTGCCGATCTGTTCGAGGTCGGATTCAACCACTTTTTCCGCGCCGGGCAAGGCGGCGACCTGGTGTTTTTTCAGCCGCATGCGTCGCCCGGTGTCTACAGTCGGGCCTTTGTGGAGGGGCGCCTGTCTGAGGCGCGTCTGACGCGCTTTCGTCAGGAAACGCTCGGTGCACGCGCGGCTGCGCTCGACGCCGAAGGTGCGCCGCACGCGCCCGGCAACGGCGGCCTGTCGTCGTACTGCCACCCCTGGCTGATGCCCGACTTCTGGCAGTTCCCCACCGGCTCGATGGGGCTGGGGCCGATCACCGCGATCTACCAGGCGCGCTTCATGCGCTACCTGCGCGACCGGGGACTGCTCGATACCCAAGGTCGCAAGGTCTGGGCGTTTGTCGGCGACGGCGAAATGGACGAACCGGAATCGCTGGCCGGCCTGTCGCTCGCCGCGCGCGAGGGCCTCGACAACCTGGTGCTCGTCGTCAACTGCAACCTGCAGCGGCTCGACGGCCCGGTGCGCGGCAACGGCTCGGTGGTGCAGGAGCTGGAAGGTCTGTTCGCCGGCGCCGGCTGGAACGTCATCAAGCTGATGTGGGGCAGCGACTGGGATCCGCTGTTCGCGCGAGATGTCGACGGCGTGCTGCTGAAGCGCCTGCATGAGACGGTGGACGGCGAATTCCAGGCCTACGCCGCGACCGACGGGCGCTTCAACCGTGAACACTTCTTCAACAAGTACCCCGAGCTGCAGCAGCTCGTCGCCCACATGTCGGACGACGACATCGACCGCCTGCGCCGCGGCGGCCATGACCCGGTGAAGATTCATGCGGCGTATGACGCGGCCGTCAAACACGGCGGCCGGCCCAGCGTGATCCTGGCGCAGACGAAAAAGGGTTACGGCATGGGCCACTGGGGCCAGGGCCGCATGGGCTCGCATCAGCAGAAGAAGCTCGAAGACGACGCGCTGCTCGCGTTTCGCGATCGCTTTGCGTTGCCGCTCAAGGACGACGCGGTGCGCGCGCTCGAGTTTTACCGGCCCGATGCCGACAGCCCTGAAATGCGCTACCTGCACGAGCGGCGCCGGCTGCTCGGCGGTTACCTGCCGGCGCGCAGCAACGCGGCGCCGCGCCTGACGACGCCCGACGCGGCGGCCACCGCCAAACTGGTCGAGCGCCTGGCCGGGCGCGATCAATCGACGACGATGGTGTTCGTCGCGCAGCTCACGCAATTGCTGCGCGATCAGGCTATCGGCCGCCACATCGTGCCGATCGTCGCCGACGAAGCGCGCACGTTCGGCATGCAAAGCCTGTTCCGCGAAGTCGCGATCTACGCCGCGCAGGGCCAGCTCTACGAACCCGAAGACAAGGACGAGTTGCTGTACTACAAGGAGTCGCGCAGCGGCCAGATTCTGGAAGAAGGCATCACGGAAGCCGGCGCGATGAGCAGCTGGATCGCCG
>JANNKM010000472.1:0-3594 GCA_031396305.1 Rhizobacter sp.
ACTCGAACATCTTCAGCGTCGGCGAGATGTCGAGCACCGTGAAGCTGCGGACGACGCCCTGGCCGTGGTCGGCGGCCATCCGGTGTCCCACGCGCGCCCCTCGGTCGTGGCCCACCAGGTGGAACGAGGCATGGCCCAGCCTGCGCATCACCTCGACCATGTCTTGCGCCATGACGCGCTTCGAGTAGTTCGAGTGGTCGGGCAGCCCCTTCGGTTTCGAAGAGTCGCCGTAGCCACGCAGGTCGGGGCAGACCACGGTGTACTGGCGTGCCAGTTGCGGCGCGATTCTGTGCCAGATGGCGTGGGTCTGCGGATAGCCGTGCAGCAGCAGCACGGCTGGACCTTCGCCCGCGCTGACGAGGTGGATCGTGCTCCCGGGCACGCGAATGCGGCGCGTTGTGAATCCTGGAAAGAGGCTCATTTCTGAACTCCTGCGGGTGCTGGGTCGGGCTTGC
Source organism: Rhizobacter sp. (assembly GCA_031396305.1). GTDB lineage: Bacteria > Pseudomonadota > Gammaproteobacteria > Burkholderiales > Burkholderiaceae_C > JAEMQF01. The sequence goes on from JANNKM010000472.1 coordinate 456, forward strand.
CCATGTGTGAGGTTTTCGCCGCAACGGTTTCGCGTCACAGAATTGCATCCTCTGGCTTCACCTCTAAAGTTCTGGGATCGTAGGGGTGCGGTCAGCGTCGTACAAACGATTTGAAGTCGAAGCAACGCGATGAAAACTCACAATCGACGCGCGCCGGCATCGCGCTGGGCGTGATCGACGCGGCGGTGCACACCATCATCATCCGCAAGGCGACCGCGCCGGTGCGGTTCGACGAAACCCCGGTCGCTGGATGCGATTGCGGCCGTGGTGGCGGTCGACTATCTGCGCTTTCGCTTCGCCGACGCGCAGTGGTTGCCGGCGCTGCCGGTGCTGGATGCGATGTCACGCGACTTGCGCGCACGGGCTTCGGTGGCGCAGACGTAAATCTCAAGGTGCCATTCCAGCATCCTCGTGATGTCACTGAGCTGCCTTTCACCAAAGAACTCCGACACGGACGACGAGGCGCGTGTGACCGCGTTGGCGTGCACGACCCCGCCGTTCAGTCCCGCACCCCACCCCCCAACACCGCCCGCGCCCGGAGCAGCACCGGCCTGTCCACCATCTTCCCGTCCACCGCCACTGCCGCGCCGCCGGATCGCTCCACGGCCGCGACCACACGCCGCGCCCAGTCCACTTCCGCATCGCTCGGCGTGAAGCCCGCATTCACCGCGGCCACCTGGCGCGGGTGAATGCACAGCTTGGCGCCGAAGCCCAGGCGCCGCGCGGCTTGCGTGTCGCGCGCCACCGGTGCGTCGTCGTCGAGTGCCGTGGTCACGCCGTCGATCGGCGGCAGCAGCGACGCCAGGCGCGAGGCGAGCACGAGTTGCGAGCGGAAGCACAGCAGTGCGGTGCCGTCGCCTTCATCACCGGCGCTGATGCCGAGGTCGAGCTGGAAGTCGATCGAGCCGAAGGCCAGGCGCTGCACGCCGGTGGCGCCGGCCAGCGCGCGCAGGTGCTCGAAGCCTTCGGCCGTTTCGATCAAGGGGATCAGCGCTCGGCCCGGCGCCGCGTGGCGCACGGCGTCGAGGTCGGCCACGCGCTCGGCCTTGGGCAGCATCACGCCGCCGACCGCAGCGCTGTGGCCGCACAGCGCCAGGTCGTCGGCAAACCACTCGGTGCCGGGCGCGTTGCTGCGCACGAACAGCGGTACTTGCGGCAGATGCGGTGCGTTCGCCGCACCGGCCAACCACTGCGCGAGCGCCGCACGCGCGGCGGCCTTCGCCTCGGGCGCCACCGCGTCTTCCAGGTCCACGATCACCGCATCGGCGCCGCCGGCCAGTGCCTTGGCAAAGCGCTCGGGCCGGTCGGCGGGCACGAAGAGGTAGGAGCGGGGCGTCATGGTGGTGCGCGGCGGTGCGGTACTGTGGCGCGACGCTCGCGCACGCGCCATTGCAAGCTCGGCAATGCTGGATTCGCGCAAAAGCAATAGCCTCGCGCGCGGTGTGTTTTCACAATCGGCGTCATGAGAAGACCGCTTCAGGAGCGCCCATGACGCAGATCCCACTGCCACCGCAGGCCGGCATCGACGCCGAGCTGCCGCTCGCCGGCATTCTGGTGCTGGCGCTCGAGCAGGCGGTGGCCGCGCCGTATTGCTCGAGCCGCCTGGCCGACGCCGGCGCGCGCGTGATCAAGATCGAGCGCCCCGAGGGCGACTTCGCACGCGGCTACGACAGCACGGTGCATGGCGAGTCGAGCTACTTCGTCTGGATCAACCGCGGCAAGGAGTCGATCGCTCTGGACCTGAAGCGCGAGCCCGATCTGCAACTGCTGCGCGGCATGGTCGCGCGCGCCGACGTGTTCATCCAGAACCTGGCGCCGGGCGCCGCCGAGCGCCTGGGGCTGGGCAGCGCCGCGCTGCGCGCGTTGCATCCGCGCCTCATCACCTGCGACATCAGCGGCTATGGCGACCGCGGCCGCCTGTACAAGATGAAGGCCTATGACCTGCTGGTGCAGGCCGAAAGCGGTCTCGTCGCGGTGAGCGGCGCACCGGGCGACTGGGGGCGCATCGGGGTGTCGCTGTGCGACATCAATGCCGGGCTGAATTCGCTGATCGGCATCCAGCAGGCACTGCTGGCGCGCGCCCGCAGCGGCCGCGGCTCGGCAGTGAAGGTGAGCCTGTTCGACTCCGCGGCCGAGCTGATGGCCGTGCCCTATCTGCAAGCGCGCTACGGTGGCCGCCCGCCGGGGCGCGTGGGCCTCAAGCACCCGACGATCGCGCCCTACGGTGGCTTCACCTGCGCCGACGGGCGCGACATCGTGATCTCGATCCAGAACGAGCGCGAGTGGGCCGACTTCTGCCGCACGGTGCTGCAGGAGCCCGCGTTGCAGGACGACGCGCGCTGCGTCACGAACGCCGCGCGCGTGGCGCACCGCGAGTGGCTCGACGCCAAGGTGGCCGCAGTGTTCGCCGCGCACACCAGCGCCGCGATGATCGACCGCCTGACTGATGCGCAAACGGCGTATGGCAACGTCAACTCGCTCAACGATTTGATCGAGCACCCGCAATTGCGCACGCGCCGCATGCCGGTGGGGCCGCGCAGCGTGGAGGTGCCGGCGATCCCATGGGCCAGCGAGTGGGACGGCGAGAGTTATCGCGCCGCGCCGGCAGTGGACGAGCATGGCGCGGCGATTCGGGCTGAGTTTGCTGCGCAGGCCGCGGCGCCGCAGACGACAGCGGCGAAGTAGGCGGCTAGGAGCGCAGACGCAGCGCGATCGAGCCGAGCACGCCGAAGTCGGCCTGCACGCTGTCGCCGGGCGCGATGTCCATCGGCACCATGCAGGTGCCGGTGGATACGAACTGGCCCGCCTCGAGCGCCATGCCGAGTGCGCGCAGCTCGTTGACCAACCAGGCCAGCGCGACGCGCGGATCGCCGAGCGCGGCGCTGCCATTGCCTTCGCGCGTGAGCCGTACGCCAGCGCCGTTCGACACCGTGCCGAGCACGCGGTGCTCGCGCAGGTCGAGTTCGCGCCAGGCCGTGGGCGCGGCGGGGCCGAAGAGGAAGGGGCCGCAGCAGGCGTCGTCGGCGATCAACTGCGCCTCGCCGGCGCGCGTGAACTCGGCGAAGCGCGAATCGGGGATCTCGAAGGCCGGGTGCAGCGAAGCCACGGCGCCCTGCACCTCGTGCACCTCGTACGGTGC
>JANNKM010000186.1:0-9590 GCA_031396305.1 Rhizobacter sp.
GGCCGAGGTGCGACGTGACCATCACCGCGGCGCCGGCCTTCAATGCCATGTCGATGCATGGCACGGAAGCACGAATGCGCGTGTCCTCCGTGATGTGGCCAGCGTCGTCCAGCGGAACGTTCAGGTCGGCTCGAATGAAGACGCGTTTCCTGGCCACCTGGCCGGCCTTGATGAGATCGGTGAAGCGGATGACATTCATGGTCGCGCCAGTGTGGTTCAGGTCGGGAATGTTACTCGGCCGGATGCGCGCTTCCGCCCTTTCTTACCAGCCGAACAGGATGCGCAGCGGAAGGTACAGCGCCAGGCCCGCCAACATCGGACCGAGCACGCCGGGCCGCCAGCGGTAATACAGCGTTGCGACAAGCACCGCGGGAAAGCGTGCGTCCTGCAAGGTCTGGCTGAGCTGCCCTTGCGTCATGACGATTTCAGGCACCACCACGGCGGTCAATGCGGCCAGCGGGGCGACCTTGAGGGCGCGTTCCAGCCACCCGGGAATCGGCACTTCGCGGCGCGGCATCAGGAACAGGCCGCGCGTGACGAAAGTGACCATCGCCAATCCGAGCACCGCCCACACGGCCCACGCATCTGTCATTCACTCTTCGGCGCGTCGGGCGCCGCCGTTGCCGATCGAACTCCAAACAGCCCGGCCACTGCCGCCGCCGCGATGGCCATGAGGATGTTCAGCTTCAGCGGGAGCCCATAGGCGAGCACGGATGCGGCAGCCGCGGCGACGGCAGCAACGCGTGTGCTGCGGTCGGCGATCAAGCCGTAGGTCAGGCCCAGCACCGCCAGGGTGCCCGCGAAGCCCAGGCCCCATTGCACGGGAACGGCTTGCCCGAACAGGATGCCGGCGATCGAAGCCACCTGCCAGACCACCCAGGTGCTGAGCGCGCCACCGAGGAAGAACGCCACCTGGCCGGGCGCGCGCACGGGATCAGGAAACGCGCGCTGGAACACGATCAGATTCAAGTCCGCGGCGAAATACGTCAACGACAGGCGGCGCCAGCGCGACAGGTGCCCGAAGTAGACCCGCCACTGCGCGCTGTAAAGCACGAAGCGAAGATTCACGCAAAGCGCCGTGGCCCACACGACGCCAATCGGCGCGCCCACGGCGAGCAACGGAATCGTCGCCAACTGCGCGCTGCCGGCATACACGACGAGCGACATCAGCAGCGCCACCGGCGTGCTCAGGCCGCTGTTCACCATCGCGATGCCCGTCACCAGGCCCCAGGCGGCCAGACCGGGGGCGAACGCCAGCATGTGGCGCGCTCCGCGTCGGGTTTCAGCTTGCCATAGGAAGCTTCCAATACCGCGCACGGCGTGCCAACTCTTCATCGGGCAATTGTGACGGCGCCCGGCGCGCGGGTCGGCTGCCCGAGGACGCGCGCGGTCGCATCACCGCACCGGCATGCGCGTCAACGCGCCATGCTCTGCGCCATCGCGAGCAAACGCTCGACTCGTTCTTCCGTCGCAGGATGGGTTGAAAACAAGCCGCGCAAGCCACCCCCGGCCAACGGGTTCATGATCATCATTTGCCCCGTCTCGGGGTGGCGCTGTGCCGCCTGCATTGGCACCCGCTGCGCGTGGCGCTGGATCTTTTGCAGCGCGCTGGCCAGCGCCCGCGGGTCGCCGCAGATCTGCGCGCCGCCGCGGTCGGCCTCGAATTCGCGGGCGCGGCTGATCGCCATCTGGATCAGGCTCGCCGCGAGCGGCGCGAGCAGCATCACCAGAATTCCGACGATCGGGTTCGCCGGCCGGCCTTCGTTGTTGCGTCCACCGAAGAACATGGCGAAGTTGGCGAGCATTGAAATCGCGCCGGCCATCGTGGCGCTGACGGTGCTGATCAGGATGTCGCAGTGCCTGACGTGGGCGAGTTCATGCGCCATCACGCCGCGCAGTTCGCGCTCGGTCAGCACCCGCAGGATGCCCGTCGTCGCGGCAACCGCGGCGTTTTCGGGGTTGCGCCCGGTGGCAAAAGCGTTCGGCGCGTCTTCCTGGATCAGGTAGACACGCGGCATCGGCAATTCCGCGCGCTGGGCGAGTTCACGAACCATGCCGTAGAACTGCGGCGCCGAGGTTTCGTCGACCTCCTGCGCGTTGTACATCTTCAGCACCATCTTGTCGGAGAACCAGTAGCTGAAGAAATTCATTCCCAGCGCGACGATCAGCGCGAGCATCATTCCCTGCTGGCCCCCGAGCATGGAGCCCAGCGCCATGAACAGCGCCGTGATGGCGGCCATCAGGATGGCGGTTTTCATCAGATTGAACATGGATCGCTTTCCTCGAGTTTGGCCGCACCGGCGGCGCAACGTAGATGTGACCGAGCCGGCGAAGTTCAACTCGTGCGTGGCGCGAAGCGCATTCCGGCCCGCACCGGGTGGCCCGCGAGGAACGCATGCGCGCCCAAGCGCTTGCCGCCGCTGCGCTGCAATTCTGTGAGGCGCAGTGTTCCGGCGCCGCAGGCCACGCACACGCCCGACGAATCCACCGCGACGATTTCCCCCGGCAGTCCCGTCACGCCGCGCGCGTCAACCAAGTCGGCGCGCCAGCACTTGAGCACGTCGCCGTTGAGCGTTGCGCTCGCGCCGGGGGCGGGGTCGAAAGCGCGAATACGCCGTTCGATTGCGGATGCGGCGTCACTCCAGTCGATGGCAGCCTCTGCCTTGTCGATCTTGCGTGCACAGGTGACGCCTGCTTCGGGCTGGGGGACGGGCAGGTTCTCGCCCTGCGCAGCCCGCCGCAGGCTCTCGACCAGCAACCGCCCACCCATCGGTGCAAGGCGCTGCAGCAATGTGCCGGCGGTATCGGCGGGCGTGATCTCGGTGGCTTCAGCGAGCAGCATCGCGCCAGTGTCCAGGCCGGCATCCATTTGCATGATCGTGATGCCGCTGCGTGCATCGCCGGCTTCGATCGCCCGCTGAATTGGCGCGGCGCCGCGCCAGCGCGGCAGCAGTGACGCATGAACGTTCAGACAGCCCAGGCGCGACAGTTCCAGCACCCACGCCGGCAACAGCAGCCCGTACGCCGCGACGACGATCACATCAGGGTGTGCCGCGAACAGGGCTTGGCGTGTGCGCTGCGCGTCGTCGGGGAACTTGCCATCCAGACGCAAGCTGCGCGGTTGCTCGACACTGATGCCTTGTTCGTCGGCATAGACTTTCACAGGGCTGGCGTGAAGCTTCATGCCTCGTCCGGCGGGTCGATCCGGCTGAGTGAGCACCAGCACAACTTCGAATTCAGCGGCCCGCATACAGCGCAATGACTCGAGCGCGAATTCAGGCGTCCCGGCAAAAACAACTCGCATGGCGTTGCCGGGAAGCCGCGGGAAGGTCAGGCGCGACGCTCGTCGCGTGTCCGTTTGAGCATCTTGTTGCGGATGCGATCGCGCTTGAGCGGACTGAGATACTCGACGAACACCTTACCCAGCAGATGGTCCATTTCGTGTTGCACGCACACGGCGAGCAGGCCTTCAGCGGTGATGTCCACGCTCAGTCCGTTTCGGTCCAGCGCCCGCACCGTCACCTGGGCGTGGCGCTGCACCTTCTCGTAGATTTCTGGAACCGACAAACAGCCTTCGTCGCTGAAACTCATCTCCTCGCTGCGGGCCACCAGTTCGGGGTTGATGAACACATGCGGCCGGTTCAACTTGGGCTCGGTGTCGATGACGATGACGCGTTCATGCACATCGACCTGGGTTGCCGCCAAGCCCACGCCATCGGCCGCATACATTGTCTCGAGCATGTCGTCGACGAGCCTGCGCACGCGCGCGTCGACGGTGGCGACTGGCTTGGCCACCGTGTGCAGCCGAGGGTCGGGGAAACGAAGAATGTTGAGCAGCGCCATTGAAGATTGGAAGGTGTGGTGGTCGGTGGGTTGGCTTCGGGGGCGCGCAACCGCGCAGTCATCAATATGAACAGGCGGTGCCGTGACAGGTCTCACACCGACGCAATTGGTCGCAGCACTTTCGTTGCGATATCAATGGTTTAGAGGCAGAATCTGTGAAATTGATTGAAGATTTTGGCCGATATCTAGCGACTTCCCCGGATGCGGCCGGTTAACCTTGTCGGGCAGGCCGCTGACCTGCATTTCCGGAGATTCCCCCACATGATGCGCCGCAATCGATTTGCCCCTCGAACGAGCCGTGCGGTGCTGATGGCGCCGTGCGTCGGATTGCTGCTCACGTTGCTGGGAAGCGCCAGCGCCGTGGCCGTGAATTATCCAATCACTCAGCAACAACGCAGTACTGCGCAAAAGGTGGCACAAGGCGGTGTCGCGCTGGCAGATCTCGCGCCCAATGCGCCCGACACCTACACGATCAAGCAGCGCGATACGCTGTGGGACATTTCCTCGCTCTATCTGAAAAGCCCGTGGCGCTGGCCCGAACTGTGGGGAATGAATCTCGATGAAGTGCGCAACCCGCATCTCATCTACCCTGGGCAGGTGCTGTACCTCGACAAAGTCGACGGTCGGGCGCGCCTGCGCATGGGTCAGGCGGGTGGCGGGGCGGGTGGCGCAAGTGGCGCGGACAGCGGCACGGTCAAGCTGTCGCCGAAGATCCGCTCTCAAAGCAGTGCGGCAGGGCCGATTGCGTCGATTCCGTTTCACCTGATCGAGCCGTTCCTGAACGAAGCCGTGATCTTCGGCGCGAACGAACTGGAGTCAGCGCCTCGCATCGTCGCGTCGCAAGAGGGCCGCGTGAAGATGGGTCGCGGTGACACGGCCTATGTTCGCGGGCCGCTCGAAGAGCAACAACGCGACTACCGGGTGTTCCGCGAACCCAAGGCCTTGTTCGACCCGCGCACCAAGGAACTCCTCGGTTACGAAGCCACTTACGTCGGCACGGCCCACTACGCCCTGCCCGGTGCGGACCGCAACGCGCTTGACGGCAGGCCAGAGATCGTTCCCGCAACGTTCACGTTGACGACGCTGCGCATCGAAGCCGGGGTCGGCGATCGGCTGGCGCCCGTGCCGCCACGCGAATTCATCAGCTACACGCCGCGCGCGCCGCAATCACCGATTGCCGGGCAAATTGCGTCGGTCTACGGCGAAGGCATCTATGCCGGTCAGAACCAGATCGTCGCGCTGAACAAGGGGCTGCGTGACGGCCTGGAGCGCGGCCATGTCCTGGCACTGTGGCGCGAGGGCAGCGCCGTGACCGACACGACCGAAAGGGCGCGCCCGACGATCAGGCTTCCCGACGAGCGGCACGGCATGTTGTTCGTATTTCGCGTCTTCGAGCGCATGTCGTACGCATTGATTCTGTCGGTGCAAGAGCCGGTGAAGATCGGCGACAAGTTCAGCCAGCCCTGACGCGGCTCGGCCCACGACAGGCTCTTAGGGCGTGATAGACCCTGACGAGCTCGCCGCTTGGCTGAGGCTGCTGGAAACGCCAGGCGTCGGACGCGAGTCGGCGCGCAAGCTGTTGAGTGCTTTCGGTTCGCCCGACGCCGTGTTTCGTGCTTCCGCATCGGCGCAGCGCACGGTCGCGGGATCCGCGGTGGCGCAGGCGCTCGGTGCCGGGCACGACACCCTCGACGAATTGATCTCTACGACGCTGCAATGGCTGAGCGCCGCGCCGCAGTCGCGAACCGTCATCACACTGGGAGATCCGCAGTATCCCGCCGTGCTGCTGGAAACTGCCGATCCACCGCTGCTGATGTACGCACAGGGTCGCCTGGCGCAGTTGCAGGCTCCCAGCCTGGCCGTCGTCGGCAGCCGCAACCCGACGCCACAGGGTCTCGATAACGCGCGAGACTTCGCCGAGCATTTCAGCCACGCCGGTCTGGCCGTGGTGTCCGGCCTGGCGCTCGGGATTGATACCGCAGCGCATGAAGGCGCGTTGCGTGGGCCCTCGGGCACGGTTGCAGTCGTAGGCACCGGGCTCGATCAGGTCTACCCCAAGCGCAACGCCAAACTGGCCCAGCGCATCGCCCTCGAAGGCCTGATCCTGAGCGAGTATTGCCTCGGCACGCCGCCGCTGCCGGAGAACTTTCCGATCCGCAACCGAATCATCGCCGGGCTGACTCGCGGTACGCTGGTCGTCGAGGCCGCATTGCAGTCAGGTTCGTTGATCACGGCGCGACTCGCAGGCGAAGCCGGCCGTGACGTGTATGCAATTCCCGGTTCGATTCACTCGCCGCAGTCGCGCGGTTGCCACGCTTTGATCAAACAAGGGGCCAAACTCGTCGATGCGGCGCAGGACGTCCTGGAGGATCTGCGTCTGGCCAGCCCGGGGGCAAGCAGCAATGCGCCACCGACGGAACCGCGCGCTGCGGACCCGCTGCTCGACGCGCTCGGCTACGACCCGGTGTCCCTTGAAGCGCTAGTAGCTCGTACGGGTTGGTCCGCGGCGCAATTGAGCACGAAGCTGCTCGAACTCGAGCTCGACGGGCAAGTTGCGCGCCTGCCCGGTCAGCTGTTTCAACGCATCAGCCAGGGCTGACCGGCGAGACAAACCGGACGGTCTTGTCCACGAAGGCCTTCGAAAAGCCGCAAGGACCCCATCATTGCCCGGCGCGCCGCGGAAACGCTGCGGTATAGTGGCTCGCATGTTCGACGTGCTGGTGTATCTGTACGAAAACTATTGGCGCGCCGAGGCTTGCCCGGGGACGGAACAGCTGACCCGAAAGCTGAGCTCGGTGGGTTTCGAGCCCGACGAAATCCGCGAGGCCCTGTCGTGGCTCGACGAGCTGACTCAGGCAGCGCATGCGCATGTCGGCGAGCAGGCCGCGCACAGCATGCGCGTCTACACCGCCGACGAGCAGGATCGCCTCGGCGACGAGTCCATCGGTTTCATCAGTTTCCTCGAGTCCGCCGGGCTGCTGCCCGCGCCGATGCGCGAAATGGTGATCGATCGCGCGAGCGCCGTCGGCGCGACGCCGCTCGAGCTGGAAGACCTGAAGATCATCGTCCTGATGGTCTTCTGGAGTCTCGGCCAGGAGCCCGACGCGCTGATCCTCGACGAACTGTTCGTCGACCCGCAGGATCGGCTGATTCACTGAATACGGGTGGCGCGCCACCCGCTTCAATGCGCCTGCGTCGGCCACTCAATTGAGCAATCTGCTCGGATCCCCGTCGAGTTTGGCCAGCGCGTTGCGCGTCGCACGCACCGTGAGCGACTCGTCTTGCGCCGGCACCAGCAGCCCGGCCTGAAGGAAAGCCGCCAGCCGATGCTGCTGGAACAGGACACCGCGACCCTGGGGTGATACAAACAGGGCGAGCTGTTTGCGAAGGCCCAGCCACGAAAGCTGAACGGCTTCATTGCGGCCGCGGTAGTCCAGCATGTACCAGGTTCCCACCTGCAGTTCACGTGCCCAGGCCAGCATCGCTGGTGTAGGCATCGAGCCGCCCTCGCCCACCACTTCGAGCTCCGAGCTTTCATGCCCCGACAGGTCGAGCACCATCGCCTGGTCGATTTCTACGTCGTCGGCCTCGGGGAGCATCTCTTCCAGAGTCTCGAGCCGTGACATCAACTCCACCAGACGCTCGTGCGGAATCGCCGCCGCCTTGGCGGTGAAGGCCGCCGCCAGCGAATCGTTCAGGCGCTGGATGTGTTCATCTTGTTTGTCCACGCTGATGCCGGCCTGGTCCATGCCGTCGCGCAAGGCCTTGAGCAGCGGAGGCAGACGGCGGATCACTTCCGCACGCTCTTCGCGCGAGACCTTGGCGCCAGCGGACCAGATGAGGTCGGCGGCAGCGCGTTTCATCGACTTGGTGGGGTCGCCCTGTGGACCGTGTTTCACGGCGGTCATCGCCAATACGTCGGCCCAGACCTGAAACAGGAACTCGCGAATCCCGTCCTGGACCGGCATTTCGTTGAGCATCTTGCGCAGCTCGATCGTGTACTGGATCGCCATCGTTTCGCGCTGCTCGACCTGCTGCGCGAGCGACACGCCGCGCTTGGAGGCTTCGTTTTCATTCTTGAAATAGTGCTCGAGGAAACGTTCGAACTCCGTCAGCACGGTCTGGAAGACGCGCCGGCCGGTGTCGGGGTAAGCCTCGACAACCTGGACGATGCGCTTGATTTCCTTTTCCAGCACGTCGCCGACGGCGCGCGCCGTGGCATCGAACCCCATCACGCACGCGCCCATGCGATCGATGAGACGCCGCGCCGGGTGATCGACGGTCGCAAAGAAATCGGGCTCGCCCACCGCCACGCGCAGCACCGGCATCTGCAACCTGGCGAACCAGACCCGCACCGTGGCCGGGATGCGCTCTTCCGTCAGGATGCTCTGAAAGAGCAACGCCACGATTTCGATCGTCGCGCGTTCGACTTGGGTGGTGGCCGCCTGTTTGAGCGCCTGCTTGCGCTGATTCAGCTCTTCCAGCAGGGTCGGCGTGTTCTCGGCCTGCGCCGCGCCTGGCGCGCCGGAGAAGCGCTTGGCGATTCCCGTCTGCGCTTCGGCAATCGCCGCATTCAAGGTGGGCGACGCGCGCCCGCGATTCACGTTCTGCGTCGCCACGAAATCGGGCAACTGGCGCCCGACCAGCCTGTTGAGCTTGCCCAGCACTTCGTTCGCGTGGTCGATGCCACGCGCGAACGCCCCTGTGTTCGTGAGCATGCGCGTTTCGTCCGCGACTGCGCTGCGACTGCCCGCCGCGCCCACCGGGCTCGTCAACGCAAAACCCGTTCCGGCGGCGGAAGGTGAGGCCTGCGACGGCGTATTTCGGTTGCGCCGCACGAACGGGCGCAGGTCGACCTCGGGTTGCACGTGGTGCTGGACCAACCAGCGGTTGATCTCGTGGTATCCCTCTTCGGAAAAGTGCGCGAACTCTTCATGCAGGATGACTTGCAGCGTGCGCCACGCGTCCAGGCCGAGGCCGGCACCGCGCCAGGCGCCGGTGACGACACGCGCCAGCACATGCGGGCGGAGAACATCATTGCTGTCGAGTTCTTCGCGCGACTCCAGCGTGTTGATGCGGCCACGCAAATCGGTGAACTCCCACGATGCGCGGTCCATCATCGCCAGCGCCAGGCGCGAACTGAGGATTTCGTTTTCTATCGTGTCGTCATCGACGAGGCTGAGCCCGGACTTGCCGCCGCGCACACCGGGCATCGGCAGATCCCCGGGACGCGTCGCGGCGACCACACCGCTTTGCAGGGCACCACGCAGCGCTGTCGTCATGCCTTGCAACCAGAACGAGCCCAGACGCTGCAGGTCTTGAACGGCGTCGCGCCGACGCCCTGCCACCGCGGGTTCCGCGACCTGACTCAGCAGATGGCGCGCCGCCTGATCGACGCTGTGCACGACTGCCGGAATGCCTCGGACAAGACCTTCGGCGTAGGTTCGGCGGGCCTGCTGAGCGATTGCCGTCGGATTGGCCAGTGTCGCCATGGAGGGTAAGAGGCCTTGCTGTCGATTCAGCTGTGGACTCTACACCACGGCCCCGGCGTTCGGATCGTCAGGATCACCCTCGCGAGGGGCCGCTTTGACCATGTCTTCACGGGTCACGCCCAGCCACATCGCAATGGCGGCTGCGACGAACACCGACGAGTAGATGCCGAAGCAGATACCGATCGTCAGCGCGACGGCGAAGTAGTGCAAAGTGGGTCCGCCGAAAATCAGCATCGACAGCACCATCATCTGCGT
>JANNKM010000473.1:0-8414 GCA_031396305.1 Rhizobacter sp.
CCGGCTGGGACACGCCTTATCCGCACGCGCTGGAATGGGCCTACTTCCCCAGCCCCGCGCGCGTCGCTGCGGCGTTGCGCCGCGTACTGGAGCCCTGAGCGATGGCGGCGTATGTGATCAAGGTGCCTGACCTGGGCGAAGGCATCGCCGAGGTCGAACTGGTCGCCTGGCACGTCAAGCCGGGCGACAGTGTCGTCGAGGACCAGAGCCTGGCCGACGTGATGACCGACAAGGCCACTGTCGAAGTCCCGTCGCCTCTGGCCGGGCGCGTGCTGGCGTTGGGCGGTGAGGTCGGCCAGACGCTCGCGGTGGGGGCAGAACTGCTGCGCATTGAGCCCGTCGGTGAGGGACACGCCCCGGCTGCGCCGCAGCAAGGTAGCGCAGCTTCGCGGACCGACGCGGCGCTCACTGCGCGCGCAGCTTCCGCCCCTGAGCCGGTGGGTGCTGCGGTCGCGCACGCCGCGCCAGCGCCGCGCATTGCTGCGCCTGCGGTGGAGGAGGCTGCTGCATCCGGGCGAAGCGCCGCACCGGTTCGCGCGGCGAGCGCAGGCAAACCGATCGCATCGCCCGCGGTGCGCGCACGCGCCTGGGAACTCGGCATTCACTTGAACGACGTTCGCGCGAGCGGCACTGCCGGGCGAATCATGCACGCCGATCTTGACGCCCATGTCGCGGGCGGCGCGCCGCACCGCACAGCCACCGCATCGCGGGAGCGCGTTGCGGCGCCGCCCGAAGCCACGCGCGAGGTGAAGATCGTCGGGCTGCGCCGCAAGATCGCGCAGAAGATGCAGGAGTCCAAGCGTCGCATTCCGCACTACACCTACGTCGAGGAGGTCGACGTGAGCGAGCTCGAGGCGTTGCGCGCGCAGCTCAACGCGAAATGGGCTGACCAGCGCGCGCGCCTGACGCTGCTGCCCTTCCTGGTGCGCGCCATCGTGGCTGCGGTGCGCGAGTTCCCTCAGGTCAATTCGCGCTTCGACGACGAAGCCGGCGTGCTGACGCAGTACAGCGCGGTGCACATGGGAGTGGCGACACAGACCGACGCCGGCCTGATGGTGCCCGTGATCCGCGATGCGCAACAGCTCGACCTGTGGGCCTGTGCGGTGCAGATCGCGCGCCTGGCGGGCGCGGCGCGAGACGGCAAGGCCGTACGCAACGAGTTGTCGGGCTCGACCATCACGATCACCAGCCTGGGCCGGCTGGGCGGGATCATGTCAACGCCGGTGATCAACCACCCCGAGGTCGCGATCGTCGGCGTGAACGCCATCGTCGAACGCCCGGTGTTCCGGGGCGCTGCCGTCGTCGCGCGGCAGATGATGAATCTCTCGTCGTCGTTCGACCATCGCGTGGTCGACGGGGCCGTTGGCGCCGCGTTCGTGCAAAGCCTGCGCGAACTGCTCGAGCACCCGGCAACCCTGTTTGTCGAACAGGGTTGAGCGCCACCGGGGATATGCGCCGAGCGGGGTGAAACGAACTGGCGACGCGAACTGGCGACGGACAGCGCCCGTTCAGTGCATGTGTTCCGCGAGGATGGCCTGGGCGACGCTCGAGCGCGTATGCCCCCAGCGCAGCAGCATGCGGTCATAGACCGTGCGCTCGAGATCGTCGACACAGCCGTCGGCGACGATGACACAACTGGCCAGGCGGCACAGCAGCAGGCGATGCCGCGCGTCGCGCACGCCGTCGAGGATGTCGTCGATGGCTTCGGCGTCCTCGCTGTGCAGCCAGGCGTGCTCGGCGAGCGTTTGGCAGCTGCCGCGGCGCAGTTCGCGCGCGATTCTCAGGAACGATGCCTTCGACACGCCGATGCGCTTAAATGCGTCGACCCCTTCGAGCAAGCGCAGGCCGTGCGAATCGGATCTCGAATGGCTCGCCATGACCATGGCCAGCACCTGGGCCATGGCAACCGGTGTGTCAGAAGGCATCGCTTGCGTACGCATGAAAGTCCTTCACCAAGATCGCGGGAAGCGAAAGATAGTCGATGCGGTTGAAGTCTTCAAGCGATATATATCTTTTGCACGGGCGCCAGCGCGATTGCAGTTGCAATCCTGGTGTTCCTGGAGGAAACGATCTCGCAATCCCTGGCGCCCAAGATGCACTTGTGTCCAGAAGGTTTTGGCCAAGGAGGCGCAATGAATACCGACCTGAAACTGGCGCTGACGCACCTCGCGAAGGGTGAGCTCGTGCTGCTGAAAAACGGGCGTGAGAAGCGTGCAAAGGGGGTCGCCGTGTTCGGTGGCGACGTCTGGATCACGCAGGACTCGGACCCGCAAGACCATGTTCTCAGTGCGGGAGAAAGTTTCGCGTTTGACAGGCCTGGCGTGGCGGTCGCACAGGCCCTGAGCGACGCGCGCCTGTTGGTGTTCGACGTGGACACGAGGGCTGCAGCGTCAGCCGACGCTCAGGCAAAGTCCCAAGGACCACGTGAACCTCAGGGGCCACGCACGTCACTCGAGTGGTACCTCGAAGCGCGCCGGCAACGTGCCCTGGCGATCGGGGATGCGATTGCGCGGGGGTTCGCCGCGTGGGGTCGGCTGTGGCTGCGTCTGCGGACCCGTGTCGAACCAGACGTGCGCGGCGCCAGGCCTGTAACCGGAACATGGCGAGTTGCTTGGCGCTTTCTTCAACGACCTGTCGCCGCAGTCGCGTCGGCGCCGGTTCCACAGCGGCGTGCGTGAAGTGCCGCAGAGTTGGCTGGATCAATTCACGCACCCCGATGAAGACGGTGAGTTGGCCTTGCTCGCGCTCGCGAGCCAGGCTGGAGCCACTGTCTGCGTGGGCGAGGCACGTTACGCGTGGTTCGACGACGCACCGCAGCAGCGCGAATTCGCGCTCGTGATCGCCGATGCCTGGCAAGGCTTCGGTATCGGGAGCAGGCTGCTGTGCGAACTGACCTGCGATGCCGAAGACCGTGGCGTCGAAACGCTCTACGGCGACGTGCTGCGCGACAACCTGCCGATGCTCGGACTCGCCCAGCGGTTGGGCTATCGGCTGTTGCACCATCCGACCGACGCCACGCTGTTGCGCGTGGCGCGGGCGCTGAATGGGCCGCGACAGCAAATCTCGGTCCCCTTTTCGTGTTGCGAGCCGGCTTCACGACCCCGTGCCGCTTGCTGAATTCACCGAGGCACCATGAACACTTCAACGCTCGAATCGACCGCGCAAAGCCACGCGCACATCGTGGGCATGCACCGGCCCTATCTGATTCGCTTCGCGAGCCGGCGGCTGCGGGATCCGGCCCTGATCGAAGACATGGTCCAGGAAACGCTGCTGGCGGCTCTTCAAGGCGGACAAGGCTTCGCGCGCAAGTCGTTGCTTCGCACCTGGCTCACAGCAATCCTGCTGCGCCGCATCGCCGAACACCTGCGCCGCGAAAAGCGCATGCCGACGACCGTAGCGGTGGACGACTCGGTTCATGTGCCCGCCGATGACGACGAAGGCGCGGTCGACCCGTGGCCGGGCGCTCCCATGGATGCGCACGACCCGCAGCGCGTGCTCGAGGGTCGCCAGTCCCTGCAGGCGGTATCGCACTACCTCGAGGCGTTGCCAGCGATTGCGGCGCGCTTGCTCGTGTTGCGCGAGGTCGACGGGCTGAGTCACGAGGCGGCTTCGCGTGAACTGGGCATCGCGCCCAACCACGCGTCGTTGATCCTGCATCGAGCGCGCTCACATCTTCGCAGATCCATCGGCGGCGACGCACCGTATTTCAGTTGAAACAAAGGCTCGGTATCGCTGCAATTTCAGTGCAACACCTCGCATCGACGATGGCGGATCGTCAAAACATCGGGAGCAGACAACATGGCACCAAGCATTCCCACCTATCGTCCTGTGTTGACGCCGGCACGGGTTGCCTGGGTCGCCGCCGCGGTCGCCGTGGCAGGTAACCTGTACCTGGTGCTTGGCGACGCGTTGGCCAGCGCCGCCGGCGTACAGGTCTCATCGTCAGCGACAGCCTGCGCCGAAGCGGTGCGCGGCCGCTATCCCGGCGAGCCATTGGCGCAGACCGACACGCAGACCTGGGTCACACGATGAAGAGCCCTTCGCCGCTACTTGAAGCAGACGGCTTCGATGTTGTTGCCGTCCGGATCCAGCAGGAACGCGGCGTAGTACTCGGCGGCGTAGTCGGGCCGCAGGCCGGGGGCTCCGTGGTAACGGCCGCCTGCTGCCAGTCCGGTCGAATGGAACCGCTGCACCGCTTTCCGATCGGGGGCCCGCAGCGCCACGTGTGAACCGGGGCCGAGCGGGCCCTTTTGCTCGTACAACCAGAGTCCGGGCATGGCGGGCGGACCAAAGCCCGCGTAGCCGGCGCCGCTGGATACAAGCTCGAGCCGCAGCGCGCCAAGGGCTTCGCGGTAGAACGAAACGCTGGCGGCCAGATCGCTGACCTTCAGACCGATGTGATCGAACATGGGAAGCTCCTCGAAGTACGAGGTGAATCCTAGGAGCGCGCGTCGATCCGGTCTTGGAAAATCTTGCGGTCGCCACGCGCCGCGCGCCGGTAGCCGCGCGGGGAGACGCCAGCCGCGCGATGGAATGTGCGAACGAAGTTCGACAAGTCCGAGAACCCGACGTCCAGCGCGATGTCGGTCACCGGGCGCTCTTCGTCAGCCAGCAGTTGCGCCGCACGCCGCAGCCTGCTGCGCACGAGGTACTGGTGCGGCGTCACGCCGAGCACCGACGCAAACACGCGCAGGTAGTGAAATACGCTCAACCCTGCCTGGCCGGCCAGGTGCTGCAAGTCGACATCGGCGGCGCAGTGCGTGTCGATCCACAGCGCCGATTCGACCGCTCGCCTGCGATCAGCTGCCTGCGCCCCGGCGTGCGGCCGGCGCGCACCCGCCAACACGTCGATCACCCGCGCAGCAAACGCCACGCCCACTTCGCCAAGGCCCAGGCCATCGCCACGCTGAGCATCGTGCGCCGAGGACCGCGCCAGTTCCCCGAGCGCGATCAACTCGGCCAGCGGCGGCACGGCGCCCGAGCGCCACACGCCATGCCGACCTCCGATCTCGTCGGCCAACTGCGGTTCCACGTGGAAAGCAAGGCACTCATCGCCACCGGCATGATGGTCGTGCGTGCACATGTATTCGTCGCCAGGGCGCCCGAGCAGCACCGAGCCTGCGACGAGCTCGAAGCTGGCGCCCCGGCACTCGCAACCGAAGCTGCCATGCTGCACGTACGAAACCGACCAGGATTGGTGGTGTTCAACGAAGGGCCGCTCTGCCGGGCCCGCTGTGCAGCGGTACTCGACAACCGAAACGGGCCCGTTCAGGAGCGTTGTGGTGCTGAGCATGAAAGCCAGTCTACTGCGGCGGGTTTCGAAGCAAACACGCGAGCCATTTCGCGCGATCGGGCCGCCCTTACGCCACTGGCGCCCCAGCACCTTGAGTGTGGCCTCGAGCTGGTGGACCGGTCAGCCGGAAGACGCCGCCAGAGCGTCGGCGACTGCGCGCACCGCAAGCAGGTAGCCTGCGGGTCCGAGCCCGCAGATCACCCCGGTGGCCGCCTGCGAGACGAGCGAGTGTCGATAAGGGTCGGGCCGCTGGTGGATGTTGGTCAGGTGGACCTCGATCAGCGGCCGACGGATCAGCTTCAATGCGTCGAGCACCGGCACGCAGCCGAACGAGAAGCCGGCAGGGTTGATCACCAGCGCCGCCTCGCGCAGGAAGGCCTCCTGGATCCAGTCGACCATCACGCCTTCGTGGTTCGTCTGGCGGAAGTCGCAGGCGAGGCCCAGCTCGGTCGCGAGCGATTCCGTGCGCTGCCGGATCTCGGCGAGCGTGGTCGACCCGTAAAGGTGCGGCTCGCGCAGGCCGAGCATGTTCAGGTTCGATCCGTTCAGCACGAACAGCGGGTGCGGCATGATTTTCCTTCGCGAGGCGGGCAGGGCGTGGGCGAGGCGCCCTACTTGCGGATCCGGAGCAGCTCGTCGGTGTAGAGCTTGACGATCGCCGGATCGTAAGTCGCCGCGAGACGATCCGTCACGGGCTTCGCGATCTGCGCCATGCGCTGCTGCTCGGCCGCGCTCGGTTCGTTGAACTGCATGCCCTTGGCCTGCAGCTCGCCGACCGCCTTCTGCGCCGCCGCGCGGCTGGCCTGCCGCTGGTAGGCGCGCGACTCGTTCGCCGCGTCGACCATCATCTTCTGCTCGGCCGGCGAGAGCTTGTCCCAGAAGCGCTTGCTGACGAGCACGATGTTCGCGGCGTAGACGTGGTTCGTCGCGCTGACGTACTTTTGCACCTCGTAGAACTTGTTCGACAGGATCACGGCGAACGGATTTTCCTGGCCGTCGACCGCCTTGGCCTCGAGCGCACCGTACAACTCCGCGAACGGCATCGGCACCGGGTTCGCTTTCAACGCCTTGAAGGTATCGAGGAACACCGGGTTCGGAATCACGCGCAGCTTAAGCCCTTCCAGGTCTTCCGGCCGGGCGATCGGCCGCTTGCTGTTCGTGACGTTGCGAAAGCCCAGGTCCCAGTAGCCGAGCGCCACCAGCCCCTTCTCCGGCAGCTTCGCGATCAGCGCCTGGCCGAGCGGCCCGTCGAGCAGCGCGTCGGCCTGCGCGAAGTTCGAGACGGCGAACGGGAAGTCGACCAGCCCGAACTCCCGGACGATGCCGGCGAGGGACGTCGTCGCCGGCGCCGACATCTCCTGCACGCCGCCTTGCAGCGCCGATTGCTGCTGCATCTCGTTGCCCAGCGTCGACGACGGGTACTCCTGCACCTTCAGCTTGCCGCCGCTCTTCGCAGCGAGCAATTCGGCGAAGCGCTTCACGCCGAAGCTGACCGGGTGATCGGGGTTGTTCAGGTGGCCGAACTTGATGACGCGCTCCTGCGCCTCCTGCGCGAAGGCAGGCGCGGCGAAGCCGTGGGCGAAGACGAACAGGCAGGACGCGAGGATTCGAAGGTGCATGGAAAGTGTCTCCTGGTGGGTGCGTCCGGCCATTGTCGAAAGCCGTGAGAATCGGGTTCCAAGTTGGAAACCCATGTCGCATTCCGAAATGAGGCTCCCGTGACGACTGCGCTCGATCGTGGCCTCGCATTGCTCGAGCGTCTGTCCGGGCAACCGGAGGGCATCTCGCTCAGCGCGCTCGCCGACGAGCTCGACATCCCGCGCAGCGCTTGCCATCGGTTGCTCGCCGAGCTGCAGCGCCGCGGCTACGTGCGGCAGGTGCGCAGCCAGGGAGACTACGTGCTGACGACCAAGCTCGCAGCGCTCGGCCTCGGCTTCCTCAGCAGCGCGGGAATCGTCGACATCGCCGAGCCGCTGCTTGAGCGGCTCGCGAAGGAATCGGGCGAGCTCGTGCGGCTCGCGATCGTCGACGACGATCGGCTCACCTGGGTCGCGAAAGCGCAGGGCACGCGCAAAGGTCTGCGCTACGACCCCGACATGGGCATGGACGCGCGACTGTCGTGCACGGCCTCGGGCCACGCCTGGCTGCTGACGCTCAGCGACGAGCGCGCGCTCGAGCTGGTGTCGCGGCAGGGTTTCGGCGCGGCGAAGGACTACGGGCCGAAGGCGCCGACCACCGTGAAGGCGCTGCTCGGCTTCCTGCACGCGGCGCGCACGCGCGGGTACGCGATGATCGACGAGGTCTTCGCGCCGGGCATGACCGCGATGGCCGCGCCGGTGCTGCGGCGCGGCGAGGCGATCGGCGTGATCAGCATCGCGGGCCCGCGCATTCGATTGACCGCCGCTCGCATGCAGGCCCTGGCGCCGGCGCTGCTCGCCGCGACGGCGGAACTCGGGCCGATGAGCCGGGCATCGACCTTGTTCGGAAGACCGCCGCTCGGCAAGGCCTGAGCAGAGGCGCTTGAGCAGATGCCCCGCTCCAGGCGTGGCGCAAGATCGTCCAGACCGGGACCTTCTCGAACTAGCCCGCCTAGCCGCCTAGCCCTTCGCGGCCTCGCCGTGCAGCCACGTCAAGAACGCCTCGACCGGCGCGCGCTTGCCATGCCGCGCCGGGTACACGGCAAAGTGCGCCTTGATCTTGATCGACTTGTCGAGGCCAAACACCGGCCGAAGCTTGCGCTCGGCGATGTGCCGGCCGGCGATCGTCGTGCTCTCGAGCGCAACGCCAAGCCCCTGCGTTGCCGCGTCGAGTGCCATCTGAGCGCGGTCGAATCGCACGCAGAAGACCGAGCCCGCGACCAGACGTTCGAGTAGGAGGCGGGGATTCTCCACTCAAGGCTGCATCAGCCCCGCGGCTCGGTCGGGGCGGCGGGATCCAGCAAGCCGGCCGATTTCAGCTCGCTCCACAGCTGCGCCGGTACCTCATGCTCGGCATCGGCCGCAATCGCCTCGACCTCCGCGGGCTTCACCGCCCCGAGCACCACCGACACGACAGCCGGGTGCGCCAGCGCAAACTGCAGCGCCGCGCGCCGCAGCGGCGTCCCGTGCCGGGCGCAGATCGC
>JANNKM010000222.1:0-13921 GCA_031396305.1 Rhizobacter sp.
CCCGGGTGCAGGCCTGGCTCGCGGCGCGCCCCACGGGGCCACGCGAGCTGGCGGGCTTCGACGAGTCGTGGTTCTATTCCGATTCGGCGAGTGACCTGCCGTTGCTGCGCGCCGTCACGCACCCCGTGGCGGTGCGCCCCGACTCGCACCTGCGCGCCCACGCTCGTGCGGCGTGCTGGCGCGTCTGCGACGACGGCGCGGCCCGCGGGTTGCCGGGCTATTCCGCCTCTTCGGCAGACGGCGATGTAACCCCGGCCTGAACCGCACGCAGCGATCCGATGCGCTTGCGTGTGCCGGGGTGGGTGGCGGTGTCGAACTGCATGCCCTGGCGCATGAACGCCGAGAACGCCACGTCCGCAGGCCAGCCGAGCTTGGCCAGGGCCTGCAATGCAAACACATCGGCGGCGTATTCATGGCGGTGCGCCAGCCCCGAGGCGTCACGCCCCAGCAGGCCGGCCACCGGGTCGGTCTTGTCTTGCGTCACCGCGCCGGGCACCCAGCGCTGGTAGACGCGGCCCATCTGCGCCCAGTGGCCACTGACCACGTGACCGAGTTCATGGGCCATGATGAAGCTGCGTTCGCCTTCGGGCAAATCGGCCAGGGACTCGCTGGCGATGACGATGTTGCCATGCAGTGTCTCAGCATACGACCCGCTGCTGACCACGCGCAGCTCGGCGGGAACGTCGATGTGGAGTGCCTGGACCAATTTCTCGAACGTCGCGCGCACTGCCTGGGCGCGTTCGCTGTCCGGCGCAGGGACCAGCGACTCAAGTCGCTGCTGCTGCGAGCGACGCAATACGTCGATAATGTCTTCGCTTTTTGCCGGCCCGACGAGGGCCATGCCGAGAACTGTCAGATGAAACCACCTCATGACAAACCCCCCGTGAACGGCTGCGCAGATGCCGTTATGTCGGAACAGAGGTGCAATTACTATTCCCGGTTTAGGGTTAACCCCTAAATGGAGGGTGTTTGACGGTCAAATCTGGATCAGACCCCACTGCAAGGCCACCAGCGTCAGTTCGGCCTGATTGTTCGCACCGAGCTTTTGCTTGACGTGATACAGGTGCGTTCCCACCGTGCTGGGGGAAAGTTTCAGGTTGTCGGCGATCTGCGCGACGCTCAGGCCCCGGGCGAGCTGGATGAAGACGGAAAACTCGCGCTCGCTCAGCGTCTCGGCCGGGCTGGCGTAACCCTTCACCTGCGCCGTGGCGAGCAACCTGGCCGTGTGCGCGTCGACGTAGGGTTCGCGAGCGGCGACCGCGGTCACGGCGGCGATCAAGGCGTCGGGCGCGCTGCGTTTCGTCAGGTATCCCAGCGCCCCGCCGCGGAGCACGCGCTGCGGGTGCGCACTGTCTTCGTGCGCCGAGAGCACGAGAATGCGCGCCTGGTCGTCCTGGGCGAGCAGGCGCCGCACCGCCTCGAGCCCGCCCATTCCCGGCATCGCCAGGTCCATCACGACCACATCGGGTTTGACGCTGGCGTAGGCGGCGCACGCCGCCTCACCCGTATCGAACTCAGCCGCCACCTCGATTTGCGCCTGACCGAGCAGCATGCGAAAGCCCATGCGCACGAGGGCGTGGTCGTCCACGAGCATGACGCGGATCATGCGCGAGGCTCGCCAATGGGCATCGAAGGCGCAACCGTCATTGGGGTCAACAGCGGGATCGACACCGCCAGCCGCACCCCATGCGGCTGCACGGCCTCGATTCTCAGCTCACCGTGCAGGCTTTCCACCCTTTCGGTGAGCCAGCGCAGCCCATAGTGGCCGGCGCGAACCGCACCTTCAGGTGGCAAGCCAACGCCGTCGTCGCACAGGGTCAGGCGCATTTGGCCACTGTCACGGCGAACGCCGATCGAGACGCTGCGCGCCTGGCCGTGGCGCAACGCGTTCGTCAAGCCTTCCTGCGCGGCGCGGTACAGCGTCAGCGCCACTTCGGCCGGCAGGCCCGTCGCGCTTGGTTCGTCAGGCTGCGGCACTGTCAGCGTAAGCGTCAACTCGGGCTGGCTGCGTCGGGTGCGTTCGACCAATTCGGTGAGCGCTTCACCGAGGCCGAATTTGTCGAGCACGAGCGGCGTGAGCCGGGGGATGATGCCGTGCATCGCGTCATACAGGCGCGACGCTTCGTCGGCGATGACCCGGGCCGCCTGCGCCGATTGCGCATCGGTGGCGCCGGTGCGCTGCGCGATCGTCAGCGCCAGGCTGCGCATCGCCGTGACCGACTGGCCGAGTTCGTCGTGCAGTTCGCGTGCGATCGCGCGCCGCTCGGCCTCGATATGCTGGTCGATCCAGTGCGTCAGCTCGCGGCTGTCGGAGAGTTGAATCTCGGCGCGCACCGCGCGGCGTTCGGTTTCGATGTGGCCGCGCAACTGCCCGACCATGCGGTTGAATGCGGCCCCGATCGCCGCCGCCTCGCTGCCGGCCAGCGGCGGCAAGACGACGTCGAAGCGCCCGGCCTGCAACTGGTTCATCGCGCCGACGATACGCCCGAGCGGGCGCACGGCGTTGCCCACCAGCCAGAACACGAGCGCGTTCACCGCCACGAGCATCACCAGCGCGCCGCCCGCCAGACCGACCGCATAGTCCCAGGCGTCGAGCGCGGCGCGCGATGCGTTCGCCCGAACCTCCAGCTTGCCGTCGGGCAGCGTGATGGCCTGCACCGAAGGCGGCGGCGCCATCAACGCCTCGAACCAGGGCGGCGCATCGCGCCCGGCCTTGTAGGGCGAGGGCGGCGAGCGGTACAGCTCCTGGCCCTGCGCGTCGAGCAGCACGATGTCGTTCGAGCGGATGCGCCCCATTCCCTGCAGGAACGCAAGCATCGTCGGCGTGCCCTGCGCCGCGTAGCGCAGCACCGTGCGGTTCAGCAACTGGGAGGCAACGCGGTTCGCCGCGACCACCTCTTCATGCACCGAGTCGCGCAGTACGCTGAGCTGCAGCGCGAGCACGGCAGCCGTGAACAACAGCGTCAGCGCGCCGACGATCAGGTTGATCTTCAGGCGCAACGTCATCGTGTGGCCTCGTCAAAATCGCCGCGTTCGGCGTAGCCGTTCAGCGCGCTGACCATCGCGCCCACCATCGCCGGGTGCGACGGGTCGTGGCCTGCCCCCGCCACCCAGCTCAGCCGGCTGTGCGGCACCTGAGCGTGCAGCGCCCGTGCACCCGCAGGCCGGCAGACGCGGTCTTGCGTGCCGTGCAGCAGCAGGGTGGGAACGAGCGGCAGCGTGTGCAGGCGATCGAGCAGCGGCGGTTCGGTGAGCCAGCAGTCATGCGCCAGGTAGTGACTCTGCACGCGGTAACGGTCGACGAATCCGGCGAGGGCTGCGCCCACGGGCGGCGCGGGAGTCTTCGCCACGCCGCCGGCGAGCGCTTGCTCCCACGTCCACCAGGCGGATGCAGCGCGCAGTTGATCGACCACAGTGCCCTGGCTGAACACGCGTGTCAGCCACGGCAGCAGTGCGGAGTGGTGTTCGGCAGGAACGTCGGCCGCGAATCGCGCCCAGGCCGCAGGTGCTTCACGGGCGGCGTGCTGAAAGAACCAGTCGATGTCTTCGCGCCGTGCGAGGAAACTCGCGCGCAGCAGCAGCGCTTGCACGGCGTCGGGTTCGGCAGCGGCGTGCGCCAGCGCCAGCGTGGCACCCCACGAGCCGCCCACCACCAGCCAGCGCGCCAGCCCCAGGTGCGTACGCAGTGCGCGCAAATCAGCGAGCAGGTCGGCGGTGGTATTGCGCGGCGTGCTGCCGCGCGGCTGGCTGCCGCCGGCGCCGCGCTGGTCCGGGAGAATCACGCGATAGCGTCGCGGGTCGAAGAAGCGCCGCAGCAGCGGCGAGCAACCCGAGCCCGGGCCGCCGTGCAGCACCAGCGCCGGAATGCCTTGCGCATTGCCGTATTCCTCGATGTGGAGCACATGACCGTCGCCCACCGCGAGCGCGTGGCGGCGCAGCAGGGGCGAATCGTCAAACAAGGCGGGCAGCGGCACGCCGCGATGGTATCGGCTGGGGCCGCAACGTCGTGTGCGCGCGCGGCGCGACGATTCATGAAAATCATGAGGGTTCAATCATGAATCGGGGGCTGGCTGCAGGTGCGCGCAACGACGACGATGCGTCACGGGATGGGAAACATCCCCGCGAGTGCCGCCCGGTACCCGCGCCACCCGACCGGAGTATGCCCATGCAGTGGACGACCCCCAGCGCGACCGATTTTCGTTTCGGTTTCGAAATCACGATGTACGTGGCAGCTCGCTGAGACGCCGAAGCGAGGCGCCTATGAAATTGCGCAGCGAAGGCGGCTCACGCTGGCGCCTTCCCTGCGTTACGGCGCAGGCGCTTCGATCCGGCGCGAGCTGAAGCCTCCCGCCGCCGCGGTTTCACGCCCGCGGCGGCCCTCACATTGACGCCCGATGCGCATCACGATCCTGGGTTCGGCAGCGGGCGGCGGTTTTCCGCAGTGGAACTGCAATTGCCGCAATTGCGCCGGGGTGCGCAGCGGAGCCGTGCGCGCCAAGCCGCGCACCCAATCGTCGATCTTCGTGCAGGGCGAACCCGGCGTGGACGGCGTGCTGCTCAATGCCTCGCCCGACATCCTTGAGCAGATCCGCTCGCACCCGGTATTGCAGCCAGGTCGCGCGCTGCGCGACACGGCGATTGCCGGCGTCGTGCTGATGGACGGACAGGTTGATCATGTGACGGGCTTGTTCATGCTGCGCGAACGTTCGAGCCCGGCGCCGAGCCGCCTCAAGGCGGGCGAGCGCCCCCCCGGGGGGCTGTCGCCGCAGGCGACTGGGGGCCAACATTCTTCGCCGTTGCCGCTGTGGTGCACGGATCCGGTGGCCGAAGACCTGACGCAGGGCAACCCGGTGCTGCGCGTGCTGGCCCACTATTGCGGCGTGCAGCGCCACGCGATCGCGCTCGATGGTTCGGCGTTCACGGTGCCCGGCGCGCCGAAGCTGAGCTTTCGCGCCATCGCCCTGTCGAGCAAGGCGGCACCCTATTCGCCGCACCGCGACGCGCCGGTACCAGGTGACAACATTGGGCTGCTGATCAGCGATGCATCGAGCGGCCGAAGCTGCTTCTACGCGCCGGGCCTCGGCGAAATCACGCCGGCGCTGTTTGACGTGATGGGCCGCGCGGCGGCAGTGCTCGTCGACGGCACGTTCTGGAGCGACGATGAAATGCCGCGTCTGGGCCTGTCGCGCAAGAGCGCACGCGACATCGGCCACCTGCCGCAGTCGGGCCCGGGCGGAATGATCGAATGGCTCGCCAGGCTGCCCGCGGCGACGCGGCGCCTGCTGATCCACATCAACAACACCAACCCCATCCTCGACGAAGACTCGGCCGAGCGCGGTGTGCTCGCGCAGCAGCGCATCGAAGTCTGCGAGGACCGGATGACATTGGACATCTGACACCATGGCCGATCCAGCAAATAGCGACAGCGCATGGAGCCGCGCCGAGTTCGAAGCCAAGCTGCGTGAGCGCGGCCGCGCGTACCACATCCACCACCCGTTCAATGTGATGCTCAACGCCGGGCGCGCCACGCCCGAGCAGATCCGGGGTTGGGTGGCGAACCGCTTCTACTACCAGATCGCGATTCCGGTGAAAGACGCTGCCGTGCTGTCGAACTGCCCGGACCGCGAGGTGCGGCGCGGCTGGGTACAGCGCATCCTCGACCACGACGGCTTCGAACTTTCCGGACCGGACGGCGTGGTGCGGGACGTTGGCGGCATCGAAGCCTGGCTGCGCTTAGGCCTGGCCGTCGGCTTGAGTCGCGACGAAGTGCTGGACCAGCGTCATGTGATTCCGGCGCTGCGCTTCGCGGTGGACGCCTACGTCAACTTCGCGCGCCGCGCGCCCTGGCAGGAGGCGGTGTGTTCATCGCTCACCGAACTCTTCGCCCCCGAGATCCACAAGCAGCGCCTGGCGAGTTGGCCCGAGCATTACACATGGATCGAGCCGCAAGGACTGGCCTACTTCCGCAACCGTGTCAGCCAGGCGCGGCGCGACGTCGAGCAGGGCTTGGGCGTCACGCTTGAACATTTCACGACACGCGTTGCCCAGGAACGCGCGCTGGAGGTGCTGCAGTTCAAGCTCGACATCCTGTGGGCGATGAACGATGCGATGGCGCTGAAGTACGGTGTGACGGGGGCAACACCTTGAGCGCCGCGAACCCGGTGAGCCCCGTGAGCGGCACCACCCAGCCACGCGTCGGCGCGGGCTTTCGGCTTCAATGGGAGCCGGCACAAAGCTGCCATGTACTGCTCTACCCCGAGGGCATGGTCAAGCTGAACGGTAGTGCCGGCGAGATCATGAAGCGCTGCGACGGCCAGCGCAGCGTCGACGAGATCGTCGCCGACCTCGAACAGGCCTTCAATGCCACCGGCCTGCAAGGCGAAGTGATCGGCTTCGTCGAGATGGCGGGCAAGCAGCGCTGGCTGGCGTGGACCTGACATGGGTGCCCCTGCAACGCCGGGTCCGCCGCTGTGGCTGCTCGCCGAACTCACCTACCGCTGCCCGCTGCACTGCGTGTTCTGCTACAACCCGGTGGACTTTGCGCAACAGTCTGCCGAGATTTCCACCGAAGACTGGCTGCGCGTGCTGCGCCAGGGCCGCGAACTCGGCGCGGTGCAGCTGGGTCTGTCGGGCGGCGAGCCGCTGCTGCGCGACGACCTGGAACTCATTGTCGCCGAGGCGCACCGCCTGGGTTACTACACGAACCTGCTGACCTCGGGCGTGGGCCTGACGCTGGAGCGCGCCACGGCGTTGAAGGCCGCGGGGCTGGACCATGTACAGCTGTCGTTCCAGGATTCGACGCGCGAGATGAACGACTTCCTGTCGCACACGAAAACATTTGCACTGAAGCACCGCGTCGCGAAGATCATCAAGGACCAGGGCTGGCCGATGGTGCTGAACGTCGTGATCCATCGCTATAACATCGACCACATCGAGCGCATCATCGCGATGGCCGCCGAGTTCGGCGCCGAGTACATCGAACTCGCGAACACCCAGTACTACTCCTGGGCCTACCTGAACCGCGACCAGTTGCTGCCGACGCGCGCGCAGCTCAAACATGCAGAGGCCGTGACCGACGCGTGGCGCGCCAAACTCGGCGACTCGATGCGAATTTTCTTCGTCGCCCCCGACTATCACGAAGGCAAGGCGAAGAAATGCGTGAACGGTTGGGGCAGCATGTTCCTCACCGTCACCCCCGACGGCACGGCATTGCCCTGCCATACGGCGAAGATGCTGCCGGGGTTGGCGTTCCCGAACGTGCGCGAACAGTCTTTGCGCGACATCTGGTTCGATTCGGAAGGCTTCAACCGCTACCGCGGCACCGGCTGGATGAAGGAACCTTGTTCGACCTGCGAACATCGCGAAGAAGACTTGGGCGGCTGCCGCTGCCAGGCTTTCCTGATTGCCCAGGACGCCCAGGCCGCGGACCCGGTGTGCCGCCTGAGCCCCCACCATGACCGCGTGATCGACGCCGTGCAGCGCGCCGAAGCGAACGCGGCGCGCGGCGTCACGGAGCATCCGCTGGTGTTTCGGGATCCGGCGAACTCGCAGCGTCTGGCCAAGGCAACGCCCTGAGCGCTCTGCGGCGCTACTGCTCCAGGCGCAGTACCTCGAGCTGCTCCTGCACCGTCTCGAAGGTTCCGGTTCCGGCGGGCATCTGCATCAGCGGCTTGGCTTTCACATCGAACAACCATACGCTCGGGTAGACGAGCATTCGCGCGCGCTCGTCGCCGATCGAGCGCTGGAAATCGGCATACGCAAGGCTGGTCTCGCCAATGCGGATGAAGAGCTTGCTCGCCTGCGCCGTGAGGCTGCTGCGCAGGTCGACGATGAGGTAGTCCTTCGCGAAGTGCGGCACCAGCTCGGTGACGTGGCGCCCGAGAAAGGCCTCGTAGCGGCGGCAATACGGGCAGTCGTTGGCGCCGAGGTAGACGTACAGGCGCTTGTTCTCGCGCTCGGCGCGGCGCAGCGCGGGAGTCAGGTCGAACTCGAATCGCTGCGGCGCTCCGGTGGGCTGCACGACGGTGGGTGCGTAGGGCGCCGGAATCCCGTTCGCGGCACTGGCGGCGCAGAGCAGCAAGCCAAGCAGCAGGGCCAGCAGGCGCCGCGGGTTCATCCCAGCACCAGGCTGCCGACGAACTGACCCTCTTTCGAGTCGGTGACCTCAGCGCGCAGTTCGCCCGGCCCGCGCGGCACGAAGTGAAAGCGCAGCGTCGGGTTCTCGCTCACCGAAAAGTCGAGCTCGGCGTCGAACACCTTGCGCAGCGCGTAGCTCACCTTGATCGAGCGCACGAAATGCGGCGGGATGTACATCACGGTGATGTGGTTCAGCTCGAAACCGGTGTCGTTGGGGTGCACCACCGTCACGTCAACGGGCGTGGGCTGGTCCATGCGCAACTCGCCAGCCACCTTGAGCTGGGTGCGGCCGATCAGGTGCAGCGCGTCGCGGTTCGGCGGCGCCGAGCAGCCGCCCGAGGTTTTGACGTAGCGCGAGTCGGTGTGCAGTTCGCCGTTGGAAAGCTCGCTGATCACGCGCACATGGCTGTATTCGTCAACGCGCAGGCGCGTCTCGAAATCGGCCTGGCCGACCTCAGTCGTCAGGTCGAGCACCGCGGCGATCGGCGAAGGGTTCTTGTCGACGACGAGGTAGACCTTGCGCACGTAAAGCTCGGCGCGCTGCGGCAACTTGGAAAGCACCTTCACCGGCACTGACGCGCCATACGCCGCGCGCAGCGGCGCGACCACCTGCACCGTGCCCTGCCCGGGCTTCAGCGTGCGGCCGGGGAACAGCTTTTCGCGCAGCTTGTCCCATTCCGGCGACGTGGCGTCGTGCGTCGCCGAGGGCAGGCCGCCGACCGCGGCGTAGGCCACGCCCGGAGTCAGCGCCACGGCAGCCAGGCCCGGCAGGGATTGCAAGGCGCGGCGGCGCGAGTACAGCGTGGATCGCATGGTTCGTTTCTCCTTTCGCGAACTATTTGAACATCAACTCGCGCTCGAAGCGCAGGAACGCGACCGACGCGTTGCGCCGATGAATCGTGTCGTACTGGTCCCAGGTTTGATACTCGGGCAACTCGCAGGCTTCGGCCACGTCGAGCAGCGACGTGCCCGAGGCCAGCATGGCGCGCACGCGCAGTTCGAGCGCCGCAAGGTAGTGCTCGACGCTGGCGATCGCCTGCGCGCTGGCAGCCGGGCCGTGGCCCGGCACGACGCGCGTGGGACGCAGCTCGCGCAGCTCAGCCAGGGCCTTGCGCCAGCCTTGCAGGTCGCTGTCTTGAATATCGGGGATGCGCTGCACGTCGAGCAGCCCACCGGCGAACAGCACCTTGCTGCGAACATCGAACACCGCGCTGTCGCCGGGGCCGCTCGAGTGGCCAAAGCTCAGCACCCGCACCGGCCTGCCGATCAGTTCGAGGTCGTGCGTCGCGTCGAACTCCTGGTCCGCCTTGTAGATCGTCGTGCCGCGCATCGCCTCCTCGCCGAGCGTCAGGCGCAGCATCTTCAGACAGGTCTCACAGCGCGAGGCCATCAGGCCAGCCGTGCGCCGCTGCATGCGAATCGATACGCCGCGTTCGCGAAACGCCGCACCGCCGAAGAGAAACTCAGGCCGCGCGTGCGTGATGAGCGCAACGCGCACCGGAAGCTCGGTGATGTCGCGAATCGCCGCCAGCAGCGCCTGCCCATGCGCATACGACGTTCCGGTGTCCACCGCGATCACGCCGCGCTCGCCGACGATGAATCCCGAGTTGCCGATTCGTCCTTGGTTGTCGCCGTCCGCCGCGCCGCCGCTGCCAGGCACCATGTAGACACCTGGGGCGAGTTCGACCGGGCGGATGCGCGGCTCAGTGAGCGCGGCGCATGCGCCGATCGGCAGGCAGCCGGCCAACAACTGCACGAGCGCCCTGCGCCGCTCCTGCGCTGCGCAGGGCAGCCCGGCGACCACGCCCTGTCGCGTCACTGCGGCGCGTCGCCGCGCGCCGCGGTGCTCGACACGAAGCGCATGTCGCGGGAATCGACCACCGTCGCGCGCAACTCGGCCCCGGCCTGCGGCTGAAAGTAGAAGCGGAAGTTCGGGTTCTCGCTGATCGAGAAGTCGACGTCGGCCGAGAACACCGGCTTGCCGCCATGTTTGTCGCCGTAGGTCACATCGACCCTGCGCACATAGTGCGCCGGCGTGTACTGGCGGGTCGCCTGGTCCATCGCCATGCCGGAATGGTTCGGGTGGTCGATCATCAATTGCGCGAGCACCGGCTCGCGGCCCTTCACGTCACCGTCGATGCGAAAACGCATCTTGCCCATCGACGCGAGCGCCGCCGCCGCGTCGCTGCCGGCCGGCGCCGAGCAGCCGCCCGAGGCCTTGACGAAGCGTGTCGTCGCGTACAGCGTGCCGTCGCTCAGCTCGGCGATCGCGCGCACATGCGAATACTCGTCGACTCGCACCCGGGTTTCGACATCGGCGCGGCTGCTCTCCGGCGCGAAGCTGAAGATCGCCGAGATCGGCGACGGATTCGCGTCGATGATGAGGTAAAGCTTGGCGACATGGCGCGCCGGTGTGCCTGTGGCCGCCTGCGGGAAACGCGTGCGGATCGCGATCGGCACGACCGCGGCGTCGATCGCGCGCGCGGGTGCCTCCAGAATCAGCGCGCCCTCGGGCGCCTTCGCGATTGCGCGGCCCTCGAACAGACTGGTTCGAACCTTTTGCCAGATTGCGCTGGCGGCGGGGTCGTCGGTGGCCGCGAACATCGGCGCCGCGCCTGCCAGGGTTGCGCACAGGGCGCCGAGCAAAGTGCAACCACGCGCCAGCAGGCGCGCTGCAAACGGGCGTGTCGACGCGGTCATGGCTTTACCTCGGCGTGATGAAGCAGGCTTTTTGCACCTGCGCCTGCAGATCGCGATAGCGCTTGATGTGCGGCTTGAGCGACTCGTTGTCGCGAAGCTGGTTGCCGCGCTCGCCGCCGATCGACATGGCATTGACGATCGTGATCATGCCCGAGTAGTCGTCGAACTTGACTTCGCGTGCCAGCGCGTCCAGGGCGCACGAACACTTGTTGAGCATTTCATAGTGCGGCCCGGGGTTCGCCTTCATGCACTCCTGAACGTAAAGCACGCGCTCCACCGTGGGGAAGTCGTTTGCTGACGCGGCCGCGCGAATCGCGAACACGGTGCCGCCGACGAGGAGGTTGCGCAGGATCGAGTTTCTGTTGCTGGCCATGGACAGGCTCGTCAGGGGTTGCGTGGCGTGGGAGAAGCTCCGTCGAGGATCATCTCCTCTTCGAGTATCGATGCCGCACCGGCCGTCGGCGCGGTGACATAGGCGCGCATCGCGTACACGCCGCCCGGCACGGCGTCGGACAGCGTGAATTCATACTGCTTGGCAGCAAGTTTTTCAAAGCGCACCCGCAGCGGATCCTGCGCGTAGGGTGCCACGACGATTTTCCGCGCCGCGACTGTCTTGCCCTTGTACGGTAGGTTCAGCGCGTCGATCTTCGCGCCCTCGTAGACCGCCATGCGGATGCGCTTGCGGAAGTAGCTCGACTGGCCCTTGGTAAGGCGGCTCATCTCGCGGATGTCGCGTTCGAGAAAGTAGAGGATCACCGGGTTCGCCTCCGCCGCCTCCACTTCGGGCAACGACAGGCGCCGCGCGCCGCTCAGAAACTCGGTGTTCGCGGTGCAGCACTTGCCGCCAGCCTGTGCGCGCAGCGCAATCTTGACCTTGTCGTCGAATCCTTCTTCCAGGCTGCCGCCCTTGGTGTAGCTGTAGGTCAGCGTGAGCGGCGGCTTGAGCTTGGCGAACTGATTCGTCATGAAGAGCAGCCGTTCGGCGGGCGAATAGTCTTCCGCGGAGAACGCGCTTGCCGCGGCAAACAAGGTCGCCGCCAGCCACAGTGGAACGATGCAGACCCGCGTCATCGTTGCATCATGCCACGCGGGCGTTGGCCCTATCGCGGCGTGCGGCTCGGCGACGCGTCGGCGTCGGCGACCAGCGGCACGCCGAAGTCGGCAAGGACCGACGCAATCTCAGCGCGCTTCGATTCGATCAGCGCTTCGACCTGCTGCTTCCATTCGCGCTCGCCGTAACGCACGCCCATCGCCATCTGGAAGTCGAAGCGTACTCCCGGCTCGGATTTCAACGGCACCACGGTGAGTTGCGGCGACTGGATGCGCTTCGCAAAGTAGCCGGCGATCGGCCCCCAGACGATGGCCACGTCGAGCTTGCCCGACGCCAGGTCTTTTTCAATGATCTCGCCCGGGTATTGCGCTGGGTCGGCGTTCATGATCTGGTAGGGCACACCGGAGTCGACCAAGCCGTGCTTGCTGAGCCAGTCCGATGCCGGCGATCGGTCGAAGACGCCGATGCGCAGCTTGGCGAGCCTGGCACGATCCAGCGCCAGAAAATCAGCCGCGCTGCGAACCTGGTCCATGCCCTGGCCCTGGGCAAATACCAAAGCATAGGTGGAGCGGTAATAGGGTTGCGTCACCGACACCTGGTCGAATCCCACCGGCACACCCATGACGATGTCGCACGGATAGTCCTGGTCGGGCAGCTTGTAGCGCAGGGTGTTGCGGATGAACGCCAGGCGCTGCGGGAACGAGAAATACGTGACCGGCAGGCCCATCGATTGGCCGAACAGTTCGGCGATCCTGTTTTCGATTCCCTCGCCCTTGCCGTTGGAGAACGGCAGATTGTTCGGATCCTGACACACCCGCAGCGCCTTGCGTTCAGCGGGCTTGTCTTGCGCAGCTGCCGGTTCGCCCAGCAGCGCGAATGCCACCGGCACTGCCAGCAGGCAAGCCTGGAACCCAGCCGGGACGCAGGGCGCGGGGCGCGGCTTCATTCCACTCATTGAATAGGCTCGACCCGGGCGCGCTTGATCGCGCCGTCGGAGCGGCCCTTCAGGTAGGCGTAGAGGTGGTCCATGTTTTCCATCACCTGCGGACTCGTGCCGAAGCTTTGCATGCCTTTGTCCAGGCGCCCGTCGCGCACCACCTTGGCGAACTCTTCTTTCGTCAGTGTCTTCATGCTGGCCAGCAGCGACGGACCGACCAGGCCTTCCTGGTTCGCGCCATGGCAGCGGTCGCAGGCGGCGGCGCGCCAGGTGCGAAAACCCTTCATCGTGTTTTCGTCGACCTTGTAGCCGTCGACCACCTTGTAGGGCGCCGGCTGGGCGAATGACGATCCAGCCATGCTGAGCAGCAGTCCCAGCAGAATTTTCCGAAGCATGTTCAGCTTTCCTCGTAAAAAAGGGGACGGAGCCGTTGGGCGCCATCCCCTCGGGTCAGGCCGGCGACATGCCGGCCCCGTGCTTAACGCCTCAGTTCGGCAAAGCGAATACCGTCAGCGAGCCGCCCAGTTCGGTGTACTGGTTCAGTTCCCGGTAGCCACCCACGGCGCCTAGGCCGTCTGTGTCTTTCTCCAGGCCCGCCGCCATGCCGATGCCGGCCCAGCCGCCGATGCCCGAGAACACGCCGATGTGCTGCTTGCCCTTGTGCTCATACGTGAACACGTTGCCGATGATGCCTGAGGGAGTCTTGAACTTGAACAGTTCCTTGTTGATGTCCTTCGCATCGACGCACTTCAGGTGGCCTTCCAGCGTGCCGTAGCAGCTCAAACCGCCGGCAGTGTTCAGCGAGCCGCTCCACACCGAGAACTTCTCGGGCTTGGACTGCACGATCTTGCCGGTGCCGGCGTTCCACGTGATGTAGTTGCCCAGGCCGCCGTGGCTGCCAGGAGCCGGGAACATCGACAGCGTGGCGCCCACGTACGGCTGGCCTGCGGTGTACTCGACCTTGAACGGCTCATAGTCCATGCAGACATGATTGGTCGGCACGTAGAAGAGCTTGGTGTTGGGGTCGTACGAAGCTGGCTGCTGATCTTTGGAGCCGAGCGCTGCAGGGCAGATGCCTTTTGTGTTGACGTCCGGAC
>JANNKM010000364.1:0-35640 GCA_031396305.1 Rhizobacter sp.
CAAGCTCGGCATCCCGGTCGAGAACGTCGAGATCGTGCACGGCGATACCGGCCGCGTGCCTTTCGGCATGGGCACCTACGGCAGCCGCTCGCTGGCGGTGGGCGGCACGGCCATCGTCATGGCGGTGGACAAGGTCATCGCCAAGGGCAAGAAGATCGCCGCGCACCTGCTCGAAGCGGCCGACACCGACATCGAGTTCGAGAACGGCGAGTTCAAGGTCAAGGGCACCGACAAGAAGGTGCCTTGGGGCAGTGTCTCGTTGACGGCCTATGTGCCGCACAACTTCCCGCTCGACAAGCTGGAACCGGGGCTGAACGAAAACGCCTTCTACGACCCGACCAACTTCACCTATCCGGCGGGCAGCTATGTCTGCGAGGTCGAGGTCGATCCGGAAACCGGCAAGACCACGGTGGAGCGCTTCACCGCGGTCGACGACTTCGGCAACATCGTCAACCCGATGATCGTCGCCGGGCAGGTGCACGGCGGCATCGCGCAAGGCCTGGGCCAGGCGATGATGGAAGGCTGCGTCTACGACAACGCTTCGGGGCAGTTGCTCACCGGCACCTACATGGACTACACGATGCCGCGCGCCGACGACCTGCCGAGCTTCACGGTGGACACGACGAACACGCCGTGCACACACAATCCGCTGGGCGTGAAGGGCTGCGGCGAGGCCGGGGCGATCGGCTCGCCGCCGGCTTTCATGAACGCGCTGACCGACGCGCTGGGCGTCAAGGACCTCGCGATGCCGGCTACGGCAGAGCGCGTCTGGCGTGCCGCGAACAACATCGCTTGAGGAGGACACATCATGTACAGCTTCGACTATCAACGCCCCGCCAGCAGCTCCGCAGCCGCCGCGGCCTTCCAGGGCGACGCGCGTTACCTCGCCGGCGGGCAAAGCCTGGTGCAGGCGATGAAACTGCGCCTGTCCACCAGCGAGCGCCTCGTTGATCTCGGCGGCATCGCCGAGTTGAAGGGGATCCGCGTCGACGCCGGCCACGTGATCATCGGCGCGATGACCACGCACGCGAGCGTCGGCAATTCGGCCGAGGTCAGGCGCGCCTTGCCGGCGCTGGCCGAGCTTGCCGCGGGCATCGGCGACCCGATGGTGCGCAACATGGGTTCGTTCGGCGGCTCGTTCGCGAACGCCGACCCGGCCGCGTGTTACCCGGCCGCCGTGCTCGGCCTGGGCGCGACGATCCAAACGAACCAGCGCACGATTTCCGGCGACAGCTTTTTCACCGGCTTGTTCGAAACCGCGCTCAAGCCCGGCGAGTTGATCACCTCGCTGAGCTTCCCCATGGGCAGCAAGGCAGCCTACCTGAAGTTCAAGCAGCCGGCGTCGCGCTTCGCGCTGGTGGGTGTGTTCGTGAGCCAGGGCGCGGGCGGGGTTCGCGTTGCGGTGACGGGCGCGAAGAGTTGCGTGTTTCGCTGCAAGCCGATCGAGGACGCGCTCGCCAGGAGCTTCACGCCCGAAAGCGCGAAAGCGGTGAAGATCGGCACCGAGGGCATCAACGGCGACCTGCATGGCACACCGACGTATCGCGCGGCGATGATCAGCGTGATGGCGTCGCGCGCCGTGGCCGCGGCGCTGGCGCGCTGATTCGGGCGGCGAGGGCGGCTGCGCGTGTGGCGCTGGCGGCCCGGGGCTTGGCTGGCTGCGTGTGGGTTCGCCGCGGCGCTCGCGTGGCATGCGCCGGGGCAGGCACAAGATGCGGCTTCGGCGCCTGGCGCGGCCAGCGCCACGGCAACCGTATTGCGCGTTGTGCTCGCCGATGGTCGCTCCCGCGAATTCACGCGCAACGAACTCGAGCGCCTGCCCAGACAAAGCGCAGCGGCACGGTTGCGTGACGGCGCGCCCTTCAACGTCAATGGCGTCTCGGTCACGACGCTGTTGCGCGAAGCGGGTCTCGACCTCTCCGAGCGTCTTGGTGGCGGCCAGGTCGTGCGCCATGCGCTGGTGGCGCGCGCCGCGGACGGTTATCGGGCCGTATTCGGTCTGGCCGAAGTCGACCCGCATTTCGCGCACCCGCCGGTGCTCGTGAACTGGGCGAACGCCGACGGCTCGGCGCTCGAGCCCCGAGTCGGCCCGCTGCAGCTCATCGCCACCGGCGAGTCGCGCCCGGGGCGCTGGGTACGGCAATTGACATCCCTTGAAGTGAAAGCCATGCCATGACTGCCAGCGCGCTGAAACTCCCCGACTCCGTGGACGCGGTGATCTCGCTGCTCGCCGCCGAGAACTACCTCTGCGACCGGCGCCTGGCGACGGCCCTGTTCCTGAGCCTGAAGCTCGGGCGCCCGCTGTTCCTCGAAGGCGAGCCCGGCGTGGGCAAGACGGAACTGGCCAAGACGCTCGCTGCCGGGTTGAACACACTGCTGCTGCGGGTGCAGTGTTACGAAGGCCTGGACATCGCGCAAACCGCGTACGAGTGGAACGTGGCGCGCCAGATGGTCGAGATTCGCCTGGCCGAAGCGGCGCATACCGTCACCGACGCAGGCGAACGCGAGCGCCTGACGCACAGCCTGTACTCGCGCGCCATGCTCATCGAACGCCCGCTGCTGCAGGCGCTGACGCAGCCACGCCCGCCGGTGCTGCTGATCGACGAGCTCGACCGCGCGGATGAGCCGTTCGACGCCTTCCTGCTCGAAGTGTTGGCAGAGAATCAGATCACGATTCCCGAGCTCGGTGTCATCAAGGCCGTGGCGCCGCCGATCACGATCGTCACGAGCAACCGCACGCGCGAAATCCACGACGCGCTGAAGCGCCGGTGCCTGTACCACTGGGTCGAGTTCCCGGACGTCGAGCGCGAGCTCGACATCGTGCGTCGCAAGGCCCCCGGCGCAAACGAACGTCTGTACCGTCAGGTCGTCGAGTTCGTGCAGCGCATGCGCACGCTCGACCTGTTCAAGGCACCGGGAGTGGCCGAGACGATCGACTGGACGAATGCGCTCGTCGCGCTGAATGCGATGCAGTTGGATGCGGCGACGGTGCATGACACGCTGGGTGTGCTGCTCAAGTATCAGGACGACATCGCCAGGCTGCAGGGCGGCGACACGGCGAAGTTGCTCGACGAGCTGCGCGCGCGGGCGCTGCTGGAGTGAAGTGCGATGCAAGTTTCGAAACTCCACCTCAGATGCTGTCGGCCCGGCGAAATTGCCACCCCGTACCTGATACGGGGCCGGGATCCATGGCGACCTGCACGGGGTGGATCCCGGCCTTCGCCGGGATGACACAAGTGCTCGCCGACAACATCGTCCACTTCTCGCGCGTGCTGCGCGGTGCCGGCCTCGCGGTGGGGCCGGACCGGGTGCTGGCGGCCATCGCCGCAGTGGAAGCGGTCGGCCTGGATCGGCGCGAAGACGTGCGCGCCGCATTGAGCGCGGTGATGCTGGAGCGCCATGAACAGCAGGCCCTGTTCGACGCCGCGTTCGACGCGTTCTGGCGCGACCCGAAATTGCTCGAACAGATGATGTTGCTGCTCTTGCCCAAGATTTCCGGCCGCGGCGAGAAAATGCGCCCGCCGCGTTCGAACCGACTGGCGCAGGCGCTTGCCGTGCCGGCCCAGGCCGTGCCGCCCAATCCCGCGAACAACACGGCGGAGGAAGAAGTCCGGTTCGACACACAATTCAGCTTTTCGGATCGCGAGCGCTTGCAGCAAGCCGACTTCGAAACCATGACGACGGCGGAATTCGAAACCGCGAAACAGCTCGCCGAACGCGTGCCGCTGCCGGTGCAGCCGGTGCGCCGGCGCCGCCATGGGACAGGCACGCGCGGCACGCTCGACCTGCGCCGGACGTTGCAGCGCATGGCGCGCCAGCCCGAAACCCTGACGCCAGCCTTCACCCGGCCGCGCACCGAGTTGCCGCCGCTCGTCGTGCTGCTCGACATCTCGGGTTCGATGGAGCGCTATTCGCGGCTTTTCCTGCACTACGTGCACGGCCTGAACCGGCGCTATCTGAAAGTTCAGACCTTCACCTTCGGCACGCGCCTGACGAACATCACGCGCTGCCTGAAGCACCGCGACCCCGATGTCGCACTGAAGATGGCCGACACGCAAGTGCTCGACTGGAGGGGCGGCACGCGCATCGCGAGCAGCCTCGATGAGTTCAACCGGCGCTGGGCGCGCCGCGTGCTCGGCGCCAACGCGGCGGTGCTGCTCGTCACCGATGGCCTGGAGCGCGAAGATGGCGGGCACCTTGCGCAGAGCGCCGCGCAACTGCACCGCCTGGCGCATGAAGTGGTGTGGTTGAACCCGCTGCTGCGCTTCGAAGGCTTCGAGCCGCGCGCTGCAGGAGTGAAAACCCTGCTTGCGCATGTCGACAGGTTCCTGCCGGTGCACAACCTGGCGAGCCTGGCCGATCTGGGCCAGGCGCTGCGCAGCGCACCGCAACGTGCCGGCGCAGGCACAATTCGCACCTTCAATCGTGCAGCGGGGGCGGGGGTTCATCATGGACAGTCTTGATTTGCAGGTGCTGACGCAGGCGCGTGACTGGCGCGCCGCGGGCCGCGGCGTGTGGCTCGTGACCGTGATCGAAACCTGGGGCTCGGCGCCGCGCCCGCCCGGCGCGCTGCTCGCGATGTGCGACGACGGCCAGGTCGCTGGTTCGGTATCGGGCGGTTGTGTGGAAGACGACTTGATCGAGCGCGTGCGCCACGGCGAGCGCGTCGCCAAGCCTTCGCTCGTGACCTACGGCGTCAGCAAGGAAGAAGCAGCGCGCTTCGGCTTGCCGTGCGGCGGCAATTTGCGGCTGGTGCAAGAGCCGCTCGGCGACACTGCGTGGATCACGGAAATCCTGGAGCGCACGGCGCGCCATGAGCTCGTATCGCGGCGCCTGGACCTCGACACCGGCAGCGTGGTCATCGAGCCCGCGTCGCGCGGCGAAACGTTCACCTTCGATGGCACGACCCTGCGTGCGCTGTTCGGCCCGCGCTGGCGGCTGCTCATCATCGGCGCCGGGCAGCTGTCACGCAGCGTGGCGCAGATGGCGCTGGCGCTGGACTTTGAAGTCATCTGCTGCGACCCGCGCGAGGAATATCACCTGACGTGGGACGTGCCTGGAACCACGTTCAGCAAGGCCATGCCCGACGATCTGGTGCTCGAGCTGCAACTCGACCCGCACAGCGCCGTGATCGCCGTGACGCACGACCCCAAACTGGACGACATGGTGTTATTGGAGGCGCTCAAATCCCCGGCGTTTTACGTCGGCGCGCTCGGTTCGCGCGGCAATACGGCCAAGCGCAAGGAGCGTCTTGCGCTGTTCGACTTGTCCAGCGCCGAGATAGCCCGGCTGCACGGGCCGATCGGCCTGGATCTGGGCAGCAAGACGCCCGCCGAGATTGCGGTGTCCATCGTTGCCGAAATTGTGGCGGTGAAGAACGGCATCGTGCTCACGCAGAAGAAAGAGGGCTCGGCGATTCCCGAAGCTGCGGGAACCGGCGTTTGTTGAGCGACGCCAGTTCGCCTACTTCTCCCCGTACCTCCACCGCACGCCCACCCAGGCCGAGCGCGGCGCTGCCGGGGTGACGAACTGTTCATTGCGCCAGTTCGCAGGGGGTTGAACCGTGCCGGCCGCGTCGAACGCGTTCTCGGCGAGCAGGCCACCCATGGCGTAGCGCTTGTCGAAAACGTTGTTGACGCGGCCCAGCAGCTCCCAGCCCGGAGCGAACCGCCAGTCGCCGGTCAGGTTGAGCACGGTGAAACCCGAAACCTTGCCACTGCCGAAGAAGTTCACGTTGTCTGCGGCGTGTGCATTGTTCTCGTTGCCGCGCACGAACTGGCTGGAATGGCTGACGAGTTGTGCGCCCAGGCGCAGGGTGTCCATGGCCCGCACGTCGAACTTGAGTTTCAGGCTGTGGCGTGGCAGGCCGGGAATGCGGTCGCCGGGTCGGACTTCGATCTCGTTGTTGCCGACACAGTTGGCTGAAGTCTGCGCCGTGCTGTTGCTGCCGGAGACGATGCACGCGGGGGATTCGTAAGTCGCGCGCAAATGGCTGTAGCCCAAGCCCCAGTCGACGCTGCCGAAGTTGCCGCCGGCGTCGAGCTCCAGGCCCTGGCGTTGTGTGCGGCCGAAGTTCGTGAAATAGCCTGCCGCGAGCGCATTGCTGATGAACAGGATGTCGTCGCGATTGCGGGTGGAAAACGCCGTGGCGTTCCAGCGCACGCCGCCGATCGTGCCGCGCACACCGAGCTCAAGCGTGCGTGCCACGACCTGCTTGAGCGGTGGGTCGGACTGCAGTGCATTGGGCAGCACGCATGGGTTTGCGGGGTCGGAGCAGCCGAGTTCGATCGGGCTGGGTGCGCGGTTTCCCTGGCTGAAGCCGCCGTAGACCGTCGCCCGGGGTGAAACCCGCAGCGTCAGGCCGACGGCGGGGTTGACTTTGTTGTAGCGCGAGTCGCTGTCCAGCGTGGTGGTCAGGCCGAGTTGGGCGCGCCCGTTGTCGATGGTCACGACATGGGTTCGGTTGTAGCGGCCCGACAGCGTGAGGTGCATGTCGGGCGTGAGCGCC
Source organism: Rhizobacter sp. (assembly GCA_031396305.1). Taxonomy (GTDB): domain Bacteria; phylum Pseudomonadota; class Gammaproteobacteria; order Burkholderiales; family Burkholderiaceae_C; genus JAEMQF01. The sequence goes on from JANNKM010000364.1 coordinate 6,509, forward strand.
CAGGTGTCGGTGGCGAAGACGCTTTGCGTCGTGGACTTGCCGCGCAGCAGCGCATTCGTGGCGGCGGCCTCGCTGGGGATGACGCGACGGCTCGGGTCGAGGTCGCCTTCGGCTTCGGTCTGCTCGAAGTTCGTGCGCGAGCGGTCGTGGGTGAAGCCGACGGCGAGACGGTGAGTTGCGTTTGCAAGGCTCCATTGAAGCGCCAGGCCTTCGCCGCGCTGGCGGCTTGTGGTGCGGTTCTCGACGCCTGCCTCTGGGACCAGCGGTGGGTCGAAGGCATCGTTCAGGTCGCCGTTCAGCGTGTCGGTGTCGACGCGCCGGACATACGCGGTGGCGTTGAGGGCCTGTGCGTCAGTGAGCCTGTAGGCGGCCTGCAGCGTCACCAGCAGCGCGTGATTGCGCGTTTCGTCGGGCACGGTGTAGACCTGCTCACGGCGCTGCTCCAGCATCGACTCCGGCGTGGGCCCGTTGCCAATCAAGCGCGCGCGGGCGTAGGCCGCGCCGGCGTCCCAGCGCAGTGCGCCGTCGCGCGAGCCGAACTTGGCGTAGAGCTGGTTGACGCGCGATGGCGACGCGTCGCGCCAGCCGTCTTCGCGAAACGCGCTTGCGGCAATGAAGAGGTGGCTGTCCGCACCGAGCTTCTGACCGTGCGCCATTTCGGCGCCGAGGCGCCTGAACGATCCGGCACTCAACTCCGCCTCGGTGCCTGGATGGCTGAGTCCGCTCTTGGTCTGCAGCGAGATCGCGCCGCCGAGCGTGTTTAGGCCGAACAGCGGGTTGGAACCCGGCATCAACGTGATCGAGCCCAGCGCCGCGCGCGGAATCAGGTCCCAGTTGACGACGTCGCCGAAAGGTTCGTTGACGCGCACGCCATCGAGGAAGACCGACAGGCCTTGCGGGGTGCCCAGCAATGGGCTCGCGGAAAAGCCGCGGTAGTTCACGTCGAGTTGGTACGGATTGCCCTGAATCTCGTTGATCGTGACGCTCGGCATCTGCGTCGCGAGGAAGTCCGGCAGATTCAAGCTCTGCGCGTCGCGCAGTTTCTGGTCGTTCGCCGACTGCACGTTGCCGGGGATCTGGTCCCTGGGCACACCCAGGCCCGGCACGGGCGTGACGCCGATCACCTCGACTCTGGGCAGTGCGGTCGTGGCTTGCTGGGCCGACGCGGGCACGGGGCACGCGCAAAGGGCGGCAAGGGCAGCAAGGGTGATGGGCGCGGGCGCGGGCGCGGGCCGCAGCCCGAAGCGCAATTTGGGACGAATCATGGTGTCTCGGGGCATAACTTTTTTCGGGGGATCGAAGCAGCCGCCAGACGTTCCTCCTGGGCCGCGGTGCGCACGTTATCGTTGCGCTGCCGGCGGCACCAGGGAAAACTTCCCGACGCCGCTGCGGGTTGTCGCTACCCGAGGTTTCCCTCTATCCGACCCAGCCGCCGCCGGTGTCACCCTGGATCACGCCATGCTTGATCGCCAGGTGCACGAGCGCGGCGGTCGTGCTGACACCGAGCTTTTCCTTGATCACGGTTTGATGGTTCGACACCGTCTTGGGGCTGAGGTTGAGCGCCGCGGCGCAACCGACGGGCGTTTCGCCGCGCGCCAGCAGTCGGAAGATTTCGAACTCGCGCGGCGTCAGGCTGGCCAGGCGGTTGTCGGGGGACGGGCCGGTCAGCCATTGCGACGCGAGACCCGGGCCGAGGTAGCGTTCGCCACCGACCACGCGCCGCACGCCATCGAGCAAGGCTTCGGGCGCGCTGCTCTTGGAGAGAAAGCCGCGCGCGCCGACTTCCAGGGCGCGGCGCACCAGCATGTCGCTGTCGTGCATGCTGAAGACCAGGATGCGCGCCTGCGGCGAGCGGGCCAGCAGCCGGCGGATCAACTCCAGCCCGCCGCTGCCCGGCATCGCGAGATCGGTCACGGTCACGTCGGGCGCGTGTTCGGCGAACGCGGCACAGGCGGCGTCGGTGCGATCGGCCTGCGCCACCACGGAGATGTCGCCGGCCTGCTCGAGCAGGCGCTGGTAGCCTGCGCGCACCACCGGATGGTCGTCGACAAGAAGCACGCGAATCATGCTCGGGCCAGGGGAATGCACATGCGAAGTTTCGTGCCGCGCCCCGGCGCGCTGTCGATCCGCAGTGAACCGCCGAGCGCGGCGGCGCGTTCGGCGGCACCGAGCAACCCCAGACCTCGGGTGTCGGAATTCGGGTCGAAGCCGCAGCCGTCGTCGTCGATGCGCAGCTCAACGAGGGCCGGCTCGCGCCACTGCAGCCCGATGCGCACCTGCGTGGCCTGCGCATGGCGCAGCACGTTGGTGAGGGCTTCCTGGGTCACGCGGTACAAGGCCGTATCGATGTTTTCGCCCAGCCCCTCCAGAAGTCCGTCGTGGCGAAAGATGCAAGCGATCGCAGTACGCTCTTCCCACGCTTCGCACAAGGCCTGCAATGCCGCCACCAGGCCCAGCTCATCGAGTTCGGCGGGGCGCAGGCGCCGCAGCAGGGCGCGCACATTGCCCACCAGGGCGTCGGCGTTCATGGCGGTACGCAACACCGCAGCGCGCGCCTGCTCGGGGTCTTCACTGCGCCGCAGATACGCGGCTTCGACGCGGATCGCGTGGCAATGCTGGCCGAGCTGATCGTGCAGTTCGCGAGCCAGCGCCCGCCGTTCGCTTTCCTGTACGCCGAGCAACTGCTGGGCAAGTTCACGGTTGTGCCCGAGCAGGCTCAGCGCCTGCGCCTGGGCCTGCTCGCGCAGCAGCAGTTCGGCGCGCGCCTGTGCCGCACGCCGAAAGGCGTACCACGCCAGCCCGAGCGCGAGCGCGAGCAGGGCGATCGGCAGTTCGTCGAGCTGCCACACCTCGAGCGGCCGGGTCAGCCGCGTGAATGCTTCGTAGAGTTCGAACGCGCAGGCGAGGGCGAAAGTTGCCAGCGTCAGGCCGGCAACGATCCACAGGTCGGTGCGCGCCGAAAACGCGGGGCGGGCGGTGTCGGCCGGGAGCTCGGTCGCTGGCGACGCCGCGGCATCGTGCCCCGACGCGACGACGTGCGCCGAGGGTGCACCGGGCGCGGCGGCAGCGTCGTGAGTTGGGCGAAGGGCTGCGGTGAACATCGGCTGGCGTGGCATGGCAGGCGCGGATTATCCTGGGTAGGACGGGCAAGGTGCGTGACCTCAGATCCGCGATGTCACCGCCGAACGGCGACACGCCGTGTGGCGCCGGGAGGTTGCACTTGGGACTTGGGAACAGTGGCAGTGGCGGAGGTCGCACGGCCCGTCCCGCTACACTGAATCGCGATCCGTTCGCCAACCACTCACCGCCAGGAGCCGCAGATGAATCGTTCCGTCACACAGACGCTGCTTGCGATCGTGCTCGCCACGGCCTCGCTGGCCGGTGCGCAGGCCCAATCGCCCAAGCCGATCCGGCTGATCTGCCCGTTCCCACCGGCAGGGGCAGTGGACATCGCGTCGCGCGCGATCGCGGCTGAACTGTCCAAAATTCTCGGGCAGACCGTGACCGTCGAGAACCGCCCTGGCGCGGGCGGCAACATCGGCGGCGCCGAGGCGGCGCGCGCGGCACCGGACGGCACCACGCTGTTCATGACGACGAGCGGCATCAACGCCATCAACCCGGCGCTCTACGCCAAGATGCCGTTCGACCCGATCAAGGACCTGACGCCGGTGGCCGCGCTGGTGTCGCTGTCGAACGTGCTGGTGGTCCATCCGGCGGTGAAGGCGAATTCGGTGGCCGACATTCTTGCGCTGGCCAGGGCCGAGCCCGGCAAGATGAACTACGCCTCGTCCGGAAACGGCACCAGCATCCACATGTCGGGCGAGATGTTCAAGCACCTGACCAAGGTCGACATCGTGCACATTCCCTACAAGGGCAGCGCACCGGCGGTGAGCGATCTGCTCGGTGGCCAGGTGATGATGATGTTCGACAACATTCCTTCCGCGCTGCCGCACATCAAAACCGGCAAGCTGCGCGCGCTGGCGGTGACCGGCGCGAAGCGCGACCCGCTGTTGCCCGACGTACCCACGGTCGCCGAGGCCGGTGTTCCGGGCTACGAGTCAGGCGTGTGGTTCGGGATCGCGGTGCCGGCAGCGACACCGAAAGAAGAGATCGCCAGGATCAACGACGCCGCCGTGAAGGGCACCAAGTCGCCCGAGTTCGTCAAGCGCATGACGGAGCTGGGCTACAGCATCATCGGCAGCACGCCCGAGCAGATGGCGGAAATGAACAAGCTGGAAACGGCGCGCTGGGGGCCGATCGTGAAGGCCTCTGGAGCGAAGGTCGACTGAGCGTCGGGGAAACACCAGTCATCCCGGCGAACAGTGCCACCCCGTACTTGATACGGGGCCGGGATCCAGGGGTGCTGGGGGCTGGGGTGGATCCCGGCGTGCGCCGGGATGACACAACAGGGCGAGCGGCTCAGCGCGACGCTGCAGGCGCCGGTGCCGGTGGGGCGCTCGGTAGCACCACGCCGGGGCCGAGTGGAATGTCGGGCGTGTCGGTGATTGCCTTGACGAAATAGCGCGTATCGCCGAAGCAACTGGTGGGCAGGCCGACCTTTTCGTCATAGTGCAGGCTCACGCGCCGACCCATTGCGCGAGAGATCTTTTCCGCGACGGCGTCGTCGTGCACCGTGAAATAGAACTTCTCCACCGTCGTTCCCGGCAGCGATACGAGCGCGAGCTCGCCTTCCCAAGTCTTGCAGATCCATCCTTTGTGCGAGAACTTCTGCACCCAGCCGGCGCGTTCGCCGCTGGAGTAGCTCCAGGACATGACGAACGCGATGTAGCCGGTCACGAGGGCGGCGACGGCGATCAGGAAGATGATCAGACTTTTCAGCATGGAAGGTCCGTGGGCGATTGCGATGAGAACGCAATCGTCGCACAAGGTCTGCGGGGCTGCGTCGAGCGCCCGGGTGCGCGACGCGCGATGATAGCGACCATGATGCCTGCGCCACACTTCCCGCCCTTGAGTTCAGGCATCGCACTGCAAGGCACTCCCGAGTCGCCGCGCGACGAGTTTTTTGCGTTGCTCGATGAAAGCCTGGCGCATTCCACTTTGGTCAAGCTCGTGCTCGCCAGGCATGTCGGAACCGAACCGCAGTTGCAGCAGGTGTCGCTGCGGACCATCCAGCTGCGAGGTTCGACGCAACTCTCAACCGTCTATCGCTACAAGACGAAAGACGTGACGAAGAACCTGTTGCTCGACGAAGGCCGGCGACACGTCGCCGCACTGCTCGGCGCGTCGTTTCGCAACGCGCATCTGCTGACGACCACGCAGACAATCGAACTCGCGATCAGCCAGCGGGGCGTGTGCACGCTGCGGCGCAACGCGGCTCAGCAGGTCGCGCCCACCGCCCCGGGCCATGACCGGGCGAAGCGGCGCTTCGTCGAGCCGGACCGACCTTTCCTCGCCGCGCTGGGCGTGACGGATGCGCAGGGGAGACTGATTCCCGCGATGTCACGCAAGTACAAGCAGATCGACAAGTTCGTCGAAGTCTTTGCCGGCGCCCTGGCAGGCTCGACGCTGGCGCAAGCGCGGCAACTGCGCGTGCTGGACTTCGGCTCGGGCAAGGGCTACCTCACGTTCGCGATCCACGACCACCTGCGCCACGCGTGCGGCATCGACGCGCACGTCACGGGCGTGGAGTTGCGTGCCGACATGGTGGTGCTGTGCACGGCTGCCGCGGCGCGGCTCGGTATCGACGGCCTGGACTTCGAGCAGGGCGACGTGACCCGCTACGCGCCGCAGCCAATCGACGTGATGATCGCGCTGCATGCCTGCGACACCGCGACCGACCACGCCATCCACCTCGGCGTGCAGGCCGGCGCGGCGATCATCCTGTGCGCGCCGTGTTGCCACAAGGAAGTGCGCCCGCAGTTGCTCAGCCCGCACCCGATCCGCGCGATCCTGCAGCACGGTGTGCACCTCGGCCAGGAGGCCGAGATGGTGACCGACGGCCTGCGCGCGCTGCTGCTCGAGGCCTGCGGCTATGCAACGCAGGTGTTCGAGTTCGTCTCGCTCGAGCACACGAGCAAGAACAAGATGATCCTCGCGGTGAAGCGCGCGAACCCGGGCCCGGCCGACGCGATGCTGCGCCAGGTCGACGAGGTGAAGCGCTTCTACGGCATAGCCGAGCAACGCCTGGAGCAATTGCTGGCGGCGCGATGGCGTGGCGATGTGTCAGGTTGACGCGCCGCGAAATCAGTACGCGGCGAAGACCTGGCGCAGGATCGCAGCGCCCGCGTCCACGCCACGCAGCACCTGGGTCGCGAGTTCGTAGTATGCCGAGGCTTCGTCGCTGAGGTGGGCGGCCAATGTCGAATCGTCATCGCTGCGCAAGCTGGTTTGCGCGTTCACCACTTTCACACCGCGTTTGGGCGTGAGCTCGACGATGCGGTCTTCCTGCATGTAACCCACCGTCAGGTAGTTCGCCATGAAGGCGCGCGGGTGGTGCCTGCCTTCGGTGAGGATGACCTGCCCGAAAAAGCGCGAGGTGTAGCTCACGTCGAGCAGCGCCAGCACGGTTGGCGCCACGTCGATCTGCGATGCGAGCGTGTCGACGCGCCCCGGCGCGACGATGCCCGGCGCGTACACGATCAATGGAATGCGGTAGTTTTCCGGCGGCAGATTCGTCCGGCCGCGGCCGTTCGAGGTGTGATCGGCGACGAACACGAACACGGTGTTGGCGAACCAGGGGCGCGAGGCCGCCAGGCGCACGAACTCGCCGATCGCCCAGTCGGTGTACTTCACGGCGCCGTCGCGGCCGGTGCCGGAGGCGATGTCAATGCGATTGGCGGGGTAGGTGAACGGCCGGTGGTTCGTCGTCGTCATCACATGCGTGAACACCTTGGTGCCTGCGGCGGCACGTGCATCGATCTCGCGCACCGCCAGGCGGAACAGGTCTTCGTCGGCGACACCCCAGATCGTTTCGTGCGAGATGTCTTTTGGGTCAATGGCGCTGCGGTCGATCACGGTGTAGCCGTTGCCGCCGAAAAAGTCGCGCATGTTGTCGAAGCGGCTGTAGCCGCCGTACACATACAGCGCCTCGTAGCCCTGGTCCTTGAACACACCGCCGATGGTCTGGAAGCACTTGTTGTTGGCGCGCATCGGCACCGCGTGGCCGGGTGTCGGCGGGATCGACAGCGTCAGCGCTTCCAGGCCGCGCACGGTGCGCAGCCCCGTCGCGTACACGTTCGTGAACCTCAGACCTTCAGATGGTCGCCGTTTGCCTCGGCCGCCGGGCTACAAGGTGTTTACCAGGTGACCCCCGTCAACCGGAATCACCGCGCCCGTCATGTAGCTCGACGCATCGCTGGCCAGCAGCAGCAAGGGGCCATCGAGTTCATGCAACTCTCCGGTGCGGCGCTGCGGAATTCGCGCGATGATGGCCTGGCCGGGTGGCGAAGCGAGCATCGCCCGGTTCAGTTCGGTGACGAAGTAGCCCGGCGCCAGTGCGTTCACGCGGATGCCGTGCTCGGCCCATTCCAGCGCCAGCGCCTTCGTCATCTGCACGACGCCGGCCTTTGTCGCGGCGTACGCCAGCACGCCCACACGTACGCGCAGGCCGACGATCGAGGCGATGTTCACGATCGAGCCACCGCGCTTGGCCTCGACCATCGCGCGCGCCGTGGCCTGCGCCATGCGCATCACGCCGCTGAGGTTGACGTTGAGCATCTCCATCCAGTCGGCCTCGACCATGTCCAGCGCGGGTGCGCGCAGCGCGATGCCGGCGTTGTTCACCAGCACGTCGGGAACGCCCAGGCTGGCGACGATTTCCCGCATCGATGCGGCGACACTTGCCGCGCTGCGCACGTCCACATGAAAGGCAGTGCAGGCGTCGCTGCGCTGCAGGTCTTCATTGATCCTCCCGGCGAGCGTGCGCCCCAGGTCGACACGCCGGCCGAGCATCGCGACGCGCGCGCCGTGCGCGGCCAGGACCTGCGCGAAGTGCAGCCCGAGGCCGCTGAATGCGCCGGTGACGATTGCCGTGCGGCCGGTGAGATCAAAGTTCACTCTGAGGCATCCTACAGCTTTTGCTGCCGACTGCGCTGCGCCTGCGGCCGGGCAGAGGCCGCGCATTGCACAAAAGCGTAGGGCCACCTCGCGGTGGCCCTGCTGCTTACCGGGCAACACCATTGCTGGCGAAGACGGTTCTGGCGCCGGTCACGGGTTCCGGTGGTCCGCCCAATCTGCGGTCGGTTTATCGCCTCTGAGGTTCGCATTGTGGTGGCCGGCGTCCGCGGCGATCGGGTGAATTGACACGGCATTGCAGTTCATTCATGTGAATCGGCTACGCTGCGAACCCGCGCGTGCGGGGCGACGATGCGCGACAACGCGCGACGCAGGGAGGCTCAACTCGTGTTCGGATTTTTCGAAAGGCTGGTGCATCCGTATCCGGATGGCACCGCGCCGGCACCGGCGCGCGGCTTCATTGCCTTCGTCTGGTCGTGCACGGCGGGAATGCGCCCGTTCATCGTGGGCATGACGCTGCTCACTGCGGCGATCGGCGTGTTCGAGGCGCTGCTGTTCGCGATGCTCGGTGCAATCGTCGACAGGCTCGGCCAGGTCGATGCGGCGCAGTTGTGGGCCAGGGAGCGCGGCACGTTGCTGCTGCTGGCTGCGATTGTGCTTGCCAGCCCGTTGGTCGTGCTGCTGCAAACGCTGCTGAAACACCAGACGCTGGCGGGCAACTTCCCGATGCTGCTGCGCTGGAACTTCCACCGCCGCATGCTCGACCAGAGCATGAACTTCTACCAGGACGAGTTCGCCGGGCGCGTGGCCGCCAAGGTGATGCAGACCGCGCTGGCGACGCGCGATACCGTGCTCATCGTCGCCGACATCATGGTGTTCGCGGTGATCTACTTCGTGACGATGGTCGCCGTGGTCGGCAGTTTCGACGCCGTCCTGCTGCTGCCGTTTCTCGGCTGGCTGGTGCTGTACGTCGCGGCGCTTATGGTCTTCGTGCCGCGCCTGGCGCGCGTCGCGACCGCGCAGGCCGACGCGCGTTCCCTGATGACCGGGCGCATCACCGACGCGTACACGAACATCGCCACCGTCAAGCTGTTTTCGCACTCGCGCCGCGAAGCGGGCTACGCACGCTCGGCGATGCAGGAATTCATGCAGTCGGTGCACGCCCAGATGCGCCTGATCAGCGGGGTGGAGATCGTGAACCACACGCTCAACGTGCTGCTGATCATGGCCACGACCGGCGCCACGCTGTGGCTGTGGAGCCGCGCTGAGGTTGGCGTGGGCGCGGTCGCGGCGGCCACCGCGATGGCATTGCGGCTGAACGGAATCTCGCACTGGATCATGTGGGAAACCGCGTCGTTGTTCGAACATGTGGGCACGGTGCAGGACGGCATGAATACCTTGTCGCGGCCTCACGCCGTGGTGGACCGGCCCGACGCGCTTGCCATCGATGTGACACGCGGCGAGATCCGTTTCGACGCAGTGAGTTTCACGTACGCCGCGGCGCGCGCGGGCGCGGCGCCGGTGATCGAGAACCTGTCAATGCACATTCGCCCCGGCGAGAAGATCGGCCTGGTGGGCCGCTCGGGTGCCGGCAAGTCGACGATCGTCAACCTGCTGCTGCGCTTTTACGACGTGCAAAGCGGGCGCGTGCTGATCGACGGGCAAGACGTTGCGCAAGCCACGCAAGACGGCCTGCGCGCCCAGGTTGGCATGGTGACGCAAGACACCTCGCTGCTGCACCGATCCGTGCGCGACAACATCTTGTACGGCCGGCCCGACGCGAGCGACGCGCAGATGCTCGCCGCGGCGAAACGCGCCGAGGCGCATGAGTTCATCCAGGGCCTGGCCGACGCGAAGGGCCGCACCGGCTATGACGCGCATGTGGGCGAGCGCGGCGTCAAGCTCTCCGGCGGGCAGCGCCAGCGCATCGCCATCGCGCGCGTCATGCTCAAGGACGCGCCGATCCTGCTGCTCGACGAAGCGACGAGTGCGCTCGACTCGGAAGTGGAAGCGGCAATCCAGGCGAGCCTGTACCGCTTGATGGAGGGCAAGACCGTCGTCGCGATTGCGCACCGGCTGTCGACGATCGCCGCGATGGACCGCCTCATCGTGCTCGACAAGGGCCGCATCGTCGAAGAGGGCGACCACCGCAGCCTGCTCGCGCGCGGCGGCCTGTATGCGCGCCTGTGGGCGCACCAGAGCGGGGGATTTCTGGCCGATGCACTGGACGAAGACGACGCTCTGGCAGGCGACAACTTGCCTCCCGTTACACGCGCTGCTGCAAGCTTGTGACCCTCGGTAAGGAGAAGCGCCGGGCGGTCGCTTTTCCTCACATCGTTCAGAGTTCACGCCGCCAGAATCGCCGCTCGCCCATGCTGGGCGCAAGGGCGTCCAGTGACACAGCAAAATCGACGCGCGGCGTTGACCGCGATCTCCGCACTCTGGCTCGCCGCTTGCGGCGGCGGCTCCGAGAGCGCTCCAGCGCCGGCCTCCGGCGCCGGCCCCGCCCCCGGGCCACCACCGGGGCCATCGCCGGGGCCGCCACCACCCGGCGCACCGGTTCCGCCGCCGCCCGGCGCCGCCAACTACGCCAACTTCTCCGGTGCGGCGCTGGGAATCGGCGCCGTGCTGAACGGCGCGGTTCCGTTCCCCGCGGACAACCCGTGGAACACCGACATCTCCGCGGCGCCGGTCGATCCGAACTCGGATGCATTGATTGCGAGCATTGGCGTCACAACGGGCTTGCACGCCGACTTCGGTGCCGGCCTGTACCAGGGCGCACCGATCGGCATTCCGTATGTCGTCGTCGCGGGCAACCAGGCGCGCGTTGCGCTGCACTGGACGGCGTATGGCAGCGAAAGCGACCCCGGTCCGTACCCGGTGCCGGACAACGCGCCCGTCGAGGGCGGAAATGCAAGCACGGGCGATCGGCACGTGCTCGTCATCGATCGCGACAACAACCGCCTGTACGAGCTGTACCGGGCGTTCCTCAACGGCGACGGTTCGTGGAACGCCGACTGCGGCGCCGTGTTCCACTTGGACAGCAATCTCGTGCGGCCTGGCGCGCAATCCGGCTGGACGAGCGCCGACGCAGCGGGGTTGCCGATCTTCCCCGGCCTGGCGCGCTACGAGGAAGCCGCGCTCGGTCCGGGCGGCGTGCTCCACGCATTGCGCTTCACGGTGCAGAGTTCGCGACGCGCCTACGTGCCACCCGCGAGCCATTTCGCGTCGAACAACACGAGCCCCAACCTTGCGCCGATGGGCATGCGCGTCAGACTCAAGGCCGCTTACGTCATTCCTGCGAGTTTCAGTGCCGAGTCGCGGGCCCTGCTGACCGCGATGAAACGCTTCGGCATGATCATGGCTGACAACGGCAGCAACTGGTTCGTCAGCGGCGCACCCGATTCACGCTGGAACAATGGCGCGCTGAGTCGCGAATTTGGCCAGGTGCGGGGCAGCGACTTCGAAGTCGTGCAGATGCGCGGGCTCGTGACGGGCTGAGGTCGCGCACAAGGGTGCGCCTGCGCGCGGCCTTGTGGCTACCGAAGGCCATCGGGCTTGCAAGCCCGATGGCTGAGCCCCCCTAAGGTGCCATCTGCACCTTGACCCACTCCGCGTCGCCGCTGCTGCGGTTGTTCTTCTGGAACTTGATCTCGGCCGCCATGCCGGGCCGCACGTCAGCCAATGACCCGACCGAATTCGGCTGCTGGAGTTTGCTGCGGTCGAGCCACACCGGGGTGCGGGCGCCGAGCTTGGCGGTGTAGGCCTGACCCTCGTGCACGAGGGTCAACGTCCGCTGCGCTAGGTTCACCGATTGCACCGGTGCGATCAGCGTGTGCTTGCCCGACAGCCCAGTCGACTGGCCGAGTGGGATGAACATTTCAGTCGCCTTCTGCGCCATGCCGGGCGTGGCGATGGCGCCGAGCAGCGCGCCGAGCAGCGCGCAGCGTGTCGGCACGGAGCGAAGCATGTGGGTCATCGTGGGGCCCTCCGACTCGCCATGAGTCATCAATTCACGACCATCAATTCGGCGCGCGCGGCCTTTACCGCAACGAGCGCTTCGTCGATCGTCGCACGCGGCGGCTCGTGGTACTCGGCGGCGCGGGCAATGAAGCGCAGCGCGCTGTGCAGTTGCGCGGCAGCGGCCTGCGCCGTCAGGCCGGCTTGGCCGTCTCTCGCATGCGCGCCCAGCACGCGCAGCGCCCCTTCGAGCAGCAGCCGCGCGCGCGTCAGCAGTTCGCGTGGCGTTTCGCGGCGCGGCGGAGGCTGCATCAGCGATTCGTCGAGCAGCGTCTGGGTCTGGCGCATGTTCTCGATCGCGCCCAGCACGCGCAGGAAGGTCGCGATCGCCTGGATCTGCGTCGCGTCGAGCTCGATGCCTTTGCGGTTCGGATCGATGCTCTTCAGAAACTGGCCCGATGGCGAGTTGTTGAACGCCGCGCCGTCGTAGAACGCGACCGCGCCCTCCAGGGTCGCGACCGAGTTGTTGTGGAAAAACGGCGCGGTGTCGGCGGCTTCCACCAGCGACGGCGTGTTGAATGTCTTGTCGCCCGGCGTTCCCAGGCCGTCGTCGACGGGCACGAGTTCACTGCTCACGCGCGCAGGCTGGTCGGGGAGGTCTTCAACGCCGGTGTTGAAGTTGGCGTTGCCCAGGTTCGCCTGGCCGGGGCGGGCGATTGCCCCGGCGTTCGAATGGCAGATGTTGCACTTGCCGAGCGAGTTGTCGAGAAAGATCTCCTGGCCGCGTTTGGCGAGCACGCCCTTCAGTGGCAGCGGCAACTGCAAGTCGATTTGCCGGCCCAGCGTGAGCTGGAAGGCCTCCAGCGCGTCGAGCTCGGCGTCGGTGGGAAGGCGGAAGTCGACACCGGCAATCCGGTTCAGCGTCTTCGTGAAGTGCTGGATCACGGCGCCGGTGGCAAACGCGCGCAGCGTTCCGTCGCCCGGCGCGCCGTCGCCTGACCAGCCGGTGCGCGGGCCCTGCGGGCTGTCGATGGAGACGCGCATCGACAACACATGCGGCACGCCGCGCATCGTGAATTTGCGTTCCAGGTCGTCGAAGCCGTCGAGGTTCTCGCGGATCAGGCCGAACTCGCGCATCAGGCGCGGGCTCTCGAACCCGGTTTTCAATGCCGGAATGAATTCGGCGACGAACAGTGGGTCGGTCGGCGGCAATTTCGCGATGAACGCCGGGTCGATGGTGAAGTTGTTGCTCGCCGGGTGGCACGTGCCGCAGGTGCGGCCGTTGCCGCCGAAGGTTTCCTTGAAGAAGAGATCGCGGCCGCGCGCGACCAGCTCGTCTTGCGGCGAACCGGGCAGGGGTGGCTTGGCGCAACCCGCGATCCCGAGCATGGCGCCGAGCGAGAGCACTTGCAGGCCCGCAGCAAAGAGCCGCGCCACCCCTGCGCTCGCAACTTCACGCCTGCGCGTCATGTCGGCCCCGCGCAGAGCCTGAGAGTTTTTCGGGCGTGCCCGAGCAGCGCGCCAAAAGGCACCCGATCTAGGCGCAAAGCACAGCCATAGCTCGGGCTATGGCGAGCATTTGCAACGACGAGCGGGGGTCGTTTGGCGGGATGAGCGGGCATGGGCGAAAGACTCTCAGGCTCTCATGCTTCGTACTTGAACGACAACGACACGCGCGCCCGGTAGGCCACGACCTTGCCGTCTTCAATCTTCATGTCGAGCTTGCAGACCTCGGCGACTCGCAGATCGCGCAGCGACTTGGCGGCGACCTCGACCGCGTTCTTCGCCGCGTCTTCCCACGAGGCCGGGCTCGTGCCGATGATCTCGGTGACACGATAGACGCCGCTTTCCGCTTTCTTCTTCGCCATGGCTCTTGCTCCTTCGGGTTGACAGTGCCCCCAGGCGGCATTGCCGCCGCCCCCCAAGGGGATTGAGCAAAGTGGCAAGGCCACATTTGCTCAAGAGGCGCAACGGGCGGGTGCGCCTCGGCGGGCCGATGATAAGCCGATCGGAGTGGCTCGGTCGAGGGGTATGCACAGCCGACTGTCGGAGGAGACTGCCCTGTGGCTGGCGAAGGGCTGGCCGCATGCAGGCGGCCAGCGCGGCTTGCAAGGTTGGGCCGCCGTCGGGGCAGCGCCTGCGCGTTGGCTCAGCGATCTGTCGTCATACCGGCGAAAGCCGGTATCCACTGGCGGCAGGTCAACCGGTGGATCCCGGCTTTCGCCGGGATGACAGAGGGCGTCAAGCGGGCGACGACCGCAGGCCGTAGGCCTTGCCGTCGACGAAGAGAAACTCGGCGCGCAATATCGGATCGCCTTTTTCGCCCGCGAACGTGAAGCCGATGACGCCCACCGTCTGGCCGGCTTTGATTTCAGCGACCTGCCAGGCTTGCAAGCGCGTAAGCGGCGCGAGCTCGATCTCCCACACCGCGTCCTTGCGCGTAGGCAGTCGCGCTGCGGCGAGGATACGGGCAGCGTCAACACCTGCCGACTGCGCCGGCATCTTGCGCGCGGCCAGGTCGGCGGGCAGCTGCAGGTTCGGGGTGAGGCGCAGCTTCAGCTCGGCGTGCGGGTTGCGCCAAGCGACGTTTTCCGCCTTGCCTTCAAGGTAGATCGGCTTGTCCTGGTCGAAGCTGCTCCAGCCATGGTGGGCGAGGGCAACGCCGGGGACAAATGTGGCGGCACCGAGGGCGACGAAGTGACGGCGTTGCAGGGTGTGCATGAAGCTTCCTTCTTAGATGTAGGCGATCCAGCGACCGCAGGCGATGACGGCAATCCACAGCGCGAGCGACAGCGCGGTCTGAATCCGGGCGCTTCGATCGTGCACCAGCAATCCTCCGCGCCAGTGCAACAGTGCGGCGTTCAGCCCGGCTGCCACCAGCAGCGCCATTTTGACGAGGAACGCGCGGTTCGCAAGCAGTTCGTCATACTGGCTCGCGAACATCAGGCCGCCGCTGGCCGCGGCCAGGCCGAAGCCAGCCAGCGTGACGGGCAGCGCAAGCCGGGCCAGGGCGTCCTGCGGAAGCGTCGGGCCCGCACCCCAGACGCGCAACTCGAACACGACCAGGCTGCCCAAGAGCAGCGCGATGCCGACGATGTGCGCGGCTTCCAGCGCCGGATAGGCGTAAGGCGAGCTGACGATCCAGTCCATGGGGTGCGGGCGTGTGCGGCCATTCTCACCCGGATGGCCGCAGCGGCGGCGCGCCGGATAATCGGGCGATGAGCCTTCCCCCCAGCGATTCCGATACCTGCGTCGCCACGCTGCCCAACGGCGTGCGCGTCGTCACGATCTGCCTGCCACACCTGGACAGCGCCAGCGTCAGCGTGTTCGTGCGCACCGGCAGCGGCCACGAGAGCAAGCGCCTGAACGGCATCAGCCACTTCGCCGAGCACATGGCGTTCAAGGGCACGGCCACACGCGACTGCCAGCGCATCAACCTCGACGCCGAGCGCCTCGGCGCAGAGGTGAACGCGCATACGGACAAGGACCACACCGCGTACCACATGCGCGGTCGGGCGCGCGATGCCGGGCAGTTCGTGCGCATGCTCGGCGATATCGTCCAGGGCAGCACCTTCCCCGAGGCGGAGTTGGAGCGCGAGCGCCAGGTGATCCTGCACGAGTTCATCGAAGACGAAGACGACGCGCTGTCCGCCGCGTTCAAGGTATTCGACAAGAACTGCTATGGCACACATCCGCTGGCGCAGCCGGTGATCGGTACGCGCGACAACATCGAGCGCTTCACGCGCGATGAGTTGATGGCCTACATGCAACAGCAATACAGCGGGTCGAATGTCATCATCGGCGTGGCCGGCCACGTGGATCCGCAGGCGATGTTGGCCGATGCCCAGGCCGCTTTCGGCGCCATGCCGCGCGGCGCACAGAATGTCTTGCCGGCGCCGCGCTACGTGGGTGGCATCGGCTCGAAACGCCTGGCCGGTGCGCCGCAGACGCATGTGGTGCTCGGCTTTCCGATTCCCGCGCTGCAAGGCGAATACCACGCCAGCGCGGTCGCCGCGACGCTGTTCGGCGAAGGCATGAGCTCGCCGCTGCTGGACCAGATTCGCGAGCGCCGCGGTCTCGTGTACTACGCCGCCTGTTCGGCCGACGTGCTCGATGCCTGCGGCCAGTTCGTGATCGAGGCGTCCACCGCGCCCGAGCACGTGGATGAATTCTTCGTCGAAGTGATGCGGCTGCTGCGCACCCAGGCCGGGCACGTGGACCCGGTGGACCTGGAGCGCGCGCGCAACCAGATCGCGGTGCGCGCCATGCGCGCGCAAGAGCAGCCGGTGGTTCGGCTCGAAGCGGCGGCGCAGGAGTTGTTCGCGTTGGGGCGGGTGCGCTCGCGCGCCGAGACCATGGCGCGCTTCGACGCCGTCACCGCCGACCAGGTACGCGCCGAATTCGCCAGGCTGCTCAGCGTGCCCGCGGCGGTGGCGATCGCCGGCAAGGTGGGCAAGGGCGCACCTGAGCGGGTGGGCCGGATCGTCGCGGCGAATTCTTGAAGGCGCTACTTCAACTCATGCTGGGTTCAGCCCTGGCAGTCGTCGCCGGTTGGGCGCAGGGAGTTGACGCGGATGCGGCCGCGATCTCGAAACTCGCTCACACGGGTGAAGCTTCCTGTGAACCGGCACTGCCCTATTTCTGCGCCAACATTCACGTCACCTGCAGTGGCCCCACATCGATCAAGACGTTCCCGTTCAAGCTTCGGGCGAAAGTCAGCCAGGGCTGGATCGAGTCCAGCGCCGACACATCGGGCATCCGGGAGGCTTACGAAAACGGCTCCGCTGAATGGTCAGGTGAAGGCCTGTACGTCATCCTTCGTCCACATGAGGGCCACGGATACATCAAGATGCTTGCGAATGGCACGTACAGCTTCCGTCACTATTCGCAAGGCACGGCATCGATGTCGCGCGGCCACTGCCGCTGATCTGCCAGGTCGCTATCAATCCGAGAGGCGCTTCAACAACTCCAGCGCCGCTGCCGGCGCGCGCTCTTTCGCGCCGCTGATGAAGAATACGAACACATCGCGCGGCGGCGATGCCGGGGCGCCAGCGCTTTCCACGCGCGGCAGGTCAGTGGGTTCTGCGCCGCGCGCCCATTGCTTCGCGCGCTGCGCCCAGACGTCCAGGTCGTTCGGCGCGTAGCCGCTGGGCAGCGCGGCGTGGCTGCGCATCAGCCGTGCGTAGACGAATTCGGCGGTCAAATCGGCAATCAATGGATAGTCGTCGGAATCGGCAAGCACCGTCGCGCAGCCGTGGCGCCGCGCAAGATTCAGATACGCAGGTGTCTTGAAGCTCTCATGGCGAACGTCGAGCACGTGGCGCAGATTCAGCCCGTCCACCTGCTTGGGCAGCAGGTTCAGAAAGCCCTCGAAGTCTTCGGCTTCGAACTTCTTTGTCGGCATGAATTGCCAGACGACCGGACCGAGCTTGGCGCCGAGTTGCGAGATGCCGCTGTCGATGAAGCGATTCACCGAATCGCGTCCTTCACTCAGCAGCTTGCGGTTCGTCGCGAAACGCGATGCCTTCACCGAAAACACGAAACCGGGTGGCGTGTCGTCACGCCACTTGGCGAAACTGGAGGGCTTTTGCGTGCCGTGGTACGTGGCGTTGATTTCAATGGCGCTCAGGTGGCGGCTCGCGTACTCGAGTTCCTTCGCTTGTGCCAGGCCCGCCGGATAAAAGTTGTCACGCCACGGCGCGTAGGTCCAGCCGCCGATGCCCACGCGAATCGCGGATTGGGCTGACATGCGGATGACCTCGATTCAGGCCGTTTGCCCGTTGTCGCGCGTGACGACGCAGGCGTCGATGCGCCACTTGCGGTCGCTCTGGCGCTGCATGCGGTAGATCGCAAGCCATGCCACGCCGTTGCGGTCTGTCATGCGCACGCGCTGGATCAAATCGTTGTCGACGATCTGGGCGAGCAGGAACGCCACTGATTCGGGCCGGTAGACCACCGGATAGGCGCCGCGCACCATGGCCATGAAGTACCCGGCGACGCCGAACTTCGCGCGGATTGCGGGCGAGGCGTAGGAAAAAGCGAGCTCCGCGTCGTCGGCGCGAAACGCCGTGAGTTGGGCCTCGATGACGGCGCGGATGTCATCGGCGTCGACATCCGGTACCGAGGGGGGTGCAGCCCAGAGGGGGCAGACCAGACATGCAATTCCAGCAAGGGCCCAACGTCGTGCAGCGTGATGCATCTTCTTGCTCCCGAAGCTCGCAGGTACAGCGATGGTGCCTGATTGCGGGGCTGTCTGTCTACCGGTCCGGGCGCGGCGCGGTCATGCCTGTGCCGGTGGCTCGACGTTCCCGGCATTCCAGCGCAGCCGACGATAGATCGTATTACGGCTGATGCCCAGGCGTTTGGACGCCAGCGAGATGTTGCCGTTCGCCGCGGCCAGCGCGTTGCGGATCAGTTCAATTTCGGCAGCGTCGAGCGTTGTCGAAGGCGGCATGGCGGGCCGCGGCACAAGTGCAGCCAGGCCCTGTGCGGCCGTTGCGTCGGTGGCTGCCGCGCCCGGGTGCGCTGCCATTGCGTTTGGAGTGATCTCTTGTCGCGGTGCGGCCCGGGCCGCACCGCGCAGTTCGTCGAGGATGTCCTGCGACAGATGAGTCTCGGCGATGCGCGGCTCGCCGTTTGCCATGGCGACGGCGGTGCGCAGCACGGTGGCGAGTTGGCGCAGGTTGCCCGGCCACGCGTACTGGCGAAACCGCTGCAGCAGCTGCGCGCACAGTTCAGGCGTGTCGTGCGGGCAATGCGCTTGCAGGATGCGTTGCGCCACGGCGGCAATGTCGCTGCGCTCGCGCAGCGCCGGCAGCAGTAGAACGAGACCGTTGAGGCGGTAGTACAGGTCTTCGCGAAAAAGCTGGCGCTGCATCAGATCGCGCAGGTTGGCACGCGTCGCGGCGATGATGGTCCCGTCCACGGGAAGCGCTGCGTCAGCGCCCGACAGTGCCCCGCCGCGCTCCTGCAATGCATGCACCAGGCGCGCCTGGAGCGGCAGCGGCAGCGCGTCAACTTCATCGAGAAACAGCGTGCCGCACCGGGCCTGGGCGATGTACCCCGCCGCGCCGTCGTCGTACGGGTCAATTCCTGTTGCCGCACCAGTGCCGAACAGTTCGGTCTCCAGCTGCACCTGGGGCAACGCCGCGCAGTTCACCGCGATGAACGGCTGTGCGGCGCGGTTCGAGTCCTGGTGCATCGCACGCGCCAGAATTTCCTTGCCCGTGCCGGTTTCGCCCAGGATCAGCAAGTTGATCTTGCGGTCGAGGATGCGCCGCGCCTTGCGCACGACGTCCTCAACGCGTGGATCCCCGGTGCGCAGCCAATCCAGCTTCGATTCCGTCAGCACCGCGGCTTGCGCCGGCCGGGGGAGCGCGGCCCGCGGCGCGTCGGCGACGGCGGGCGCTTCCGTTGCCGTGGCGCGCGGCGAAGGGTGCAGCGACGTGCGCACATCGGCCTCGAAACGCGCGCTCACGTGGAACTGCGCGCCGCTCGGCAGGCTGACGCGCATCGGCGCCTGCTGCGGCGCGCGGAAATGGTCGAACAGCATCGCCACCGTGGTGCCGAACAGCGTGGTCACGCTGTGGCCGCGTAGCGTGGCGCCACTCATCGCCAGTTGATCCAGGGCGGCGCGGTTGCCGCCCAGGATCTTGCCATCGAAGGCGACGATCACGATGCCTTCGAGCAACGTGCCGATGAACTGCGCGCGGCTGTGAAAGTGCAGGCGCAGCCGTTTTCCGCAATCGTCGTTCAGCCACTGGTTTTCGATCATGCGCGCCGACATGCGCACCAGCCCCATCGTGTGCTGGTGGTAGGAGCGGTGGTCACCGCTCACGTCGAGCACGCCCAGCATCGAGCCGCGCGGGTCGAAGATCGGCACCGCCGAACAGGTGAGGAAGTGATTCGCCTGCATGAAGTGTTCGTTGGCATGCACGAGCGTCGGGCGCTCTTCGAACAGGGCCGTCCCGATGGCGTTCGTTCCCTTCGAATGCTCGGCCCAGTTCACGCCCGGGCTCAGCGCGACCTTGCTGGCGCGTGCCAGGAAGTCGTCGTCACCGATCGAATGCAGGATCGTGCCGTGCGCGTCGGTCAGCACGATCATGCTTTGCGTGTCGACGATCTGCTCGAACAGCATCTCCATCACCGGCGCGGCGTGCTGATACAGGCGCCGGTTGCGCTCGCGTGCCACGGCCAGATCGCTGCGCATCAGGGGCGCATAGTCGGGGCGCTCGATGCGCGTCAGGCCCAGCGCCGCGCAGCGCTGATGCGACTGTTCGATCGCGCCGAGGTGTGCCGCGCGGTGTTGCACAGGCAGCGCAGGCGTCAGGGCTTCGGCCCGGTTGCTCTCGAACGTCACGCGATTGATTGCCATGCTTGTCGACGGGTCCGGTCAGGTTGAGTCGGGTTGGCGCCGCCGGTTCGCCAGCGCAGGGGCGGGCTGCCCGCTGCACGCGCGGAATTGTTGCATGGCCGCTTGCGCCAGAGGCGGCCCGGTACAGTTCGGCATCAACCCGGGGGTGACCCAGCATGAGTTCGAGCATTCAATCCCTGCTCCAGGCGAAACGCCGCAGTGCCGCTGATGTCGCGGCGGGCGTGAAGAGCGGCGAGCGCATCGACTACGGTTTCGGCCTGAACGAGCCCGACGCGTTCGACGCCGCGCTGGCCGCACGCAGATGCGAACTACGCGACGTGACGATCCGCGGCGCACTCAGCCTGCGGCCGCGCCAGGTGATCGAGCAAGACCCCGGGCAGGCCCATTTCATCAATGAGAACTGGCATTTCTCGGGCTACGACCGCAAGAAGTCGGAGCTGGGTCTGGTGAGCTACGTGCCGTTCAATTTTGGCGAGGCACCGGCGCTGTACCGGCGTCACCTGAGCGTGGACCTGGTCGTGCTGAAGACGGCGCCGATGGACCGCCATGGGTATTTCAATTTCGGTACCAGCACCACCTACTCGCGCGCGACATGCGATGTCGCCAGACGCATCGTCGTCGAAACCTGCGCGGCGATGCCGGTGTGCCACGGCGTCGAAAACACGGTGCATGTGAGCGAGGTTGACGCCGTCATCGACGGTCCGGACACGGCGCTGCCCGAGATGCCTGCCGCGCCGATCGGCGACATCGACCGGCAGGTGGCCGAGTTCATCCTGCGCGAAATCGGCGACGGCGCGTGTCTGCAAATCGGCATCGGCGGCATGCCCAACGCGGTGTGCTCAGCGATCGCGCATTCGACACTGCAAGACCTGGGCGTGCACACCGAAATGTTTGTCGACGGCATGGTGGACCTGGCTGACAGCGGCAAGCTCAGCGGCCGCCACAAGCAAAGCCACCCGGGCAAGATCGTGTTCACGTTTTGTGTGGGCAGCAAACGCGCCTACGACTTCATCGACGCGAATCCGGCCTGCCTGTCGTTGCCGGTGGACCTGACGAACCTGCCGCACAACATCGCGCTAAACCGCAATGTCGTGTCGATCAACAACTGCATGCAGGTTGATCTGGGCGGGCAGGTGGCCTCCGAGAGCACCGGCTACCGCCATGTGTCGGGCACCGGCGGGCAATTGCAGTTCGTGCGTGGAGCGTTCATGTCCGACGGCGGCAAGTCGTTCATGTGCCTGTCGTCGCGCTACATGAAAGGTTCGCATCCGGCGTCGCGCATCGTCGCCGGCCTGCCGGCGGGGACTGTGGTGACGACACCGCGCACCGACACGATGTTCGTCGTCACCGAATACGGCATCGTCAACCTGAAGGGCAAGAGCGTGTCGGAACGCGCCCGGGCATTGATTGCCCTGGCGCACCCCGACGAGCGCGATGCCCTGTACGCCGAGGCACGCAAGCACGGCGTGCTCGGACGGCGTTTCATGTGAGCAAAGGCCCCCAATGAGATTCGTCGACCTGCTCAGGTTCGCCGTTGGCGTTGTGCTGTGCCAGGCCGCGGCGCTGCAGGCCGGCCAGACCGCTCCAGCGGTTGCATCGCCGGCCTCGGCAGCGCTGGCCGCACGCGCAGCGGTATCCCGGTTTCCGGCGCTTCGCATCGTTTCGCCGAAGAAGGGCGCGCGCGTCGGGCCGATCATCAAGGTGGACTTCGAGACCCGCGCGGATTTGTCCAGGATGGCACAGCGTGCCAGGGAAGGCGGCGTGCATCTGCGCATCGGCATCGACGATACGTCGCTGATGCCGGAGATGCAGGACCTGAAGCGCATCGCCCGCAATCGTTATCGGTATGTGTTCGATCTTCCAGCCCAGCCCGGTCCGCACGTGTTGAGCGTGTATTGGTCCGACGCCAATCATCGAACGATCGAATCGACGGTGCGCCGGCTTCGTGTGACCGTGGTGACGCCAAAGGGAAAGAAATAACGCAGCCTGCGAAGCGTTTGCACACCGCAGCCGACGGCGCCCGCGAGCCTTGCGGCTGACTGCTAGCCAGGTTCTTATGCCAGCTTCAGACCAGGGCTGGCACACCAGCGCCCCGATTTGTCGACCACCAGTATGTCCACACCCCAGCGCCTGGCGAGAGGCAACGCGCCGCTCCAGCCGCCCATGAACGCCACCTTGGTCAGGGCGTCGGCGAGGGCGCAGCTTCGTGCCGCGACGGTGACGCTGGCAAGTTCGCGCGGAGAACGCGCGCTGCGCGGATCGATGATGTGGTGGTCGCGTCGGTCGGCGCTGAACGTCGTGTGCGCGTCGGAAGAGGTTGCGATCGCCCTGCCGTCGGCGTGCAGGCGCGCGAGCAGAGTCGGCGTTGCCGCGTCGCTGCGCGGATTGGCGATTCCCAGGGTCCAGGGTTGGGCGCGCGGCGCCTGGCCCAGCGCTGTCCACTCGCCGGTGTCGAGCAGCGCGTGGTGCACGCCGTGGCGCTGCAGCGCTGCCTTGGCGAGATCGGCTGCATAACCTTGGGCGATGCCGTTCAGCGTCAGCGCCATGCCGGGCTTGCGCAAGCGCACCTGGCACGCGCAGAGTTCGACATCGCGCCAGCCGACCAGTGCCTGGGCGCGCTCCAGTTCGGCGGCGCTTGCGGCGCGACCGGCGCGGTGCGCGTGTTGCCAGGCGGCCAGCAGCGGCTGCACCGTCACGTCGAACGCACCGTCGCTATGTGAAGCGACGTTGCGCGCCAGGCGTAGCACCGCCATCAGTTCGGCTGGCGGATCGTGCAACACGCCGTCACGGTTCAATCGGCTGAGCGCGCTTTGCGGATCGAACAGGCTCATCTGGGCCTCGATCCTGCGAATCACCGCCACGGCGGCGCTGAGGGCGGTGTCGGCGCGCGCGGCATCGGCATGCGCGGCACGCAGCCACAGCGTCGTGCCGAAACCGAGCAGCACGCGCTCTCGCCATTGCAACGGCGCGGCGGCCCCCGGCTCGGCCGCGGCGCGCGCGCCCGGCAACGCTGACGCTGCCCAGGCCCCAACGGCGAAGCTCAGAAATTGACGCCGACGCGCCAGGTTGAGTGGATTCACGGAGTGGCGGGCGCGGGCCGCAACGCGATCATGCGGCGCTTACGTTCGCGGATCAATGGCAAGCAGCGCTTGTCGTCCTGAAGAATCTCCACGCAATCGAGGCATTGAAAACACTCTTCGTAATCGATCTTGCCGCTGGGCTCGATGGCCTGGTACTCGCAGCGGTGCCGGCAACTCTGGCACGGCGTGCCGCATTCGGCGCGGCGCGGGATCCAGGCCCACAGGCGAAAGCGCCCCAGCACCGCCCCTTCCATGATGCTCTTGTCGATCGCCAGCGCCGACACGGTGCCCGCGGTCACGCCATGCAGCGTGGCCGTGGTGTCGGTCTGGGCGCGCTGAGCGCGCGGACTCAGGATCTGGATGCTGTGACTCAGCGACAACGCCTTGTACTGCCCGGCAAAGGTGTCGAGCGTGGCTGTGCCCTGCGCCGACATGAAGATCGGCTCGTTGTGGTCGAGCAGGCGCACGTCGAGAAACTTGCCGTCGCGATCCACGACGACGAGCAGGTT
The DNA here is from genome assembly GCA_031396305.1 of Rhizobacter sp. Classification (GTDB taxonomy): domain Bacteria; phylum Pseudomonadota; class Gammaproteobacteria; order Burkholderiales; family Burkholderiaceae_C; genus JAEMQF01. The sequence goes on from JANNKM010000364.1 coordinate 30,406, forward strand.
CAGTGGCTTGCCGCCATAGCCGCTGACGGGTTCGATGTCGACCGTTTCGAAGGCCTGTGCCAGCAACTCGGGCCCTTTGGGCCCTTGCTGAAAAATCGGCCAGACCGGCAAGGCGCGGTATTTCTCGCCGATGACGAACGGCGCCGGGAACATCTCAGCGAGCTTTTCACGTGTCAGGTTGCCGGCGAGTGCCGGGGTGATTCCCATAGCGGCCAGGCACGACGCAACAACCGCCAGCACCGCCCAGCGTCCTGACGACCAGCGGGTGCGCGTCACTCTTCGCACCCACTTCACGTCGATCTCCTTCGCGCCGATGCGAAGTTGAGTCTAGCGGGGACACACCGGTGGCAGGGAGGGGGAAATCTCTGTTCCCAAATGGAGCAACCCTTTGAAGTCAATACAGGGCAAACATCGGGTCGATCGGGCCCGATCATGCCGGAGAATGACGCAGCTTTGCGGATGGGATCCGCGGGAGAGCAACTGTCATCCCGGCGAAAGCCGGGATCCAGGACAGTGGAGATCGGCAAAGGGTGGATCCCGGCGTTCGCCGGGAGGACATACAGGGTTGCACTCATGAGTCCAGGCGCGATGTCGATGTGGCCCGTGCGCCGCCCTGGGCCGGCGTTGATGCAGGGCGAGCCGTTGTGGTTCGAATGGCTGGCGCTGGCCGGCCTGTTCGGGTTCGCGGCGTGGCTGCTCGGTGCGCAGGGTGTATGGGGGCTGTTGTTGCGCTCAGACCCCACGGGCATCACGCTCATCATCATCGTCGTGTTCGTTGTCGCCACGCTGTGGTGCGGCACGCGGGCGCGGGAGCTGCTGCAGCAGCGCGCGGCGCTTACGTCACGTTCGGCCGGCTGGGCGACCGACTACTGGGCGGCGTTGCGTGCCGCGCCGCGCGAAGAGTCTGCGCCACTCGATCTGCTGCTCGAACGCACCCACGGCCCGCACTCCACGGCGTGGTGGGTCAACGGCATCCAGTTGAAGCTTGGGTTGCTCGGCAAGGTGATCGGCTTTTCGGTGCTGGCGCTGCAGATCGGCAACATCCAGAACTTCGATCCTTCGCAGTCGCAGGAGCTGCTGAAGAGCCTCACCGCAGGCTTGGGCATCGCGCTGCTGACGACGATGGTGGGGCTGGTGGGCAACATCCTGCTCGGCCTGCAGCTGACCCGGCTTGACCGCTACGCTGACGAACTGGTGGCGGCGGCGCAGCAGCACGGTTTGTCGATTTCCGTGACGTGCGCGCCCGCGAGCGCCTGACCCCAGGATTCACTCTCAGTGCGACAACGCCGCAACGCCCGCGAACCGGAGGTCGATCCGTTTTACGACATGTTGTTCAACATGTTGATCGCCTTCGTCTTCTGTTTCATCGTCGCGCTGCTGGCGATGAACCCGAAGGCGAGCAAGGCGGGCGACGTTCCTGCCAAGGCCGAATTCATCGTCACCCTGTCCTGGCCCGACCACGACCCGAACGACATCGACCTGTGGGCGCGCAACCCGGCGGGCGAGGTGGTGTGGTTCCGCAACCGCGAGGCCGGCTTGATGCACCTGGACCGCGACGACCGCGGTTTGTCGAACGACACGATCAACGTGAACGGCCAGCGCATCGTGAACCCGCTCAATCAAGAGGTCGTGACGCTGCGCGGCGTCGCACCCGGTGAATACGTGGTCAACGCGCATTACTACGAATCCAAGGAGGCCGAGGCACCCGACCCGAAGGCGGGGCAGCCGGTGCAGCTGACGCTGTCCATCGTGAAAGTCAACCCACGCGCCGAAGTCGTGTACTACGGCCAGCAGCGCCTGGCGCGGCGTGGCGACGAGGTGACCCTGGTGCGCTTTTCGGTGCGCGCCGACGGTAGCGTGAATGGCATCAATACCTTGCCGGCACGTCTGGTGCAGCGGCTGTGATGCATGGGACTCGCACTCGTCCTCTCCTTTGCAGCGCTGCTGCTGTTGCTGCTGCTGGCGCTGCTGTGGTCGCGCTGGCCGGGCTGGCTGAAGGGCGTGCTGGTGATCGCGGTGACGGCGCTCTACTTCATCGGCAACGACGCGGTGCACCAGATCTGGGGCGTGCCGAGCACAGACGCGCTGCCCGAGCGCTTCGTGATGCTCGCCGCGGCGGTGGACGAGCCAACAAGCAAGGGCGGCGGCTCGATCTTTCTATGGGTGAGCGTGCCGCGTGAAGGCCTCAACAAGCTCGAGCCGCGTGCCTACCGCGTGCCGTACACGAAAGATTTGCACGCGCAGATCGAGCTGGGCGTGCGCAAGGGCAAGGACGGCATCAGCCAGCAGGGTACAGCGCAGTCCAAGCCCGGCAACTCGCGCGGCCTGGCCTGGCTGCACCCGGGCAACGACGAGCAGGAGATCAAGATTCGCGATCTGCCGTCGCCGCAGTTGCCGGAGAAATGACGTGCGAGTGAGCGCCCCCAGGCCGACGACATACGTCGTCCGCCCCAAGGGCCACGAAGGGGCCCCTTCGTGGCCCTTGGGGTCAAGAAAACTTGGGGCGGCCCGGCGTTTTCTTGTGAGCAAGTTCGCTCCACTGGGCATGCTTGCCCTCCTGGCTTGCAGTTCAGGCCCGCACGACGACGCGCTGTTTCCACTCGCGCAGGGGCGCAGTTGGACGTATCAGGTCTCGACGCTGATCGACGAAACCGAGAGCATCGAGCGCGACACGCTGACGCTGACGAACCGCGGCGCCGACAGGGTCGACGGCGCGGTGTCGTGGCGGCGCCGCAGCGATGCGGGCATCGAGTACTGGCACCGCATCGACGCGACCGGCATCTACCGCATTGCCTCGCGCAACCCGCTCGAACGCGAGGCCCAGCTCGATGCGCAGCGCCGCTACGTGCTGCGCAAGCCCTACGTCGTGGGCACCGAGTGGGAAGCCGCGACGGTGGCCTACGTGCTGGCGCGCAAGAACGAGATGCCGCGCGACGTGCGCACCACGCACAAAGCGCTGCCGATGATCTACACCATCGAGGCGCTCGACCAGGCCGTGCAAACGCCGGCTGGAAAGTTCGACGGCTGCATGCGCGTGGCCGGGCGCGCCGTGGTGCGTCTGTATGTCGACGCCGTGTTCCAGTGGCGCGACATCCCCTTGTCCACGCTCGAGTGGTACTGCCCGAACATGGGCCTGGTACGGCTGGAGCGAAAAGAACCCTCACCGACCAAATTCATGGTCGGTGGAACGGTCACGATGGAGCTCACATCGTGGCAATAACAACAGCAGGAGCACCGCCGCGGTCGGGCCGAACCGCAGAATCATTCTTAAACCCTAGGAGTCAACTGATGAAGAGATTTTTCACCCCGGTCGCGCTCGGGCTCACGCTCGCTGCGGCTTCCACGGCGCAGGCGCAGAACTGGCCGGTTTACGGTGGCGACACCGGCAATACACGCTATTCGACGTCCAAGCAGATCACCGCGGCCAATGTCGGCAAGTTGAGCGTCGCGTGGGCGCTGCAACTCGGCACGACGCGCTCGCAGGAGTCCACGCCGATCCTGGTGGGCGATACGCTGTTCGTCACCTCGTCATTCGGCCCGAAGAACACCTTCGCCGTGAACGCCAAGACGGGTGAGGTGAAGTGGACCTACCAGCCCGAGATCCCCAAGGGCATCGACCAGTACGCCTGCTGCGACGTGAACAACCGCGGCGTGGCTTACAACGACGGCAAGATTTTCCTGGGTCGCCTGGACTCACACATCGTGGCACTCGACGCCAACACCGGCAAGGAACTGTGGAAGACGTCGATCGTCGACTACACCGGCGGCTCGGTGATCACCAGCCCGCCCACGCTCGCGAAGAACCTGGTCATCACCGGCTTTGGCGGCGGTGAGTACGGGGTTCGCGGCGCCATCGTCGCGCTCGACCAGAAGACCGGCAAGGAAGTGTGGCGCACCCACACCGTGCCGATGGGCAATGAGCCCGGCGCGGACACCTGGAAAGGCGACTCGGGCGCGAACGGCGGCGGCGTCGCGTGGTACATCGGTTCCTACGACCCGAAGCTGAACCTCGTCTACTACGGCACGAGCAACCCGTCGCCATGGTCGGCGTCGGTGCGCGGCAACGACAGCTCCGACATCGGCAAGTTCACCAACCTGTACACCGCGTCGGTGCTGGCACTGAACCCCGACACCGGAAAGATCAGCTGGCACTATCAGTTCACGCCGCACGACGCGTGGGACTACGACGGCGTGAACGAACTCGTGTTCGCCGATCTGCCGGTGGGCGGCAAGAAGACGCCCGTCATCATGCAGGCGAACCGCAACGGCTTCTTCTACGTCATCGACCGCGCCAACGGCAAGCTGGTGTCGGCCAAGCACTATGTGGACGGCGTGAACTGGGCCAGCAGCATCGACATGAAGACCGGCATGCCCGTCGAAACCCCGGGCAACGTGAAGCGCCCCGGCATGAAGCGCAAGGCAGCCGACATCTGCCCGAACTTGCTGGGCGGCAAGAACTGGATGCCGATGAGCTACGACCAGGGCACCGGGCTGGTCTACATGCCTACGCTGAACCTGTGCATGGACCTGGAAGGGATCCAGGCTGACTACAAGCGTGGCGCGTTCTACCTCGGCGTGAACTTCGACCTCGGCAAGGTCGGCCCCGGCGGCCACGGTGGCGGTGTGAAGGCCTGGGACCCCGTCGCGCAGAAGACGGTGTGGTTCAACAAGGATCAGGAGCCCTGGTCCGGCGGCACGATGAGCACGGCTGGCGGCCTGGTGTTCCATGGCGACCTCAAAGGCTGGTTCAAGGCGCTTGATGCCAAGACCGGCAAGACTCTGTGGAAGTTCAACACCGGTTCGGGCATCTCGGCCGCGCCGATGACGTACACGCTGGACGGCAAGCAATACGTTGCCGTGGTGTCGGGACGCACGCAGTCGATTCCCGCCTTCCTGGGCGCGCTGGGCGAGAAGATGGTTGCGGCCAGCCCCGAAGGTGGCACGCTGTTCGTCTTTGCCTTGAAGTGAAGCGGAGCCATTGACATGAACACCCGCGGCATCATGAAGGCCTGGGCCTTCGCCGCGGCGCTGGCTGCCGGCGCCCTTGCGGCGCCGGCAGCGGGCGCCGAAGCGCTGCGCGTTTGCGCCGACCCTGACAACCTGCCCTTCTCCAAGGAGCAAGGCCCGCTGCGAGGCATGTATGTCGAACTGGCGGATCTGGTGGGCAAGGCCTTGGGCCGGCCGGTCGAATACACCTGGTGGTACACCCACATGCAGCGGCGCGCGCTGCGCAAT